>JAFRVX010000044.1 GCA_017438305.1 Lachnospiraceae bacterium | reverse complement strand
GATCGCTTTCAGTTAACGTTAATGCCTGTGCTTTTGCCATTGTTTCTAACTCCTTTAAGGTGATAGATACATTATAACACAGGATGGAATATTAGTCTAGTTAATTTAATTACATTCTAATAGGTGCCTTTTTCGGTTTCCTTCTTATCAAGCTGGACAGAATAATCTGTGCCTGCAGGGAGCGTAATCGGAGAGTCGCCCATGGCGCCCGGAAGAAATTTATAGGGAACAGGGGATTCTGTCCATTCATTTTTTTCTTCGGTTCCGTCGAGTTTCCACAGACTCAGATCACTGTACCGGAAGGTGAGAGGTTCCTCTGAGTTGTTTCTGACGGTCAGATTGAAGATCGGTGAATCGGTGTCCGCCACTCTGACTGATGCCTTATCATCACCGGCCGGGGGATTTTCAGCAATATATTTGCTGTAGCCGGCATAGCTGCCGTCTTTCTTTCCGCCGCATCCCGCCAGAGAAAAACAGCATAATACTATAACCATAAACCATTTTAAAGATGTCATTTCCTTTGCCGTTTCGGATAGTTTTAACCTTCCGTCATCATTCAGGCCTTCGCTGAGCTTGACTTTCCGTCAAATCTCATTGCAGCAGATCTGCCCTGTAAAATCCTCTATAAAAGACGTACTCATGCCTCACTGATGAATACTATATCAGTATACCACAGGATTATTGCCGATGTGTGTGAATTTATAAAATATATTTCCTGTTTTCGGGTAAGTATCAGAATCGGCGGCAGATATCAAAGTCCTCTTATCGCTGCTTTGCCGGAAAAGCCTTTTTCTAAGCATTCCCGGTTGCATTAAAGCTTATACAGATGGTATAATTTTCTTAAATGCAGTGCGAAAAAATAAACCCGAGAAAGGACTGAAATTAATACGGTAGGGAAAATGGAAAAGCGTTTTCAGTATAAGAATCCCAAACCCCGCTGCGGGGGAAATCTGTCCACCCGCTGGAACTTTACCGAGCCTGCCTACCGGGTGGCGCCTCATGTGTGGAACGTTGCCGGCCAGGACGATGTAGCCGCCTATCTTCTGGATACCGGCGAGGGGCTGATCCTCATCGACACCGGTTATGAAGCGACTTTGTATCTGCTGATCGACCGGATGTGGAGCCTGGGCTTCAATCCGCGGGATATCAAAAAGATCCTGTTGAGCCATTACCATGGCGACCATTCCCAGGGGGTCCGTCTGATCTACGAACTTACCGGCCGGAAGGCAGAGATCTGGCTCTCCCGGGAGGACGAGGTGAATCATCAGCGTACAAAGGACGACACCGTTCCGATGCCGTTGCTTCCCTATGAAGTCACCAATTTCTATGATCCCGAAACGCCCATCACCCTGGGCCGCTTCTCGATCCGCACCCGGCTGACCCCCGGCCATACTAAAGGGGCTACCTCTTTCTTCTTTGAGGATACGGATGAAGAGACCGGAAAGACCTATCGCTGCGCGATGCACGGCGGCCTGGGGACGGGCCAGCTGAAACCCGGTTCCGTGGCCATGGAGCGGGAACTGAACACGCCGGACGACGCGGTCCGTTTTATCAATGACTGCCTGGAGATGAGCAATATGCCCATCGATATCAATATGTCCAGCCATCTGAACCAGACCAACGTGGACGAGAACATGCCGGAGGACACGAACGACTACACCTGGTTCGTGGCCGATTACTCCTGGCACGACATGCTGGTCAACCGGGCGGAAGAGGTCATGAGCTATTATCCGGACAGATATCCGGACCTGGTGCGCACGATCCCGACGTTATAAAAAAGGAGAATTAATGAATACAGATTTTATAAAGGGCGTGGTGGTTCCCATCCTGACGCCCATAGATGAAGAGGAGCGGATCGATGAGGCCCGTTTCCGCCGCCAGATCGACTATGTCATTAACGGCGGAATGCACGGGATCCTGGTGTTCGGCTCCAACGGGGAGTTCTACCAGGTGGAAGAAGATGAGATGGAGCGGGGACTGAAGATCGCCGTGGACCAGGCCGCGGGCCGTGTCCCGGTGTATTTCGGCATCGGCGCCATCAATACGAAAAAGTGCATCCGGCTGGCCCGGATGGCAGCGTCAAACGGCGCGTCGGCCATTTCCATCCTGCAGCCGATGTTTTTAAAGCCCACGGAGGAAGAACTTTTTCTGCATTTTTCCTCCATCGCCCGTTCGGTGCCGGATACGCCGGTGCTGCTCTACAACAACCCGGGACGGGTCGGCTACGGCATGAGCGCTGCGCTGATCCACCGGCTGGCCCATGAGGTCGATAATATCGTGGGCATGAAGGATACCTCCGGGGATATGACACTCACGGAGGAAGTCGTCCGTCAGAACCGTGACGTGGATTTCAAGGTTTTCGGCGGCAAGGACACGCTTCTGTACGTGAGCCTGTGCATCGGTGCCGTGGGCGGCGTGTGCACGGCCGGCAACTTCATGCCGGAGCTCATCGGCGATATTTACAAGAAATATACGGCGGGAGACATTGCCGGCGCTTTGGAAGCCCAGTTCAAGCTGAACCCCGTGCGGCTGAGCATGGACGCGGCCTCCTTCCCCGTGGCGGCCAAGGATATGGCGAACTTAAGGGGTCTGGACGTCGGCGATCCCTATCTTCCCAACCTGCCCACTTCCGAAGGCCCGGTGCTTGAGAAGATCCGGAAGGCGATGCAGGAGGCGGGACTGATTTAATTACGGAAAAAAGCATTATTACATCAAAATACATTCAATAAGATAAGTCGAAAAACATATTTCTTAGGAGAATAGTATATGGCAATTCCTGTCATTACCAAAATGGAAGTGTTCCCTGTGGCCGGGCACGACTGCATGGAACTGAACCTTTCCGGGGCTCACTCGCCCTATTTTACCCGCAACGTGGTGATCCTGACGGACTCTTCCGGCGCAGAAGGCGTGGGAGAGGTCCCCGGCGGGGAGAAGATCACGGACGCCCTGAAGGCGGTGGAATCCCTGGTGGTGGGTACCCGGATCGCAGATTACAAGCAGACCCTCAATGCGATCCGCGGGTGGCTGAAGGATCATATCAAGGACGACGTCCGGGGCCTGCAGACCTACGACCTTCGCACCGGCGTCCATGTGGTCACTGCGGTGGAAGCGCCGCTTCTTGACCTTCTGGGAAAGTACCTGGATGTGCCTGCCGCGGCCCTGATGGGAGAGGGGATCCAGCGGGAGCGGGTCCGGTTTCTGGGGTATCTTTTCTATGTCGGTGACCGGAAAAAGACGGATCTTGAATACGAAGAAGAGCCCGATGCGGACTGCGAATGGTACCGCATCCGTCATGAAGAGGCCCTGACGCCGGAGGCCATCGTGGCCCAGGCCAGGGCGACCCACGAGAAGTACGGGTTTGAGGATTTCAAGCTGAAGGGCGGCGTGTTCACCCCCATGGAGGAGGCGAAGGCTGTGGCGGCCATCAAGGAAGCCTTTCCCGACGCCCGGGTGAACCTGGACCCGAACGGCGCATGGAGCCTGAAGGAAGCCCTGGAAGTCGCGCCGCTTTTAAAGCCGGTGCTGGCCTATATGGAGGATCCCTGCGGCGCCGAGGACGGCTTCTCCGGCCGTGAAGTCATGGCGGAATTCCGCAAGGCGACGATGATGCCCACCGCCACGAACATGATCAACACCGACTGGCGGCAGATGTGCCATACCATTGCCCTGCAGAGCGTGGACATCCCCTTGGCGGATCCGCATTTCTGGACCATGGAGGGCTCGGTCCGCGTGGGTCAGCTGTGCAATGATTTCGGCCTGATGTGGGGCTGCCATTCCAATAACCATTTCGATATCTCCCTGGCCATGGTGGTCCAGTGCGCGGCGGCCATCCCCGGGAAGATGAACGGTATCGACACCCACTGGATCTGGCAGGAGGGCCGGGAGCGGCTGACAAAGGAACCCCTGCAGATCGTGGGCGGATGCATCGACCTGCCCAAAAAGCCGGGTCTCGGCATAGAAGCCGACCGGGAACAGATAGAGAAGGCTTATGCCCTCTATATGGACAAGTGCTTCGGAAAAGGCGCCCGGAACGACGCCATCGCCATGCAGTACCTGATCCCAGGCTGGAAATTCGACAATAAGAAACCCTGCATGGTGAGATAAAATGGCTGACGCCGGCCAGCTGTGAGATATGACGTCAAAGCCGGTCAGGTGTTTTGGATCGGCCTTCAGAGTTGTTAATTATGGAAAAGAAGAACGAACATTTTTTACTGGCAGCGGTTTTCCTGTTCTGGTTTTCGGTCTATACCTATCCGTCGTTTTTGACGACCTACGCGACGAATACCCTTGGGGCTACAAAAACCCTGGCGGGGATGATCGTCGGCAGCTACGGCCTGACCCAGATGATCCTGCGGATCCCCCTGGGCATCGCGTCGGATGCGTTGAAAAAGCGGAAGCTGTTTGTGATGATCGGCTTTATGCTTTCGATCATCGCATCGGCCGGGCTTTCGGTGACCGCGCTGATCGCCGGCCGGGAAAAGATCCCGGAGGGACTGGCCTATGCCGTCCTCGTTTTCCGGGGCATGTCGGGAATGATGGCGGCCACCTGGGTGAATTTCTCCGTCCTGTATGCTTCCAGCTACAGGGACGATGAGGCGGCGGTGGCCATGAGCCGGATCGTCGTGCCCCAGTGCGGCTCCCAGATCCTGGCGATGCTTTCCGGCGCGCTGATCGCCGGAGCCGTGGGCGAGTTATGGGCCTTTCTTCTGGCAGCGGCGGCGGGAGCTGCGGGACTTATCGTGATGTCCAGGGTGAAAGAGCAGCCTCCCACCGGGGAACCGCTGACCGTAAAAGGCTTCCTGGAGGTCCTCAGGAACCGCCAGCTTATCTGCGGGACTGTCCTGGCCATGATCTATATGCTGGTGGTCTGGACTACGGTGCAGGGCTTTGTCCAGAACTGGGCAAGGGATATTATCGGCATGACCACCGCCCAGCTGGGCTTTCTGTCCGTGGCGAATCTGCTGCCGAATACGGTACTTTCCCGCTTTTCCGGGACGGTATTTGCGCCGAAATTCGGGCGGAAGGCGGTTCTCGCCGCCGGCTTTGCCGCCATCGCTGCGGCCTGCTTACTGTATCCGAAGACACGGTCAATGGGGTCTCTTCTGGCCGTGCAGGCCCTTCTGGGATCCGGCGTCGGACTGATCATGCCCCTGACCATGGCCAGTGCCATCGAGACCGTCCCGAATGCCCGGCGCGGCGCGGCAATGGGCATTTATCAGGCTCTTTACGGTGTGGGAATGTTCTTAGGTCCCGTGATCGGAGGCGTGATCATCGACCGGTTCGGCGGTTCGGCTGAGGGGGCCGCAATAACAGCAGGATATACCGCCAACTTCTATACAGCGATGGGCATCGCCATTTTCGGCGGGATCCTGGCGGTGGTTATAACCGGGAAGAGCATCAGTCGGACTGAAAGAAAATAAGAAGTGAATATGAATTAAAGACTTGACAGTTCCCTCATCTATAGCTTATTGTTAATAAAGATATATTTCATAAATATATTCTTTTTTTTTCTGAAGATAACTCGGATATTTCAAACTGCAGTCCGAATTGATTCCGGTCTTATTCTGACTATTCTTCAGAAGATTTGCGTTATTTTGAGAAGCGTTTCTCATCTTTTTCAGAAGCTTTTCAGACGAAGTTTTTCAGGTGTTTTTCGTTAAGTTTTTTATGGGAGGTTTTATGTTCAACAGAAAACGATTCATCTGTTTCCTGCTCGCTGCGCTGATGATCATCAGCCTTGCAGCCTGCGGAAAAGGAAACGACACCACGAAATCCTCAGGCTCGGAACAGGCTTCCGGCCAGGAGCAGAAGACCGATGCCGACACTTCGAAGACGGACGATAAGGACAAAACGGAAGGAGAGACCTCCGGCAGCAAGACAGCGGAGCCGGCCAGACTCACGGGAAAGCTCAGCCTTATCGAGCTTGACGACCGGGATCCTTCCTTTCTTCGCGGCGTGCGCATCGTCGGGAACAGCGTCGGTACGTCGGAGGACATTAACGGCAAAGCGTCTTCCCTCACCGATGTCCGCTGCATTTTTATCATGAACGAGTGGATCGATTTTTATCCCGACACCGATGCAGAGTATTATCTGCGTGTCTGGGTCATCAAACACCGTGACGATCAGGAATACTACAATACCTGCAAGTTCTCGGATCTGATGCCCGGATTTGCTTCCTACTGCGATCTTCACTATCCTTCTGATGCGGAAGATCCGTCGGACTATACGTGGGGCAGCTTCTATCTGAATCCTGACAGCGCGGAAGCCGGTTATTACGACTTTGTCTTCACCTATGAAGGAAAAGCCATTGCCGTGCTGCAGACCCGCTTCTATAATGAGGGCGAGCTGGAAGGGAAAACCGGAGCCGAGCTGGAAGCCTTGATGCATGAATAAGGCATAACATGGCATAATATACAGACTTCAGTGTATAGCTGACAGTATCCAGATGACAGTATCCAGATAACAGAGTTCAGCTGTCAGAAAAAACACCGCAAGGATAAGTTGATATCCTGCGGTGTTTTTTTGAGAATACTTTTAGAGAATGATTTTCTGAGAATACTTTTAGAGAATGATTTTCTGAGAATTCTTTTAGAAAATGATTTTTGAGAATGATCTATTGAGAACGACTTTTGAGAACGATCTTTTCATAAGCGCAGGCTGTTTCGTACATTCAGTCTGTCAGACGATATCCGTCCCGGGCGTGGCGGAGATCCGCCTCCATTTTGGCGGCGTCGGTCCAGCCGGAGAAGGAGTGGACGTAGGAAAAGCCGTAGCTGTAGCCGAGATTAAAGCCCTGGAGGCTTTCGAAGGAGGCGGTCAGCACCCCGTCCGCCGGAATCTTCAGGTCCGCATAGCGGCAGGCCTCATAGCTCTTAAAGACCGAGCCGTCCTCCCGGGTGACCTTCACTTCGTAGGTGTCATAGAGCACGTTTTTCTCATAGACGTTTTCGCTGTCGGAAATGAACAGATACATCCGGTAAGGCGTAAAGGTCATATCTTTGGCCAGCGAAGAGGAGACGATCTCTTCCCAGTCTTTCCGGATCAGGTTTTCGGTGTGCGCGTGGACAGAGGCGAGGTTGTCCCCCGTCAGCTGATCCGTGCTCACCACCCATTCCGTCAGCCCCTCAACGGTAAACTGCTTTTCAGCGGGCTCAAAGCGCCAGCCGGGAAGGACTTTTGCCTTTACCGTTACCGTGTCGCCGTTGGAAAGGCCGGTCTTCGGTGTGATGTCAAAACGTTTTGCATCGGCATATTCCGCATCGCTGCTGCCGGTGAGCTGCACCTCTGCTTTGCCCACGCCGGACATGCCGGAGAATCTGACGTTCACAATGGCAAAAGGATCGGCCGTCTCAGGAAAGACGAGCTTATGCATGGGTGAGTCGGGGATGAAAACATTGATGAGAAGGATCACAGCGATGACGCAGAGGGCAATAAGCCAGCCCTTAAGGCGGCGGATGCGCTGCCGCTTCTGCTGCAGGTCCTTGATGTCTTCTTCGGCGAGGGCTTCCGCCATGCGCCGCTTGTATTCTTCCTCGGCACCGCCGTCCTTATCGATGAGCATCGTATGCCCGCAGTAGGGGCAGACGGCCTTTTCGCCGTCCTCCGACAGCACCATTTTTCCTCCGCAGGAGGGGCAGATAAGCGAGAATGTCTTCAGTTTTTCCTGGTCCATGCTGATGTAAGCCTCCCGTAACCGAAATCATCATTATGACGAATGATCTGACATAATAAACCACGAACAAAAAACCAGATAAATCAAATGAAAAGAGCAGCTCAAATAAACCGGAAACAGGCTTTCCCGCCGGAACAGCCCTATCGGTCTTTCGCAGCAAATCTTCCCGGGTTATTCCGTTTCGGGATATCACGAAAGATATCCGCTTTTCAGGATCAGAGTGAATCGTGGATGGTGTCAAGCACCGTGATGAGTTTCTCTAAGGGGATCTGCCCGGGGGCGGAGGATTTTCCCACAGAACCAAAGGTCGCGCAGGAGGAGAATACTTCTCCCGTGAGCCGGGTTATGGAACCGAGGCCCGACATGGACATGGTGAGAACGGGTTTTTTACACCCCTGCTCTTCCATGGTAAGGGTAGCGTCCAAAAGGGTCAGGACGTCCCGTTTGGATTCCGGCATTACGGCGATCTTTAAAACATCCGCTCCCAGGCGGTCCATCAGCGTGAGCCTCCGGACGATCTCTGCTTTGTCCGGTGTTTTGTGGAAGTCATGGTTGGAGCCCACGACGTATACGCCGGCCTTGTGACAGGCCTCCACGATGGCCCGGACGATGGGCTCTTCCTTCAGCATCTCTACGTCCGCCAGGTCAGCATGGCCGGAAAAAGCGGCATTGATCAGCGTATCGATATAGACGTCCTCGGCCAGGTCCGCTTCGCCGCCTTCTTTTTTAGTCCTTACGGTAAAAAGCAGGGCCTTACCTTTCAGGATGTCCTGAAGGCTTTCAAGAATGCGGACGACGGCTTCCTTATCGGTCAGTCCTTCGAAAAAGTCCGCCCGCCATTCGGTGATGTCATAGGGCAGGGAGGCAAGCTCCCGGGCTTTGGCGAGGATCGCCTCTTCCGTCGTTTCGACGATGGGTACGATAACGGCAGGCCTTCCTTCTCCCAGGGTTATATTCTTTAAAGCAGGTTTTTCGGTGATCATGCTGTATTCTCCATTCTGAGTATTTTTTCAGGGGTATTCCGCAGTAAAAGTATACATGATTAGGTCATCTTTGTCAAAAGTCCGGTCTGTGAAGGACGGAGTTTTTTACTCAGCACAGTTCCGAGGCAGGATCCCGCCGCTCCGGATTCCGAAGCACAAAAACTCCGGAATGGCGATCTGGAATTCTATACCGGCGCCCGCGCCAGAAGAAACCCTTTCCTGAAAGAAATGGAAAAACCTGTATTTTCAGAGCTTACGAATAGAAATTCACCTGACTGGTGAAAAAAACAATTTGCGGAAACCCTGTTTCATGTTATACTTATTCAGTCGGCGTAAAGCTGCCGGCAAAACAAAGAAACGAGGAAACTGATCCATGAGAAAAATTCTGTTTGGCGTATCAGCCACGACGCTGGCCCTGCTTTACGGCCTGCTCGTCCTGATCCTGCTGATCGTTTTCGAACTGGTGGGCATTCCGCTGATCATCGCCCTGATCGCTTCAGCCATTGCCCTTCTGATCCAGTTCCTGATCTCTCCGTTCCTGACGGACCTGACCCAGCGCTGGTTCTATCGGACGAAATTCAATGCCGAGATCCCGGACTATCTCCGGGCGTTCATCGAACAGGTCTGCCGGGAGAACAACATGAAATATCCCCGGATGGGCTACATAGATGACGGAGCGCCCAATGCCTTTACCTACGGCCATACGAAGAACAACGCCCGCGTCGTTCTGACCCGGGGCATCTTTGAGCTCCTTACAGAGGATGAAGTGAAGGCTGTCGTTGCCCATGAACTGGGCCATGCGGTCCATTACGACATGCTGCTGATGACCGTAGCCGAGCTGGTCCCGATGGTGCTCTACGGTATTGCCAGAGGCCTCCTGAACAGCACCACCGCAAGCTCCAAAAGCGACAGTGACGACAGCAGTTCTGCGGCGGTCCAGGCAGGCGTTGCGGCCCTGGCCTATATACTCTACCTTGTGTCCCAGTATCTCGTGCTCTGGTTCTCCCGGACGAGGGAGTATTTTGCCGATGAGTTTGCCGTGGAAGTGACCCGGGATCCGGAAGCCCTTTCCCGCGCCTTGATCCAGATCGGCTTCGGTCTCAGTACCCACGCTGATACCAGAAGCAATAAAGAAAAGAAGCGCGGCATGAGCGTGAACTCGGTAAATGCCATGGGTATCTTCGATTCGAAGGCGTCCAAATCCCTGGTCATCAACTGTTTCGTAGACGGCGAGATCGACAAGGCGCATATCAAAAACGCGATGAAATGGGAACTCTGGAATACCTGGGCCAAGTGGTATGAGCTCAATTCCACCCATCCGCTGATCTCCAAGCGTCTTCAGGCCATCGATAAACTGGCGCCGAAGTACGGCAGGGCACCCTTTGTCCAGTTTGATCTTCAGAAACCCGAATCCTATCTGGATGACTTCTTCCGCGAGATCGGCATCAGCATCGCGCCGATCCTGGCTTTCCTGGCCGCGGCGGCAGTGGGTGCGGTCTTCTATGCCAGCCAGAACATGGAGAAGATGTGGATCTCCGCAGTGCTTTTGATCCTTTCCGCAGTGCTGGCCCTGTTTAAGTACAGCTTTACCCATCCGTCCAAAGAGTATCATGAGGCCACGGTGGCAGGCCTTCTGGCCGAGCCGAAGGTCTCCGGCGTCCGCAGCATCCCTTGCGAGCTGAAGGGCACCATCATCGGCCGGGGCGATCCGGGCTGTATCTTCAATGAAGACTATGTGATCGAGGACGACACCGGTATTATCTTCCTGGACTATAATCAGCCGCTGTTCCTCTTAAACAAGATCTTTGCCATTTTCAAATCAAAGCAGAACCTGGACCGGAATGCCGTGATCCGCGGCTGGTACCGCAGAAGCCCGGTCCCCTATGTGGAGATCTATACGATGGAAGTCGGCGGAAAGACAAAGAAGGTCTTTACCTACGGCCTGAATAAAGTGCTCCGCTGGCTCTATCTGATCCTCGCCGTCGCCGCACTGGCCGCCACATTCGTTCTGCTGTAAACACACTCCATTTCGAAATACCGCTTTTCTGAAGTTTGAAAAGAAAAGGCCGGAAACCTGCTCAGCTGTCAGGTTTCCGGCCTTTTGTCTTTTTCTTTGAGGCTTATCAGCCAAGGAGCACAGGACAGGCAAATTCGTGCTCTCCGGGGCCGATACTTAAGGTCTTTCCGTCCGGCAGGTAAACGTCGGCGGTACAGTTGGCCGGGATGGATATCCGGAAAAGGCCTTCCTTTGTCCAGCCGGAGCTGACCCATCCGAAGATGCTGTGATACCTTGCTTCAGCAAAGGTAAAATCTCTGCCGGGATGGGGGGCTATGGCAAAGTGCCGCTCTTTTTCTATGCGTATGCCGCACATCGTGCTGAAAAGCCATTCGACAACAGCGCCTTTGGAATAATGATTCAGTGAGGCGATGCCGCCCTGGGCTTCGGTGCCTTCCCAGCTTTCCCAGATGGTGGTGGCGCCGTTCTTCGGCATGAAAAGCCAGCCGGGCATCTGCTCATTCTGAAGGAGCCGGTAGGCGTATTCAATATCGATGCCCGCAAGAACGTCCAGGATCAGCGGAGTCGAGAGAAAGCCGGTCCCCAGCCGCCAGCCGTAATGATCCAGGGCTTTTACGAGCCGTTCTTTCGCATAAACAGTTTGTTCCGGATCCAGGAGATCCATATATAAGGGCCGCACGAGAAGGGCCTGACGGTCCGTATCCAAGGAATCCCTGACAAGCGCCTGATAGGCTTTTCTGCAGCCCTCGGCATAGCTTCGGAACAGGGCAGCATCCTCCTCATGCCGGAGAAGTTTACTGATGCCGGCCATGATCCCCAGCACATAAGCGGTATAGGCCGTGGAGACTTCCGGATGCGGCGCGGCCATATCCTTCCAGTCGTTTGGATGCACATCGGCGGGTTCTGCCCATTCCCCGTAGCTCTGACCCCGGTTCACAACGAATTTACGCAGTTCTTTGGGGATCCCTTTTAACGGAGATGCCAGCGGACCGCCGTAACGGCCGCAGCGAAAGATCATAAAACGGGCATAACGGGCCATCCTGTCGTAAATGGTTTCAAGAATCCTTTTATCGCCGTAGATCTTATAAAAGCGCCAGGGAAGCAGTATGCCAATATCTGACCAACCGACGCTTCCGTTCATGGGGGCCATGTAAAAATCCACGCCTCCATAGGGAGCGATCTGGGGCAGGCAGCCGTTTTTCTTCTGCCAGTCGTAAACATCCCGGAGGTATTTTTTCGAAAATGCCGCGTAGTCAAACAGATAGGCGGCGGTATTAAAGAAGATCTGGGCATCTCCGGTCCAGCCGTGGCGCTCCCGGGTCGGGCAGTCCGTCGGAATATCCGTGTGGTTTCCTTTGGCTGACCAGAGGGTGGCGTCCACAAAGCGGTTCAGAAGCTCATTGGAGCTTTCGAAGAAACCGGTCTGCTCCATATCCGAATAGACCGCTATGGCGGTGAAGTTTTCCGGGATGAGGGGGATGGTTTTCATTTCCGCAGCAGAGGATCCCGGTTCTGATGGTCCTTTCCCGGAGGGAGCCGCTTCCGCGGGGATGACCGTCACTTCCGCATACCGGAAGCCGAAAATGGCGAACCGGGTCTTATAATGATTCAGGCCCTCTTTGCAGATATATTCGACCTTCTGGAGCGGCGTCCGTTTATCCTTCCGGACACACTGGATATTGTCCTGGGTAAACTCGCCCGATTTATCCAGCATTTCCCCGAAGCGGAGGAGGATCCGGTCGTTCTCCCGGGCGTACAGCGAAAATTCCGCATATCCGGCGATATTCTGTCCGAAATCCAGCACCTGTTTTCCGGACGGCGTCCGGATCAGGACCGGCGTAAAATGTTCGTGTTCCGTTACGGGAACGTTATTGGAAGCTGTCGGAACCGGCGGGAGATGACGGGATACCGTAAGCGCTTTTTTTACGGAGGCGTGGCCTGTTTTTTTCTCGAACCGGACGGTCTTCCGGGCGTCCACGATCTCTCCGTCTTTATTGTCTGCAAACCGGACAGGGCCTTCATTCGTCCACTTCCAGGAAGGACCGGAGACCAGGGTGGAACGGTGTCCGTCACTGTGGGTGACCTCAAGCTGGAGCAGCAGCTTCGTCTGCGTGCCGTACTGGTTCCGAAGGCCCCAGGCGCCGATGCTGCCGCGGTACCATCCGTCGGCCAGGGAAACGGTAAGATCATTGAGTCCTTCTTTCAGAAGGTCCGTGACGTCATAGGTCTGGTACTGGATGCGCTTCCGGTAATCCGTATAGCCGGGAGCCAGGACGAATTTTCCGACCCTTTTTCCGTTCAGTACGGCTTCATAAAGACCGCAGGAAGTGATATACAGCCGGGCTTTTTTAATGTCTTCCATCCGGAAAGCACGGTGAAAGATATCCACGGGATAACGCCTGCGCCTGTCCGGCCGGTAATTTCCCGCGATCCATTTTGCTTTCCAGTCTTCCGGATGCAGAAGCCCCATTTCGAAAAAGGCTTCTTCGGACCATTCACCGGGAACATCCGCTTCATTAAAAAGGCGGACCTGCCAGTAAACCCGTTCCCGGGAAGCGGCCGTCAGCGGATAAACGGCTTCCATGGATCCGGAAGCGGTTCTGCCGCTGTCCCACAGAACGGAAACCGAATCATCGGTCTTCCGATACGCCCGGACCTGGAAAGCGGTCTGAAACAGTCCTTCTTCGCAGTTCCACATCAGGCGGGGGTGCTGAATATCGATCCCCAAAGGATCGGCGAGATATTCTGTGCGGAGTCGTATAGCTTTCATAATAGTCTCTTTTGATCAGTGCTTATAATACACGTCTTTCGGATACTTATCATAATATCCTTTTTCGGAAAGGGATAGCCTGTACAAGATGATCTTTAAGCGATCACAAGATGCACTGTCCCTTCTGCGGAGGGCAGGGTACAGATACAGGTATTTTCGGATACGGCCGTGTAAGGGTAATGCTTCGGGATAAAGGGAAGGAAGACTCTGCTCTCTCCCGGAACGGCCTCATATGTCAGGGTCAGGGAGGCTTCATCGGCATGGAAAGAAGTCACACTGCCGCTGATCTCCATGGGATAGGCCCTGCAGAGGGCAGAGAAATTCGCATCCTGCTCCTGGCCCGGCTGGTATTCGCAGTAAGCATCTCCCCAGAGATTTTCTTCCAGGATGCCGTTCATGAAACGGATCAGGTCATTCGTAAAATCCCGGGAGGGGAAGGCGCCCCATTCGCCGACGACCGTGGGAAGCCCGAGCCTGTCCTGGGCTTCTTTTTTATGGGCAAAGAGGCGGGCAACGTTGTCTTTATTGTATAATTCATACCGGTCGGAATCCACCACGGAATCATACCCGTGAGGGGCGTAGATCTGCAGTCCGTCAGACAGCTTTTCGATGCCGGTGGGGATATCCGTACTGCAGTAGATATTGCCGCCGGTAACGATGGGCTTGTCGGAGTGTTTCCGGACAGCTTTCTGCATCCGCCTGTAAAAATCCATCAGGACGGTCCGGTCAAACTCCAGAAAACGTCCTGCGACGATGCCCATAAATTCCACCTGGGCTTCCGGCGTGATGTTTTCCGGGTGGGACAAGTCAAAGGGAATGCCTTTTTCCGCCATATGCATGGCGGCCATTCCGAAGGATTCCCGGGCCAGGCTGCCCATAAACGGCTCGTTCATGGGTTCAAAGCCGATGACGTTGTCACAGTCCGAGAAGGTTTCGGAGATCGCTTCCCACATCTTTTCATAGTGATCCAGAAGGCCCGTACCGTCAGCAGCCGGCGCATTGGCCCAGAAATTGTCCGCGGCCCGGATAATGGCCTCGCTGGAAAGATAGGCTTCATACCAGAGGTCACAGTGTTCGGGATGAGGAAGGCCTTCATCCAGGCAGGCCCAGTCCGGAGCACCGTCTATGAATTTAGCCGCGAAAAGATCCTGATGCATATCGAGGACGACATAAATGCCGTTTTCTTCAGCCGTTCTGACGATCTGCTTCACCCTGTTGAGATAAGCCCTGTCGATGCAGCCCGGTTCCGGCTCCGCCGCGTCCCAGAAGATGCCGAACCGCATAAAATTAAAGCCCATCTTCCTGAAATAGGGAAAAGCCTTTTCTTCAAAGTCCGGATAAAAATGATGAAGGGACGCGTCCCGGCAAAGCACATTTTCTCCGTGAAGCAGCACTTCTTTTCCCGATGCGGTGACAAAACGAGTCCCTTTTATAAATAATTTTTCCACGATAACTCCTTTCAGTTTTTCAGATCTCTGTTATTCGGCTCCGGCTGTGGCGTCCTGGGATTCCCGGCGTTTCCAGATCTCTTCCTGCTCCCGGTCGATATTTTTTTCCACGTCCAGGTATTTCAGAATCACGATCAGGATAATGGCCGTGATGATCTCAAAGCCCACAAAGAAGAAGGTGAAGACGTTCTGCACTGCGGCATTCTGTGCGAAGCCGATGGTCTCGCCGGTGGCTTCGATGAATTCCGGCGCTTTATAGCCGGCCGAGGAAATGCAGATGTTCAGGATGCCGTTGGTGATCCCCACGGCCACCGTCGTAATAATGGAGTTCAGGGAGGCGGACAGACCGTCGCAGCGGAAGCCGCATTTCCACTCCAGATGATCCAGAACGTCGGCAAACATCGCCGCGAAAACATAGGCACAGGGGAGACCGCCGATATTCTTGATAAACTGGCCGGTCAGCACCACGGCCATATTTTTCGGGGCAATAAAGCAGATGATCCCGCCGATGGCATAGAGGACGAAGCCCGCCAGCGTGACGTTCCGTTTCCCGAACTTTTTCGCCAGGGGCCAGACGGCAAAGATGCCGATCCCCATGGGCAGGCCGCCGATGACGGACACCAGCATCTGGGTGATGCCGTCGTTGTAGGTCCCGAGAACGTAATTGCAGTAATAGACCAGGGATGAATTCTTGAAACCGGAGCCCACGGTATAGACAAGGAAGTACAGAACGATAAGGACCCAGTACTTTTCATGAAGCAGTACATGGAGCTGTTCCCTGACGGGATGCGGATCTTCCGAGGTGCCGATCTCCTCCGTGACCCGTTCTTTAGTGAAGAAATATTCCATCAGGATCAGGGGGAAGGCCAGGATCGAGATGATGCTCATGGTGAAGAGCCACCGGGACTGGCTGGCCCCCAGGACCGGCATGATGACCATGGGGAAGATCAGGGCGACGATGATGCCGGATACCATGACGGAGGCGATGTTGTTGAATACCGACAGAGAGCCCCGCTCCTTTGTATTCCGGATGGAAAGCGGCACCATCAGGGCGTGGCTCATGTTGTAGATCGTAAAGGCAATGGAATAGAAAAGATTATAGGAAAGCAGGACCCAGATCACCCGGAACGTGTCGGAAGCCTTCGGAACGGCAAACAGAAGAATGCCGGTGACCGGGATCAGGACAGAGGCTAAAAGCAGCCAGGGACGGGCCTTGCCCTCTTTTGTCCGGGTATGCTCTATGATCTGCCCCATGATGACGTTGGTGACAGCATCGATGATCTTGGACACGATGGGAAACAGCATCAGGAAGACGCCGCCCCAGACGTGGGTCAGCTTCAGAACGTCCGTATAGAAGACGTTCAGATAAACGCCGAGGACGGCATTAAGAAGAAGAGCGCCGCAGGGGCCGGCCAGATAGCCGAGCCAGCGTTCCTTTTTCGTGACGTGTTCGCCGGACACCCGCCCGGCGGGAAGGGGAAAAGCTTTCATGAAAAACCTCCTGATCTTTACCGTGATCTTATTCTCCAGGTCTTTGCTCAGAGCCTGAAACAGAAACCGCTCCGCATCCGGCAGAAAGCCTGTGCCCGGAACCTGAAACAGACTCCGCTCTGCATCCGGCAGAAAGTCTGATCGGGATCTGAAACGAAAACTGCCTGGAAACTGTTAGAAGATCAGCGGTTTGACAAGTACGAAAATATCTGCTATTAATTTATCGACATTATGTCGATTTTTCAATCACCAGATGATCAGAACTATGTTGTTATATCGACAAAAACCTTCCGAATGTTGAAGTAAGGAGAAGAAAAATGGCAGGAAAAGCAGCCGAAAAAGAAAACCGGCGGAGCCGGATGACGAAACAGCTGTTGAGAAGGGCTTTACTGGAACTGATGCAGGAAAAACCGCTGTCAAAGATCACGATCCGGGAGATCTGTGAGCAGGCGGATCTGAACCGGACGACTTTTTACCTGCATTACACGGATCAGACGGATCTTCTGAAGGATATTGAGAGAGACGTGCTGGAGCAGACGAAAACGGCCATGCAGCATATTCATACGGATCTGCATACCACTGACCTGGTGAGCGCCTTTCTTGCTTACGTCAGAGAAAATGACCTGGCCTTCAGAATCCTGTTCGGAAGAACCGACAGCGAACGGTTCCGCCGGGCCTTTGTCACGGAACTCCGGCAGGTGATGGCGCCGGATCTTCCGGAATACGGCAGCGAAACGGAAACCGGCTATGTGCTCACCTTTATGATGTATGGCAGCCTGTATATCATTATAGAATGGATGAACAACGGATACCGGGAAAGCGTGGAGAAGACAGCAGAGCTTCTCTTCAGGCTGTGTGACAGCATCGATCCCGGCATCGGCCGGATGTAAGCTCTGCGCTGTCCGGTCATGAACCGGTGCCGGCCGGCTGCGATCCCCGAAAAAAAGCTCCCGCCCATTTCAGGCGGGAACTTTTTTGGACAGAACGGTATACCGCTGGTCTATGAAACTCGCGATAGTTATTCGATCCTGGTCTGAAGCAGGCCGGTTTTTACTTGCTTCAGCTCAGCTTTTGAGCTTCTTCTCCAAGGTCAGGATATTTTTGCCGCCATCCCGTTCGTAGCGGATGTTATCGACATAGTGCTTTGTCATGAAGATGCCGAGTCCGCCGATGGGACGCTCCTCCACGGAAAGCGTCAGATCCGGATCCGGTTTCTTCAGCGGATCATAGGGAATGCCGCTGTCGATAAGCGTGATGAAAGCGGTGTCTGAATCCGCATTATATTCAAAACGGATCGTTGCTTTCCCGGTATCAGGCTTATAGGCGTAATGGGAGATGTTCACGAACAGTTCTTCCACCGATACGTCCAGATGCTTCCGGATCTTCGGATCGCAGCCGAGCTTATCCAGGCGTTCGTTGATAAAACCCAGTACCTTGTCAAGATTCTCGTCCGCCGCGTCCAGGGTCAGTTCCTCCGGGGCTTTTCTTTTCGGTCCGAAGTAACTGAAGCCCAGCATTGTGATGTCGTCGAACTGATCCATGTCGCCCACAAAGGTATCTATGCCTTCCCGGACGTTTTTCAGAAGTACGTTCGGTGCTGCCATGGGTTCCCGGTTAAGGGCCGTGAGCATATTGTCGGTGCCGAAAAGCTTAAGTTCGCTGTTTGTCGCTTCGGTCACGCCGTCGGTATAGACAAACAGGCCGTCGCCGGGATGAAGCTCGAATTCATGCTCCTTAAAGCGCATGCCTTCCATGGCTGCCACGGCGGGAGAGTGACGGTAGACCACAAGCTCGTAGCTGCCGTCGGCGCGCCGGAGGGCCGGGTGCTCATGTCCCGCGTTTGCTGCGATCCCCTTGCCGGTGGACAGCTGGACGATCGCCAGCCACACGGTCACGAACAGTTCCGCTTCGTTGCCTTCGCAGAGCTGGTCGTTGACGTTGCTGAGGATCTGGGAGGGGCTTTCCCCTGCCAGGGCGTGGTTTTTGATCAGGGTCTTCGCAATGACCATGAACAGGGCGGCGGGGACGCCTTTGCCGGAAACATCAGCCATGACAAGGGCGATGTGATCGTCGTCCACCAGGAAGAAGTCGTAGAAGTCGCCGCCTACTTCCTTTGCGGGTGTCATTGTCGCGTAGACGTCGAATTCCGAGCGTTCCGGGAACGCCGGGAAGATACGCGGAAGCATATCGGCCTGGATCTGGGTCGCTACGTTCAGCTCCGCCCCGATCCTTTCTTTTTCAGCGGTGACGGAGGCAAGGTTCCGGATATAATCGTTCAGCTCCCGCGTCATGAATTCGAAGGATGTGCCAAGCTCTTCCAGCTCGTCCCCCGTATGCACGTGGTTTTCAAATTTATCCAGGGTATCCATGTTGTCCGATACGAGCTTTTTGGTATCGTCATGGAGCGTTCGGATGGGGTTGATCAGGATATTCCGTATATAGAAGTAATAGCCCACGGACGAAAGCAGCAGGACGGCAAAAGTAACGAGGACAGCCACCAGGACAAATCTGTCGATCTGCTTGTTGATCTCGTCCAGGGAGATGTCCACGCTGGCGAGGGCGGCCGGAACGCCGTCGCTGTCCAGGATCGGTACGTAGGCGGAAGCCAGGTAGCCGTAAACAGCGTTGTCGGTGATCAGGATCGTTTCCTCGGCGTCCGGTGAAAAAGCGGAATGCATGACTTCATAGCCGTCGCCGTAGAACTCATCGGTATCGCCCAGGTCGCAGACGCCTTCATCGCCCTCCTCGCCGGTGTCCCAGATGTAGAACTGTACGTCTTCGGGAATGACGACGTACAGATATTTGAGTCCCACGGTACTGCGGATGGACTCAAGCTTCTCCCGGATCTCTTCGTAATATTCATCCTTCTGAAGCGTTTCACGATATCTTTTTATGGTGTCGCCGTTGATGATGGCAGCGGCAATGGTCGCGTTATCGAAAGCCGTCCTTGAATACTGCTGTTCCATCTGCACACGGAACATATTCGTGACAGCCAGTGACATCGCAAGCATGAGAACGATGCCTATCATGACCAGCCCGATAATCAGTTTGCTCTGCAAGTGTCTTTTCTTCATATCTGTCACCGTTTAAGAATTGATCGGTTTTACGGTAAGCCGCACGTGTCCGTCCCGGACAGCGTAGAGATACAGATCGTCGGATATCCGGATCTCTTCCCGGGGAAGAAGCGCCTGTCCCCGGACTGCCGACGTCACAAAATATTCGCTGCCGTTAATGAAGGCTTCCGTCATCCCGTTATACCGGCGGAATATCTCCAGGGCTTCCCGGACGTCCATTTCGTGGGTCAGCGTGAGCTTCTCTCTGGCGGTGCGCTTCCAGTAAGATCCTCTGCCGCTCTGGACCGAGGCCATATTCCAGGCCGACTCGAAATCAGAGAAGATCTCTTTTGTCATATCGAGGGCGTTCGCGGCGCTGGTAAGATACACGTCGACGCTGTCCATATCCGGCGTAATGTCAAATCTTCTCTGGGCGAGGATATCGCCGCTGTCGAAACGCTGCACCAGTTTATGTGCAGTAACGCCGGTCCGCGGCAGCTCCCGTTCCATTGCCGATTCGATGGGATAATAGCCTCTGCCTTCGGGAAGGGCGGAGCTGTGGATATTGATGCCCCTGAATTCCGGCAGGTCCTCCGGTATGTCGATGATCCTGTCGTACTCCGCGCTGAAATAGACGGAAACGCCGTCTTTGAAATACGCTTTTGTCTGTTCCGGCGTGACCGCCTCATAGTGAACGGGAATTCCCAGTTCCTTCGCGCGCCTGACGATCTCGTATTCGGTAAAATAGTCCTCATCGTTATGATAGGTATACAGCGCACGGATCCTGTGATGCTTTGACAGATAGTCGAAACAGGAATAAAAAACGTCTGTTCCGAAATAGATAATGTCCATTACCACTGGCCTCCTCTCATTAAATCTTTACAACCAGTGTGTTGAAACCCTGATAGCGCCGGTAATTGAATTCTTTAGAGCGTTCCTTGATCATCAGAACGCCGATGGTGTCCATATCCACGTCGCCTGCGGAACTCGCGCGCTGCGTCTTCAGGCTGAAGGGATCGAAGCTCCTGGCATCGTCCCGCAGATGAAGCTCAAAGTCGCCGTCTTCGAGGGAAATGACGGTAATCTGGATATAGCCGTTTTCCCGTCCTTCAAAGCCGTGCTGAAGGATCGCGAGGCCCAGCTCTTCCACCGCCATCATAACGGAATACTTCTTTTTCGGCGCCGCGTTCCAGCGGCTGCAGAATTCGTCGAGATCCTCGCTGGCGGAGCCGATGTCCTTCTGGCTGCTCAGGATGGTGCGCCGGAAGATGCGCTCGCCGTCGGCTTTTTCATCGTCAGATTTTCCGCGCTTTTTCAGGATCGTGAAGATCACGGAAACGATCAGAAGAGACGATATCTCCGTGATGGGGAACAGCCACCAGAACCCGGACAGTCCGAACTTAAGGCATAAGAACATTGCCGGAAGCAGTACCGCCGCGCCGCGGAGCGTCATGATCAGAAACGCAGGTTTTTCCCGGTTTACCGACTGATAGTAATTTGACAGCAGCATGCTGATGCCGGCAAAGAACGAGCCCAGTACGAATATCCTGATCGCGGTATGGGCCAGCGGCTCCGCCGCACTTCCCGCAATGCCGAAGAGCATGCACAGCCACTTCGGATAGACTGCGGCGGGGATGATCATCAGGCAGCCCAGGATGATCCCCGCGGTAAAGCCGATCCTGAGCAGATTCTTTTTGCCCGGCTCATTCCTCTCTCCGTGATAGGTGGACAGGATCGGCTGCATGGCGCGCGCCGTGCCGTCATAGAGATAGAGGATGAGATAGGACGTATTCTGAATGATGTCAAAAACGGCGATGCCCGTTTCTCCTCCCAGGCGTTTCAGGAAATTATTGCACAGGAGGAAGAAGATAGTCTGATACAGGTAATTGACCGACGTAGCCAGACCCTTCACGAGCATCTTCACCGAATCTTTCAGCCATCCCTTCACGGGAAGCATAAATTTAAGAAAATGCGTTTTCGAGAAGAAGCCGGGCAGGTAGATCGAGATCGTGATCACCTGGCCGATGGCCGTGGACAGAGCCGCGCCCCCCGTCCCCATATTGAAGACGATCACGAGCAGGAAGTTCAGAAAGATATCGCACAGATTGCCGACCACCGAGCCGGTGCCGGCAAGTTTTTCGCTGCCGTCATTCCGCAGAAAATAATTGAAAACGTTGGAAATATAAAACAGCGGCGTAGCAAGCAGCTGGATGCGCAGGTACGAGATCGTCGCGTTATACAGTTCTCCGTCCTCCGGCGTCGTTCCGAGAAGCCTGAGGAGCGGATCGATAAAGATCGTGCCCAGTACCGCCGTGCCGATGCTCAGCATCAGGGTCAGGCCGAAGGCAGCGGCAAAGCTTTCCTGTGCTTTTCCGGTATCTCCGCTGCTGAGAAAAAGGGAATATTTTACCGATCCGCTGATGCCGAGCCCGTGGGCGAACATGCAGTTGAGCATGTAGACCGGCAGGATCAGGCTGATGGCCGCAAGCCCGACGGTGCCGAGCTTCTGGCCTACGACCACCGCGTCTGCAATATCGCTGAAGGCCCATCCGAAGGAGGAGAGCACTGCCGGAATAAAGAGGCGGCGGAACATGGGACCGGTAAAACGGTCTTTAGCTGCCATAATATTATCCGATATTCAGAATGTCAGAGAAACCCGTAAGATCGAAGACCTCCATCAGATCGGAGGTGGCGTTAACGATCGTCATCTTGCCCTGCTTGTTCATGATCTTCTGCATGGAAAGCAGCACCCGCAGCCCTGCGGAGGAGATGTAGTCCACCTTGCCGAGATCCAGCACGAAATCTTCAACGCCTTCTGAAACCTCGGTAAAGGCGTCCATAAAGACAGGAGAAGAGTTGGTGTCGAGCCTTCCTTCGACAGCCATTTCCAGTTTATTGCCTTCAATATTTTTAATGATGTTCATAGTCCTTTACTCCTTTCGCTTATTTATCTCAATTCTTTATTCATTCATCATCCGGAATGAATTCCATGATATCGTCTATCGAGCAGCCCAGCGTTTCACAGATCTTGCCGAGCACTTCGGTAGAGACGTCTTTGCCCTGGGAAAGCTGGCCTAAGGCATAATGGGTGATCCCCGACCTGCGTTCAAGGTCGCTTTTTTTCATGTCCTTATCGATCAGCAGTTTCCAGAGTTTTTTATAGCTTACAGCCATATTGAACCCTCCTTTAATCACTAAAGCATGGTTATTATAATACAAAAATGTCGAAATTCAATACTATTTGATGAAATTCGAACAAATTATCCGACAAAATCGGACTATTTATTCAACGAAAGCCGGAATCGGAATCAGGAAATCGGAATCGGACTATTTATTCAACGAAAGCCGGATCGTGACCCGGACAGGTCACTTGAGGTGTTTCCGTATGGCTTTCATGATATAGAAACCGAAGGCCGCGGCCACAAACACGCCCAGGATAACGACGATCCAGTTCTTTTCGGTAATGCCGATATACAGAAGGAAAAAGACGATCCCACCGTAAATGGCGGCCAGGATGACGCCTGCCAGGATCCGGAGCGCCATGGGCACCTTCTTATGTCCCACAGCCTCCGCGGACCCCTCTATGATCAGTTCAAAGATAATCTCAAAAATAATTCCCATAGATTCCTCCATACGCGGTAGTCTTCCGGGAGCTTTGGCCCCCGGGACGCGTCTCGTATTATAACACAGACGGCGGCGGTATTGTGCGCAATTTGAAAAATAACTCTTGATAGTTTTTTCATTGTAATGTATAATGTCCCGGTTATATGAAGTGTGCAGGAAATATCCTTAACGGATAGCCGAAGGAGCGAAACTCTCAGGTACCGCGCAGGCGGTGGGACTGTATACGGATGACACTCTGGAGAAGCCCGGGACTTATTCCCCGGGGGCCGAAGGTGCAAGCCGCGGAGGCGGTTAATCTCTCAGGCAAAAGGACAGAGGTGAGGATCCTTTCGTATGGATTTGAACTTATGTACGGGTATTGATCGGGAGAGCGCTGTTTCGGCAGACTCTCCTTTTTTATATCCTAAATTTCTCAGGAAAGGATCGTAAACCATGGATAACATCACCCAGACTGTCACTACTGTTAATGACGCCGTCAACGGCGTCGTATGGGGCGTCCCTGCGCTGGTCCTCCTGATCGGCACCGGCGTGCTGATGACGGTGCTGACCAGATTCTTCCAGTTCCGCCGTTTCGGCCACATGTGGAGAGAGACCATCGGCGGCCTCTTCAATAAGGATAAGGGGATCCGGAAAAGCCAGGACGCCCATTCCATTTCCCAGTTCCAGTCCCTGTGCACCGCTTTGTCCGCCACCATCGGCACGGGCAATATCGCCGGCGTCGCCTACGCCATCACCATGGGCGGTCCCGGCGCTGTCTTCTGGATGTGGATCGCCGCCATCGTCGGCATGATGACCAACTACTCCGAGAACGTGCTGGGCATCTTCTTCCGCCGCCGGAATGAAAAAGGCGAGTGGAGCGGCGGCGCCATGTACTATTTAAAGGACGGCGTGGGCAGGATGAAGTACGGAAAGGTGATCGGCGGCGTGCTGGCCGTGCTGTTCTCCTTCTTTGCGATATTTGCTTCCTTCGGCATCGGCAACATGGGCCAGGTGGCCTCCATTACGGAAAGCATCAATACCCTGGTCCCCGCGGATTCCAAAACCGTAAACCTGGTGACAGCGGGAGTGATCATCGTTTTGCTGGTCCTGGTCATCCTGGGCGGTCTGAAGCGCATCGCGATGACCAACGAGCGTATCGTCCCCTTTATGGCGGTGTTCTTCATCATCGGTTCCCTGATCATCATTTTCATTAATATCGGCAAGGTGCCGGCAGCCTTCGGGGCGATCTTCAAAGGTGCGTTTAATATCAAGGCAGCCGCCGGCGGCGCGGGCGGCGCGATCATTGCCAAAGCCATGACCTGGGGCTTCAAGCGGGGCGTCTTCTCCAATGAAGCGGGCCTGGGCTCCTCTGTTATGGTGCATTCGGCCTCCAACGTCAAGGAGCCGGTGGTCCAGGGTCTGTGGGGCATTTTTGAAGTTTTCGCGGATACCATCATCGTCTGTACCTGCACCGCTCTGGTCATCCTGACCACCGGCGTGGTGGACATCAACACCGGCGCTTCCCTTTCCGGCGCTTCCAAGCTGGGTCTGGCGACGGAAGCCTTCACAAAGACCTTCGGCACCTTCGGCGGCGTCTTCCTGGCGGTGGCGGTGTGCCTGTTCGCCTTCACGACGATCCTGGGCTGGAGCTACTACGGCACCAAGGCCTGGGAGTATCTCTTCGGCACGAAATCCACGGTGGTCTATAAGGTCATCTTCATCGGCATGGTCGCGGTAGGCGCCATCATCGACGTCTCTCTGGCCATCGATCTTTCCGATACCTTCAACGGCCTGATGGCGATCCCCAACCTGATCGGCGTGGTCTGCTTAAGCGGTCTGGTGGTAAAACTGACAAAGAACTATTCCGACCGCAAGATCACGAAAAAGGACCCGAAGCAGAAGCCGATGCTGTCCGTGTTCCCGGAGATCCAGAAGGAGCAGGAAGAGCGGAAGGACGCCGACTGAAAAACAGGCTGAACTTTTGATATATCAGAAGAAATAAAGGAAATAACAGATGTATTAAAGAATAAAGGAGATGACAAAGCCCGGAGAAAAAGATTTCCGGGCTTTGCTCCGGTTTGGCCACGTTTTGCCGGCGCATACCCCGGCGATGTATTGTCCCTCGTGCTCAGGTGACGTATCATTGCCCGGCGATGTATTGTCCCTTTTGTTTGGGCGGCGCATCATTGCCCCGGGAGATGAGTGTTTTTTATACACAGATAAACTTGTGTTTATAGAAGAGATCAGCGCTTTTCCGCGGTCCGGGTTTTTGCGGGTTTTTTGTATTTTTGTTTTGATATTATGGGGCGGACCCTGTATAATAGATATCAGATATAAAGCGGGCGGAGACGGTCTGTTCTGTCCGTACGTAAAATAGAATTGAAGAAGGGAAAGACTGTTATGGCGGATAAAATTAAGGAAATGAAACCCAATTCCCGGAATGACCTGACGCAGGGCCCGATCTTTGCCAAGCTGATCGGATTCGCGATCCCGGTGATCCTGGGAAATCTGTGTATGCAGCTTTACAACGTGGTGGACTCCATCGTGGTAGGCAATTACGTCGGAACGGATGCCCTGGCGGCCGTCGGCGCGGTGTTTCCGATCATGATGCTGTTCAACGCGCTGTTTATGGGGGCGTCCATGGGCGCCCAGATCGTGATCAGCCAGACCTTCGGCGCGAAGGATGAGGACAGGCTCCGGATCGTGACCAATACGGCCATCGCTCTGGCGATCATGATCGGCGCGGCCATCACGATCGTCGGCACGCCGCTGGCAAAGCCCCTTTTGCAGCTCATCAAAACGCCGGCCAATATCATCGAAAACTCGACGTCCTATCTGATGATCATCTTCGCAGGTACCCTGGGCAACGTTTTCTTCAACCTGGGTTCCGGAGCGCTCCGCGGCATGGGCGACAGCCGCTGGCCCCTGGTGGCGATGCTGGTGAGTTCGGTGACGAACATCGTCCTGGACCTTCTCTTTGTCATCAAATTTGATATGGGTGTCGCCGGGGTTGCCTGGGCGACGACCATCGCCCACTTCTTAAGCGGCATGATCCCCCTCTGGAGAATCCAGAGCGGTGCCTATCCGGTCCGGCTCCACATCAAGGATATCATGCATCCGGACAAAAGCGCCGCGGCCCAGATCTTCAAACTGGGCCTGCCAAGTTCGATCCAGAACGCGGCCATGTCCCTGGGCAGCGTTGTGATCCAGAGCTTCGCGAATTCATTCGGCTCAAACTTCATCGCGGCCAATACGATCATTATGAAGACAGACGGCTTTGCCATGATGCCGATGATGGGCCTGGGCATGGCTTCCACGTCCTTTGTGGGCCAGAACATCGGCGCCGGCAAGATCGACCGGGCCAAGAAAGGCGTGCACGCCGGCCAGCTGACGGCCATCGCTGTGGCGGCATTCGTGGGCGTAGTCCTGTACTTTTCGGGACCATATATCATGAAGGCCTTCGGCGCGGACGGACAGGTGCTGATGATGGGTGTTTCCGGCATCCATTTTCTGGCCTTCTGCTATGCCTTTATGGGCATGGACCACGTCACCGGCGGCGCCATGAGAGGTGCAGGCGCGGCCATCGCTCCGGCCATCACCTCCATTATGGCGAACCTGATCCGTATCCCTCTGGCCTACTTGCTGGCGGCCAGACCCTTAAGGACGGAGATTGCCCAGGTCCTTGCCGCAAAGAGCCCGGAACTTGCGGCAAAGGCATCGGAACTCTTTGCCACCGGCGCCTACAAGACCCTGGAGGAAGCCGAGCAGTCGGCAGCGGCGGTTCTCGCAGCGCCGAATCATTTCATGTACATGTTCTACGTCATGGGCATTTCGATGTTCTGCGGCGCCCTGATGATCTTCATATACTTCAAGTTCGGCAAGTGGCAGAACAAGAGTGTCGTGAGAAGGCTGGAAGCGGCAGAAGCTGAAGAAGCGGCAAAAGCAGAAGAGGCGGATGGAACAGAAGCCTGAAAGCAGGGAACAGAAGCGGAAAACAGAAGGAATCAAGAAACGGAAGAAAGCGGCAGCAAGTGATGATTATTGACGGACACGCCCATGTTTATGCTGAAAAGAATGCGGAAAGGATCATTTCCTCCTTTACTGATCTGCATCACATGGAACCGACGCCTTCTCTTGGAAAGGGAACGGTTCCGGACCTGATTGAAAAGATGGAGGCCGGCAATACGGATTATACCGTCCTGGCGAACTTCGGACCGGTGAAAAGCGTCGACAGGATCAATGAGTGGACGCTGGCTGCTGCGGAAAACTTCCGGCGGTTTATCCCGCTGGTCAGTGTATACCCTGGAATAGAGATAAAAAAGCTCGCCGGCTGGTTCCGGCGGGGGGCAAAAGGAATAAAAATGCATAACGGCATTCAGAATTTTGCTCCCGACGATCCCGGATTAAGACCTGTGTATGCCTTCTGCGAAAGATACGGCATACCAATCACATTTCATTGCGGTGAAACATCCCGCGTCCATCTGAATGAATATACGGATATCCCGTGCCTTATGAAAGCGGCGGAACAGTATCCCGGCATTCCCTTCGTCATGACGCATCTCATGGCCGGAGATCCGGAGACTGTATACAGGGCAGCGGAAACGTGCCCGAATATCATCTTTGATACGTCCATTACGGTGACTGGTGAAAGATGTATCCACAGGATCCATGATGATTTCTGGGAATCAGACGAAAATACTGTTCGTGCTTTCAGAAAAATCGGCTGCCGCAGGATCGCCTTCGGATCGGATTATCCCTTCGGCAATCCTGTCAGAGATATTTAGAGAATCCGGAATCTTGATCTGACGGATGAAGAGAAAGAACTGATACTCGGAGTAAACACCCTGCGGTTATATGAACACGTGCCCGGAGGTTTTTCGGACAGCGTGTAAAGGTACAGAAGTTTATGGAAAATATGTACGTCTTCTTTTCAAGACTGATAGGTACCCTGGCCGTGATCCTGCTGATCTCGGCCTTCATCGGCAGCACCCAGCTGCTGAAGAAGCTGATCGAAGCCCGGAAGACCTGGAAATTCGTTCTCATTGTCGGTCTGGCGGGCGGCCTGTTCGGTATCTACGGAAATATTTCCGGCTTTGACTTAAACAGCGCGGTCATCTCGGTGCGGGATATAGGGCCGATGATGTCCGGCCTGATGGGCGGTCCCGTAAGCGGCCTTCTTGCCGGCGCGATAGCCGGCTTTCAGCGGCTTTCGATGGGCGGCATCACAGCCCAGGCCTGCGTGGTGGCGACCTGCATCATCGGCCTCATCTGCGGCATCATCTCCGTGTCTGTTCCGGACATCCTGAAAAGGTCCGGATGGGTGCTGCTGATCGGCGCTGTGATGGAATCGCTGCACCTGGGCATCGTGCTTCTGATGGTAACCCCCTTTTCGACAGCCTGGGGCATCGTCCGGCAGATTGCGATCCCCTTCGTGACCGTCAATGCGGCCGGCATCGCCCTGATGACGGTCATCATGCACTTCTTTGACAACCAGCGGCAGCTGACTCTGGAGCGGGAACGCATGAAGTCGGAACTGGAGGTGGCGAATGTTATCCAGAATTCCCTGCTGCCTGCTTTGTCAGACAGATATCCCGGCCGGCCGGAGCTGAAGGTCAGCGCTTCGATGGAGGCGGCCAAGACCGTCGGCGGCGATTTTTACGACGTATTCTTTATTGACGACGATCAGATCGTCTTTCTGATCGGCGACGTTTCCGGCAAAGGCGTCCCGGCAGCCCTGTTCATGGCCTGTTCCAAGGTCATTCTTCAGAACTGCGTCCGGATAACGCCGGATCTTGCGGAAGGGGTCGCCCTGGCCAACGACGTTTTGTGCAGAGGGAACGATGCGGAGATGTTTGTTACGGTCTGGGCAGGGGTCCTGAATATCCGGAACGGGGAACTCATCTATGTGAGCGCGGGACATAATCCCCCGGTGCTGGTCAGAGACGGCGTTCCGGAATTCATGAAAGCGAAAAGCGGCTTCGTCCTGGGCGGCATGGAGAATATGGCTTACTCGGAAACAGGCCTGCGGCTTAAGGATGGAGACAAGATCTTCCTGTATACCGACGGGGTCACGGAGGCGGTGACGAAGGATAACGAAAGCTTTGGAAACGACCGGCTCCTGGAATGCCTTAAGGACTGCGCGGAGGAAAGCCCCGGAAAGACCATCGAAAAGGTAAAGAGCTCACTGAACGGTTTTGTCCGGGACAACGAGCAGTTCGACGATATCACGATGCTCTGTTTCGAGTGGCACAGGCAGGCGTGATGGGTTCAGCAGCAAGGCAGATTATAAAACAGAGCAGAATCAGAAACAGAAAAACACAAACACAAAACACAGAACAGGACATGAATATAGCCGGAGGCTGACACTTACGGATCAGTCTCCGGCTCTCTGTATGTTCTGAGTTTACGGATCTCTGTATGGTCTGAGTTTCCGGCCTCTCTGCGCGTTCTGAGTTTACGGCTCTCTGCGCGTTCTGAGGCTCGAATCGTCCCTGGCTTCCCATCGGTCGGATCTTCTCAGATCCTCTCAGTTCTCATCCCTGGTCAGGTTCTTCAGCCAGATATACTTTTTATTCCTGAGGGGAATAAAGGGGACCTTGACGATCTCATCCAGGCACATGACCACAAAGACCACCATGACCGGCCAGTGGAAGACAAAGCAGCCGAGGAGGGCCAGCGGGATGGCGAAGCACCAGGTGGCCAGAATGACGCTGATGGCATCGTAGCGGCTGTCTCCGCCGGCGGGGAAAATGCCCACCGTGTAGATGGTATTGAAGCAGTAGGCGACCATGTACAACGCCATGAAGAGAAGCATCTTTACCAGATAGGATTTTGCCTGGGGCTCCAGGTTATAGAAGACGTAGACCAGCACACCGATAATGGCCGTCAGCACGAGGTTGACCGCCCCGTTCAGGAAACAGACCTTCCAGAACCGTTTCTCGTAAGCCTTTGCCTTTTCCAGTTCATTGGCTCCTAAAAGGTGGCCGATCATGATGCCGGAAGCTGCGCCTAAGGCCTGGCTCACGCATTGGATCAGTCCCTGGGCAACGGCGGTCACCGAATAGGCTGCGGTGGCATCGGTACCCATGTGACCGATGATAAAGGAATGGGCGGTGATGCTTAACCCCCAGGCCAGGGCGCTGGCCAGCATGCCGGGAATGATCTTCCAGATATCCTTTTCATAAGCCTTCGAGAAATAGGTGAGGCTGTCTTTGTCCAGGTGCAGGTTCTCTCTTTTCCGTGTCCAGAGGATGCACCAGACCAGGGCCAGGATCTCCACAACAATGGTGGAATAAGCGGTGCCCACCGCTCCGAGGGCCGGGACGGGACCGATGCCGTAGATCAGGAAGAAGTCCGCGATCATGTCCACGATGACGGTGACGGCGGAGATCTTTACGGTCATGGAGACAAAGCCCGAGATCCGCATCATCATCAGATAGCTGCGGGACAGGCCCATGAACAGGTAGGAAAAGCTCACCACCCGCAGATACTGGGCGCCGATCTCAATAAGTTCGGCTTCCGGCGTAAAGAAGGACATCAGGGTTTTCGGGATGAAAAAGGCCAGCAGGAAAAAGACCAGGGCGATCCCGGCGGAATACCGGACAGCCATGCCGGCAAATCGCTTCGCGTTTTTATAATCCTTTTTGCCCCAGTACTGGGCAGCCAGAACGCCGGCAGCCCCCACGGCGGATCCCGTGAAGAGCGACATGACGAAGGAGATCTGGTTGGCCAGGGATACGGCGGCTATGGACTGCTGGGTCAGTCTTCCCAGCATCAGAGCGTCCGACGCGCCGACCAGGGCGGTCAGCAGTTCCTGCAGCGCCAGCGGCACAGCCAGGGCCAGCAGTTCTTTATCAAAGGCCTTTTTATCGGCCTGTGTCAATTCCATACTCAGTTTCCTCCTGTTTCGATCCGGGTCCCGAGACACCGGACGACCTTATCCAGCGCTTCAGATACCGGCAGCTGTTTTTTTCCGAACATAGCCCTGAGGGGCGCTTCCTTATCCTCCTCCTCCGAAGCCTCCTCAAAGAACGGAAGCAGGACAGGCCGGACTTCTTTTTCCAGTCTTTCCAGGGCTTTCCGATAAGCCCCTTCTTCCACCTCCCGGAAGATGCCAGAGATCAGTTCCAGAAGCCCTTCCAGGGCTGGGGCAGTAAGACTGCCCTTCCGGTTCAGTTCCCGGACAGAGGCGTTCAGCTGCGACCAGCTGACGTCATAAACGACGGCATCGGCATCCATCAGATCCTGAACCACCTGGGTCCAGGTATGGACTTCATCCCTGAATTTGTCGGGGCCGAAATACTGCATCCCGGAAAAGGTCTGGGTGTGGGCGCCGCACCAGTTGCCGGCTTCACCGATCACGCAGACGTCCAGCCGGTGGCAGGAGGCCTGGACAGCCCGGACCAGTCCCTTATAAGCCCCGTGGATCCCCGGGCGGCCGTCGATCTTGATGTCGGCCCGCTGCAGCCCCGAATCAATGGCTGCTTCGATCAGGATCCGCGCGCAGAAGTCGTTGTCATCGGCCTTCATGAAGGAAAATTCAGGACGGCCGGTGGGCACCATGGTGTTATGCTCATAATCTTCGGCGCCTTCCATCTCCCCCATATGCTCCAGGCCGACGGTGACCGTTACCTTCGGCACAAGGTCCGGCCAGACCTGATAGGGATCGTGTTCAAAGTTGCCGAATTCAAAGCCTTCGATGAAATGCCGGGAATCAATGCAGAACAGCAGGGTCTTGGCGCGAAGCGCCTGCGGGATGTGCGAAAAATACCGGGCGATCCCCACAGCGCCTAAAGCGCCGTTGTCCTGGGTAAGGCTCATGGCGTCCACATGGACATTGATGGTGACATATTGATCCCGGTCCGTTCCGTAATCCTTTCCCGGAAGGAAGGTCACGAAATTCCAGGCATCTGCCGGATAAAAGCGGCTGATCAGCTTCATGCAGGCCGTCTTTCCTTCCCGGGCCGCTTCCAGGACTTCCCGGCCGTTCATCCGGTCGATGACAAGAGACGGCATGGGCCGCTTCATCTGACGGTCGTACAGGCCTTTAAGGCAGCCGTAGGTCAGCCGGCTCACGATCAGCAGGCCTGCGGCATTTCCTTTTGAAGCAGCCTCGGCAAGGCTGCCCCAGGAGGCGAAGGACCAGCGGGTGTTCCAGGAATTATTGACTTCCGGATCCGCGATCTCAAACATCTCTGCCGGGAGCGCCGGGCCGGAGCGGTAGTTCGTATCCGTTGCCACGAAGCTTTCCAGAAATCGTTCCGTGAAGGGCTTTTCCGGCATGGGCGGCTCCTCCATCACAACGATCTTTTCTGAGAAAGCATCGTCTTCAGGAGCCCCTTCGGACGGATCATAATAGACCAGGGGAGCCGTAAGGCCTTCTTCCCCGGTGGACCGGGACAGCATGAGGAAGGTCCCCACGGGAATCTCCTTCCCGCCGATGGTAAGCCCCAGAGCACCGGATTCATGATCCGGCCAGTCATCGACCCGGTAAGTCTCATGGGTCCAGTGATGCTCCCGGGTGTCCGTGCAGCCGTATCCCTCCAGCTTTTCCTTCACCCAGTTCAGGAACACGTCAAAACTTTCATAGCCCGGGTAGATCGGCCCCAGGGAAGCCTTGAACTCATGCCAGGCAGTTCCTTCTTCTGTCTGCATCAATAAGGTTTTATCTATTTTCATGGCAATCTCCATTCCGCCGCCTTCAGCCGGCGGCTCAGATCCGGGCGTATGGTACTTGGCCGTTTTTATATGTTTGATTTGTATATCTTATGCCGCGATGTCGGGTCGGTACCCGATGCCTGATCGGGACCGTTATGTCGGACCGGTATCGTTAAGCCTGAACGGCACCATAATGTTGGAATGATCCCGGAACCGGATGACGACTGAGTTATTCCGCCAGGAAGCGGCCGATCTCCTCAGACACCTGTTCGGTTTCCGGGCAGGGGAAGATACAGAAGCTGTGGAACATGCCTTCCCAGGCTTTTACGGTGATATCCACGCCGGCTTCTTCGCAAAGTTTTTTCAGCAGCATGGAGTCATCGAACAGCAGCTCCTCGGTCCCCAGGTTCACGAGGATCTTCGGGAAGCCCCGGAAATCGCCGTATTTTGCGGCGGCGTAAGGGCTCCTTTTGTCTTCCTCGGTAAAGAAGCGGACGTCCGAAGCACTGGTCAGCATGGGGTCACGGTCAATATTTTCGATGTGGGAAGGCGTATCTTCCCCGGTCAGATCCACCACAGGGGAGAAAACGGAAACCCGTTCCGGCGTCTCAAAACCATGATCTTTAAGCCACAGCATGGTCGTCAGGGTCAGGATCGCACCGGCTGATTCACCGAACATGCGGACCTTCTTCGGATCATAGCCTTTCTTTCTCGTCAGCCAGAAAAAGGCTGTCAGACAATCCAGAAGCGCTGCCGGGTGGCGGTGTTCCGGCCACTGGGAATAACTGACGGCAAAAGCATCGAATTTCCCGTACTTGCAGATATTGGCGCAGACGTTCCGGCGGGAGATGACAGAGCCGGTTTCGAATCCGCCCCCAAAAGCGAAGAGAAGCACATGTTCATGATCCTTGTCAGGACCGGTATAATGGTGCCATTCGCCCTTTACATCCCCGTCTGAGATCTCTTCGATTCGGATGACCTCAGGCACCGGGACCGCGCTCATTCGTTCACTTAACATATCACGGATCTTTACGGTTTCCTCTGCCGACGGACTGCCGGCGGCCTTTTTCGCTGCCTTCTGGGCAAACATGCCGTCGATCGCAGCCTGAGCTTCCCTGCTTACCATGATTGCGCTTTCCTTTCCGAGATAAGATTTTTAAAAGATTTTTCAAGATTATTTACGAAATGATTTACGGAATTATTTCGGTTTGATATAATCTTTATCTTACTGGATACGGCGGTGGCTGTCAATTCAAAAAACAGATCCGGATATAAGTAAAAAACAAAACCGTATACCTGCAGAAACGGATTCGGATACCCGCAAAAGGGAGAACCGGATACATAAAAAAAACGGATATCTGAATAAAACAAGCCCCGGAAAGATCATCTGATTCTTCCGGGGCGTCTTCTTGGGATATCTTCTTTTCTTCAGGTATCAGACCTGTATCATATAATATAAAAATGCCTGCAGTACAGCCGCGGGGACTGCTTCCGGCCAACCGGTTCAGCGCCTTAACCTGTTTCGCGGATTTCGGCACATCGCTGTGCCTGAAGGACGGTTATCTGTTATCTGAAAAGCGTTCAGGCAAATACGGTTTACAGTTTTCCGTTAACCGTTAACAAAAGAGGAAAAACAGTTCAGTCTCAGCGGCCCACTCTATTGGAAACCGCTCTCGCATTGTGAGACGGAAGCAGGATTTGAACCTGCGGAACACGGTCCACGAACCATGTGCACTGCCAACTGTGCTATTCCTGATATCCAACTTATGTAAGGTTGGAAAGATGCAGCATGACCCCGCTGCGGGGGAACCGGGTCTGAAGTTTTCGTACTGCAGGCAGGGAATGATCAATAATGATCAGAATTCCACAAAGGTGGTCGCGTTCGAGACCTTGATCTGGGTATCAAGTTCTGAAAGCAGGGTGACCTGCTTTTCCTTAAGCCGGTCAATGGTCTTCTGAGCATCCAGAGGATCCACAAGCTCGGTGGAGTTTTCTCTGACATAAGCAGTCACGACCTCCAGAGGTTTGTCATCCTTTGCCTTGCTGTCTTTGCCCAGGATCGAAAGCCGCATGGTTTCGGCAGTGTCCTGAAGCTGCCTGTTTTTCAGTTCCGCTAACTGAAGCTTCTTTGAAAGATCCGCCTGGATCTTTCTCTGAAGGCAATCTTCGAAAGCAGTATCGGAGCTGCCGGGCTTATCGCCTCTTAACCGGCTTCTTAAGGAGATGGCGCCGGCCACGGTGAATTCACCGTAGGAAGTAGTGATTTTAGTTGCAGCGTTCGACGCCACGATGGCGGCATCGATCCGCTGATAACGGTCGATCAGGTCATTGATCTGCTGGAAAGCGCTTTTTGCCTGCTCCGCGAATTCTTCCCGGGAGATCCGGTTCTCATAAACCTTGTCTTCATTGGGTTTCACGGTGTCTACAAAAGAGGCTTTCGCAATTTTATCGGTAATCTTTTTTACAAGCAGATCTCTTTCATCAAGAGCCTGGGTAACGAGCATTCTTTCAGCCATTTTTCTCACCTCTCTTTCAGTGTTTATCAAATCTTATCATTTTTTCGGATGGCTGTCTCTATACCGGCGGTATACCCTCATTTGGATATCCTGTCGGCGATGGTACTGGCGCAGAAGCTGTCTGGCTTCACTTTTACATCATAACCGCAGGCCTTTATCCAGCCGACGATCTCAGGGATAAGCTCCCTGGTCTTGCCCCTGGGGCTGTTTCCGGCATCCACATGGATCGAGACGGGGCAGGAGAGATACATCTCTTCATATTTCTGATCCTCTTCGAGGCAGGTCACCAGCTTCGCTGCCGTGATAAGGGACTCGTTCGTCTCCACCTGCAGCTTCCTGCGGACGTCTTTGATCAGCGGTTCATTGGTGATCTCATAGAAGAAGATACCGCCATGTCCCTTGCAGGTAATGCAGATCACGTTGACGACCCTGGTCTGGCTGTGATTCTGGGAATCCGTGCCGACGATGATATCGTAATCCGAATCAAAGGTGCGGGTCCTGTTGTATAAGTCATTCATTTTTTCGGGAATATCTTCAAAACGGATC
>JAFRVX010000043.1 GCA_017438305.1 Lachnospiraceae bacterium | reverse complement strand
TATGCTGAACCGTGCGCCGACACTGCACAGACTGGGCATCCAGGCCTTTGAGCCCATCCTGGTCGAAGGCAAGGCCATCAAGCTGCATCCGCTGGTCTGTACCGCGTTCAACGCTGACTTCGACGGCGACCAGATGGCCGTGCATCTTCCTCTTTCGGAAGAAGCCCAGGCGGAATGCCGCTTCCTGATGTTGTCTCCCAACAACCTCTTAAAGCCCTCCGACGGCGGACCCGTTGCGGTTCCCTCACAGGATATGGTCCTTGGCATCTATTACCTGACTCAGGACCGGGAAGGCGTCAAAGGAGAAGGACACAGCTATATTTCCTTAAGCGAAGCCATTATGGCTTATGAGAACGGCTATCTGGATCTTCATGCCAGGATCAAAGTGCGTGTATCCAGGCCCGTTAACGGAAAGACCGTTACCGGCATCGTGGAATCCACCCTCGGCCGTCTGATCTTCAACGAGATCATTCCCCAGGATCTGGGTTATGTTGACCGTTCTCTGAAGAAGAACCTGCTGGTTCCGGAAATCGACTTCCTGGTCAAAAAGGGTGAGCTGAAGGGAATTCTGGAAGCAGTCATTAATACCCATGGCGCCACCCGCACCGCAGAAGTGCTGGATGATATCAAGGCCCTCGGCTACAAATATTCCACCAGGGCGGCCATGACGGTTTCCGTTTCCGATATGATCATCCCCAAGGAAAAGGGTGAACTCATCCAGGAAGCCCAGAGCATCGTTAACGATATCAACCGTGATTACCGGAGAGGCCGTATCACCGAGGATGAGCGGTACCGCCAGGTCATCCAGACCTGGAAGAACGCGGATGAGCAGATGAATGATTATGTCTATCCCGCGCTCGGTAAATACAACAATATTTTCATGATGGCGGATTCCGGAGCCCGTGGTTCCAAGTCCCAGATCAAACAGCTGGTCGGCTGGCGCGGTCTGATGGCGGATACCACCGGCAATACCATCGAACTGCCCATCAATTCGAACTTCCGTGAAGGCCTGAACGTTCTGGAATACTTCATGTCCGCCCACGGTTCCAGAAAGGGTATGTCGGATACGGCGCTCCGTACCGCAGACTCGGGTTACCTGACCAGACGTCTCGTGGACGTTTCCCAGGATATCATCATCCGGGAAGAGGACTGTGCTCATGACGGCGATATTCCCTTTATGGAGATCGCAGCCTTCAAGAACGGTGATGAAACCATCGAAAGCCTGAAGGAACGTCTGGTTGGCCGCTTTATTGCGGAAGACATTTTCGATCCGGAAACCGGGGAAGTGGTCATTGCCTGCAACAACATGATCACGCCCAGGATCGCCGACAGGATCGTCAAAATCCTGGACGCGGAAGGCCGTGAGACCGTTAAGATCCGGAACAACTTAAGCTGCCGCTCCAAGGTCGGTGTCTGCGCCAAATGCTACGGCGCCAACATGGCCACCGGCGAGCCGGTCAAGATCGGTGAGGCCGTCGGCATCATTGCGGCCCAGTCCATCGGCGAGCCCGGTACGCAGCTGACCATGAGAACCTTCCATACCGGCGGCGTTGCCGGCGGCGATATCACCCAGGGTCTTCCCCGTGTCGAGGAACTTTTCGAAGCCCGTAACCCCAAAGGTATGGCGACGATCTCCGAGATCAGCGGCGAGGTGACCATGCGGGAGAATAAGAAGAAACCCGAAGTGGTGGTCATGAATCCCGAGACCGGTGAGACAAAAGCTTACCTGATCACCTACGGTTCCCAGCTGGTCAAGAAGAACGGTCACGAGCTGACCAACGGCGACTGGCTTGAAGCCGGCGAGAAGATCACCGAAGGTTCCATCAACCCTCATGACATCCTGAGGATCCAGGGCCTGAGAGCCGTTCAGGACTATATGCTCCACGAAGTGCAGCGGCCTTACCGTCTGCAGGGTGTTGAGATCAATGATAAGCACATTGAGATCATCGTCCGGCAGATGCTGAAGAAGATCCGGGTGGCTGAGGTCGGAGATTCCGGCATGCTTCCCGGCACCACCATGGACGTCCTGACCTTTGACGAGATGAATCAGAAGCTGATGAAAGAAGGCAAGGAGCCGGCTGTCGGCACCCAGATCATGCTGGGTATCACCAAGGCATCTCTGGCAACCGATTCCTTCCTGTCTGCCGCTTCCTTCCAGGAAACCACCAAGGTGCTTACCGAAGCCGCCATCAGCGGCAAGGTGGACCATCTGGTCGGCCTGAAGGAAAACGTGCTGATCGGCAATCTGATCCCTGCCGGAACCGGTATGAAGCAGTACCGTGAAATGAAACTGGATACGGACGAACGGTTCGAACAGGAAATGGAAGAACTCGAACGCCGCAGACAGAAAGCCATCGAAGAAGCTGCGGAAGAGGAGAAGCGGGCCCGGGAAGAAGCCGAAGCCAAGAAACGTGAAAAAGGCGCCCTGGCGGAAGCAGAAGACCAGGAAGATTTTGACGGCTCAGAACTTGAAGACGGTGATACCGCCTCCCTTGCCGATGCACTGGCGAAAATGCTTTCCGGTGACGTCGGCGATGACGATGCCGATGACTTCGATGACAGCCTCGACGATTCCGGCGACCTGACGGACGGCTCCGAAGACGACTTTGACGGTGAGTACGGTCCGGAAGATCTTGACGGGGCTATGGAAGAGGATGATATTTCCGAAGACTTCGGTTCTGATTCCGACGGAGATGACGGCGAATAAGCCGGAAGCTTTTCCGAAGAGACAGGATATCTGCCACGGCTTGAAGAGACGGGATGTCATATCTGGCTTGAAGATTCAGAATATCATACCTGACTTATAATAAAACGGGAAACGGTTTCGCGTATCTGGAGAAAGACACGTGAAACCGTTTCTTTTTTTTACTGTCAGCTATAACAAGGGCTGAAGGTTTCGGCTGCAAGGGATCCAAAAAACAGCTGAGCAAAAAAAACTGGAACAGTATCCGGAAAAAACGGAAGCGGAATATATCATTCGGCAGAAGTATTAAAAACCATCATGAAGAAGATCAAAAAAACTTACTCAGAAGAATATCTTGCTCTATCAGAGAATTGATTTTCTTCATTTCGGATGATATGATGAGTCCAACCGAATTAAACAGCTGCCGGAGGCTGTTTCACTGTCTTCCGAAGCTTAAAACTGTGAGAGGAGAAGAACAGAAATGGAACAGAATGTTTTTAAGATGACGCCGGATGCCACCATACTTCCGGGTATGAAAACCGTTATGGCCGATAAGGCTCAGCCGAACTCTGTCAACTATATCCGCGATGTGGTATATGCCAACCGGGACGGCAGGGAACTGAAGCTTCAGCTGCTGCTTCCGAACGGTGAATTCCCCAAAATGCCGGATCTGCCTTTCCCGGACCGGGGCGGTAAACATCCGCTTCTTATCTATGTCCAGGGTTCCGCCTGGCGGAAACAGAACGTATACGGTTCTCTTATGAACCTGACAGATTTTGCCCGGGCGGGCTTTGTGGTGGCCTCCGTTGAATACCGCGGGACAGACGAAGCCGGATGGCCGGCTTTCCTGCAGGACGTCAAATCCGCAATCCGTTTCTTAAGGGCTAATGCGGAGACTTATCGCATCGATCCTGCCCAGTGCGCGGTCCACGGAAACTCTTCCGGCGGCCATGCGGCACTGATGATCGGCCTTACCGGCGATATGGAAGAGTATAAGACCGACGATAACCGGGAGTATTCCGATGCTGTCATGGCAGTGGCGGACTTCTATGGACCCACCGATGTGACTAAGATCAATGACGCGCCGAGAAATCCCATCTTTACCGCTGACAAGACCCAGATCCCCGAGGATCTGCTTTACGGCGGCTGTGTGGTGGATCATCCCGAAATCTCCCAGGTGGGCAATCCTTTAAATTATATTTCTCCGGACAGAGATATCCCGCCGATTCTCGTAGCCCATGGAGATGCCGATGAAATGGTTCCCTTCAACCAGTCCGTCATCCTGGTCAAAAAGCTCCAGGAATGCAGAAAGACCGTGGAATTCTATAAGGTCGTCGGCGCCGGGCACGGCATCGGCTTTGATCTGAAGAAAATGAATCAGATCGTGATCGATTTCCTGAAGGCTTATATGACGTTATGACCTGGATCTATGCAGTACTCCATTTTCTGACAGACAGCCTGTGTGCTTTTTCCATGTTCTTTTATTTCAGGACTTCTCCGCACTGGTATCTGTATCTTCTTTATTATAATTTCTGCGCCTTTGCTCTGCAGATGCCCCTGGGGGCGATGATGGACCTTCTGAGAGTCCGGCTGCGGGAACGCAGAAGTCTTCTGCATGCCTTATGCGCCTCTGCCGGCCTTCTTCTGACGGTGGCCGGATGCTTTACCCACCCGGTGATCCTGGGGCTGGGAAATTCGCTTTTCCACGTAGGCGGCGGGATCGGGACCATGGATGAAGACCGGGAAAAAGACAGGAAAGGCTCGCTTCTGGGCATTTTCGTTTCTCCCGGCGCCATAGGGCTTTTCCTGGGTACGGCTGCCGGAAAAGCCGTTTCCCGGACGGGCTATCTTGCCGGAACAGCGCTGTTCGCGGTCCTGTTCATCTTCGGAAGCCTCCTGCTGATAGGTAAAGCCCGGAGAAAAGACCGGCTGCTGTCAGCGTTTTTTCAAAAGCAGAATACCTCCGGCCAAGAGAAAACCGCGGCCGTTTCCGGACCGATAAAAACTGCCGAAGGCTTGGACCGAAGATTTCCTGATGATGTACCGGAAACAGCACCCGATAAAATATCGGAAAAGACTTATGAAGGGTTTTCCGCAGACAGAAAGACTGTCCTGGCGGTACTGCTGCTGTTTTCCGTCGTGGTGATCCGTTCCTATACCGGTATGGCGGGAAGTTTCTCCTGGAAGACCGGTTTCCTGAGCGGGCTTTTGGCAGTTCTCTGTGTAGCCGGCGGCAAAACAGCAGGCGGTTTCTTTGCTGCCCGTTTCGGCATCCGGAAAACCATGCTGATCACCCTGGGGCTTTCGGCAGTCTTTTATGCCTTGCCTCAGCATATGATCTTCGGCCTTCCGGCCCTTCTCTTTTTCAATATGACCATGCCCGTGACGCTGTACATGCTGGCAGACCGGTTGGAGGATATCCCCGGATTTTCTTTCGGGCTTCTGACTCTGGCGCTGTTTCTGGGTTTTTTCCCGGTCTGGCTGGAGAAGACCCTGCCGCTTCCGACCCGGGTCCTGGGGCCGGTGATGAGCCTTCTTTCCCTTGCCTTTATGCTGCTGGCTTACCGGCTGCTTGACAGGAAACGGTTATGAATTATTATGTTCAGATGTTCGGCATATCCCTGGGCTTGACGCTTCTTTTTGAAATGACGCTGGCCTTTATACTGGGGGTCCGGGAAAAGAGAAGTCTGGCAGTGGTTTTTCTGGTAAATGTGCTTACCAATCCGGCAGCAGTCTTCCTTTCCTATGCGGTATCCGTCTACGCTTACCGTTTTCTGGTCCCGGTCCAGCTTTTTTCGGAAGTTCTGGTTGTGCTTATAGAGGGAATCATATATAATGGATTCGATATCCGGGGGAGAAGGGTGAAGAATCCCTTTCTTCTGTCCCTGATACTGAATGCTTTTTCCTACTCGGCGGGACTCCTGATCAACCTGATCAGATAAAGAATAAAACCGGAACCGGATAACCGAAAACCCGGCCGGATCAGAAAAAGTTACGGATGAGACCGGGAACAGATGAAGCCGGAAGCAGCTGAGACCGGAAAAAGATCAAGAACGATTCTGATAATGCGATCAGGATCATATGGCTTCAGGCTGATCTGAGAATGAAGACCGGCTCATGCGATCGACCGCAGCAGACAGCAAAACGGCCGGGAGAAGCGGGAAGAAGAGCATATTTTGGAGCATGCAGCTGATCAGCGCCAATGTAATAAAGAAGGGAGTGCGGCACATGCCGCCTGATGATTATGAAGAAATTTATCTGGATCCTGGCAGCAGGATTTCTGCTGACCGTCTTAACGGGAAAAGTTTCCGCCGATTCGATCTATGAACCGCGGGATGAATTCTATAACGATCACTACAACGAAGTGAAGCGGACGATCATGGTGCCGATCCTGACCGCCAATGGTCCGAACGGCACGGTAAAGGGCTATAAGAGTCCTGAAAACGCCCAGGTTATCGAGGAGTTCAAAAACGGGGCGTACATAGATATCATCGGTACCTATACGGATGTCGCGGGCATCGACTGGGGCCTTCATGCCGGCCCCGGCATTTCTAAGGAATCCTGGATCCCCATGCTGTACCTTATGGAACCGTTTGGCGAGGATATCTTCCTGGAGCAGTATAAGGAGGAGATCAGGATCCCCGCTGACGGAGAACCGGAAAACGGTACGTTTGAGAAGAAGGACCTGAAGCTGTATTTTTATCCGGCGGGAGATGCCTATCCTCAGGAAATGATATCGGACGCCGAGCTTTCCGCTTCCTGGAAAGATGCTTCGGGGCACAGCTGGTACCGCTACACGGTCCAGGGAACGGCTTTCTGGGTCTGCGCCGATAAACCGGAGGCTTCTCTGGAAGAGCTTTATCCTGACGGGATCCCCAACCTGGATAAACGTATTACGGATGACGGAGTCGATGAACCGGAGATCGAGCCCAAGAACCGGACGATCTTCAAAAATGCCTTCTTCATCCTGCTGGGACTTTCCGGCGCTGCCATGATCGCGATGGCGATCATCGTGAATGTGGGTGTGGCGAAAAAATTCCGGAACAAACGGTAAAAGACAGAAATTTCTTGACAAATGAAAAGTTTCTGGTATAATACTCGGGTGCGGCTCTGTACGCACCCGTCTTTTTATGTTCGCCGAAGCCGACAACCGGGCCTCGCGTGCCGCGGCAGAAATACCGCAGGAAGAGGGAAATTGCCAAGAGCCAAAAATTAACAGGAGGAAAAAGAATGCCTACATTTAACCAGTTAGTGAGAAAAGGCAGAGAGACATCTGTCAAAAAATCTACAGCTCCGGCACTTCAGAGAAGCGTTAACTCTTTAAAGAAGAGAACCCTTGAGAATTCTTCTCCCCAGAAGCGCGGCGTCTGCACAGCTGTTAAGACTGCCACTCCTAAAAAGCCGAATTCAGCCCTTCGTAAGATCGCCAGAGTTCGTCTGTCTAACGGTATTGAAGTAACGAGCTACATCCCCGGCGAAGGCCACAACCTTCAGGAGCACAGCGTCGTTCTCGTTAGAGGCGGCCGTGTCAAGGATCTTCCCGGTACCCGTTACCACATCATCAGAGGCACTTTGGATACCGCCGGCGTCGCCAACCGCCGCCTGGCCCGTTCCAAATACGGCGCGAAGAGACCGAAAGACGCTAAAAAGAAATAACATAATTGTCGGTTACTGACTGCGGCATTAGTTTTTTTCATTCTGTTGGTTGAAGGATTGAGAGAAAATACTGCGTGCGAACACCGCTTCAGGCGGTGAGTACCGATGAATTAACGACTATGTTAAGGAGGGAAGTAACGTGCCAAGAAAAGGACATACTCAGAAAAGAGATGTATTAGCAGATCCGTTATATAACGATAAGATCGTTACGAAGCTGATCAACAACATCATGCTTGACGGAAAAAAGGGTGTAGCCCAGAAAATTGTTTACGGTGCTTTCGCAAAGGTCGAGGCGAAGTCCGGCAAGCCGGCTCTCGAAGCTTTCAATGAAGCCATGAACAATATCATGCCTGTCCTTGAAGTTAAGGCGAAACGTGTCGGCGGCGCTACCTATCAGGTGCCCATCGAAGTCAAGCCCGAAAGAAGACAGACCCTTGCACTGCGTTGGCTCACGAATTTCTCCCGGAACCGCGGTGAAAAGACCATGGAAGACAGACTTGCCAATGAAATTCTGGATGCCATGAACTCTACCGGCGCTTCCGTGAAGAGAAAAGAGGAGATGCACAGAATGGCCGATGCCAACAAGGCATTTGCCCATTACCGTTTTTAATTTTTGAGCTGAGATACCGTATCTTAGAGGAGAGAAAAACATTATGGCAAACGCTAATGGAAGAGAATATCCGTTGGAGCGAACCAGAAATATCGGCATCATGGCTCATATCGATGCCGGTAAGACTACGCTGACCGAACGGATCCTGTATTACACCGGCATCAACTACAAAATCGGCGATACCCATGAGGGTACCGCGACCATGGACTGGATGGAGCAGGAGCAGGAGAGAGGCATTACCATCACTTCCGCCGCCACCACCTGTCACTGGACTCTTGAGAAAGAGACAAAGGTTATGCCCGGCGCCCTGGAGCACCGGATCAACATCATCGACACTCCCGGCCACGTGGATTTCACGGTGGAAGTGGAGCGGTCCCTGCGCGTCCTTGACGGCGCAGTGGGTGTTTTCTGTGCGAAGGGCGGCGTAGAACCACAGTCGGAGAATGTATGGCGCCAGGCTGATACCTACAACGTTCCCCGTATGGCATTCATCAATAAGATGGATATTCTGGGAGCCAATTTCTACGGCGCAGTGGACCAGATCCGCAACCGCCTGGGAAAAAACGCCATTATTCTTCAGCTTCCCATCGGCAAGGAAGATACGTTTAAGGGGATCATCGATCTCTTTGAGATGAAAGCCTACATCTATAATGATGAAAAGGGCGATGACATCACCGTAACGGATATTCCTGATGAGATGAAGGAAGATGCCGAGCTGTATCATGACGAACTCGTCGAAAAGATCTGTGAACTGGACGACGATCTTACCATGATGTATCTGGAAGGCGAAATTCCTGAAACGGAAGATTTAAAACGTGTTTTAAGAAAAGCCACCTGCGAGTGTACGGCAGTTCCCGTATGCTGCGGAACGGCTTACAGAAACAAAGGTGTTCAGAAGCTTCTTGACGCCATCGTGGAATTCATGCCCTCACCCCTTGACATCCCGCCCATCAACGGCGTGGACCTGAACGGCAATGAGACTGTAAGGCATTCTTCCGACGAAGAACCCTTCTCCGCGCTGGCTTTCAAGATCATGACGGACCCCTATGTAGGCAAACTGGCCTTCTTCCGGGTGTATTCCGGCACGCTGGACTCCGGTTCCTACGTGCTGAATGCCACAAAGGATAAGAAGGAACGTATCGGCCGTATCCTGCAGATGCATGCCAACAAGCGGCAGGAGATCTCGAAGGTGTACTCCGGCGATATCGCCGCAGCGGTAGGCCTGAAGGTGACCACCACCGGCGATACCATCTGCGACGAAGACCATCCGGTCATCCTGGAATCCATGGAATTCCCCGAACCGGTCATCGAACTGGCCATTGAGCCCACCTCCAAGGCAGGACAGCAGAAGCTGGGTGAGTCCCTGGCGAAGCTTGCCGAGGAAGATCCCACCTTCCGTTCGCATACGGATGTGGAAACGGGCCAGACCATCATCGCCGGCATGGGCGAGCTCCATCTGGAGATCATCGTCGACAGACTGCTCCGTGAATTCAACGTGGAAGCCAACGTCGGCGCGCCTCAGGTAGCCTACAAGGAAGCCTTCACCAAGACGGTGGAAGTGGATTCCCGTTATGTCCGTCAGTCCGGCGGCCGCGGCCAGTACGGTCACTGTAAAGTCCGTTTTGAACCCATGGACGCCAACGGCACTGAACTCTACAAATTCGATTCCGAGGTCGTGGGCGGCAATATTCCGAAGGAATACATCCCCCCCATCGGCGAAGGTATCGAAGAAGCCATGAAGTGCGGCACCCTGGGCGGATTCCCGGTGGTGGGCATTCATGCCGTAGTAACAGACGGTTCCTATCATGAGGTCGACTCCTCCGAGCAGGCCTTCCACATCGCCGGTTCCATGGCCTTCAAGCAGGCCATGCCCAAGGCGGATCCGGTTCTTCTTGAGCCCATCATGAAAGTGGAAGTCACGATGCCGGAAGAATACCTGGGCGACGTCATCGGCGACATCAATTCCCGCCGGGGCCGTATCGAGGGCATGGACGACGTGGGCAACGGAAAGATCGTAAGAGGTTTCGTCCCGCTGGCGGAAATGTTCGGTTACGCAACCGATCTTCGTTCAAAGACTCAGGGCAGAGGCAATTATTCGATGTTTTTCGAGAAATATGAACCCGTACCCAGGAGCATTATGGAAAAAGTCCTTAACAGGTAATTTTTCCACTTGAAAAAAAAGTAAGATTATACTATAATACCCGTCGTATGGGTCACAATGCCGTAAAGGCACATTTTTAGGAGGATTTTGACAAATGGCAAAAGCTAAATTTGAGAGAACAAAGCCGCATTGCAATATCGGCACCATCGGTCACGTCGATCACGGCAAAACCACTTTAACGGCAGCCATCACCGTAGTACTTTCCAAGAGAGTAGCCGGTAACGTTGTCACCGAATTCGATAAGATTGACAAGGCTCCCGAAGAGAAGGAACGTGGTATCACCATCAACTCCGCTCACGTAGAGTACGAAACCGAAAAGAGACATTACGCTCACGTTGACTGTCCCGGCCATGCTGACTATGTCAAGAACATGATCACC
>JAFRVX010000004.1 GCA_017438305.1 Lachnospiraceae bacterium | reverse complement strand
CCCTTCATGGCAGATGCGGTCATCATCCGCAACTATTCCGTAAACGGCCCCACCGTCCGCAAGGGCAACGTCAACTCCGAAGGCGGCACGATCCCCTTCGATATGGGCGGCTATTATATCCATGCGCTGCAGTGCATGTTTGGCCCCGTCAAGCGTGTGGCCGGCTTTGCCCGCTGGATGAAGAAGGAATATACCAATCCGAAGAACCCCAAGTGGAAAGAAGAGAACGTCTTAAAGAGCCCCAACCTGATCGTCGGTACGCTTGAGCATCATTCCGGCGTTCTTTCCAACCTGACGGCCGGTGATTCCGGCGCCTGGAACCGGGCAGAGATCCCCGGCATCTGGGTCTACGGCACCGGCGGAACCATGTTCTGCCCGGATCCCAACGAATTCGGCGGCCCGGTGAAGATCTTCAAACCCGGCTATGACGATTATCTCGAAGTACCTCTTACCCACGGCTTCAACGGCATGGAAAGAGCCATGAGATTCGGCCCGCCGCAGCCTCAGGCCTTTGTTCCCTTTGCAGGCTCCCGCCGCGGCATCGGCGTCGGCGATATGTGCTGGGCTCTGATCAATAACCGTCCTGCGCGCATCACCAATGAAATGGGTCTTCATTCCATCGAGATCATCAATGCGATGGTCCAGTGCACGAAGACTGGAGACGTTTATGAAATGACCACCAAACCCATTCGTCCCGTGGCCCTTCGTCCGGGATTTATGGCAGCAGATGCGGAAGCGGTCTTTGACGATTACTGGGATGAGACCGTGGATACCACACCCTGGTGGTGCAAATAAGCATAAAGTACAAGGAGGAAATCACCTATGGCAGCAGTACAACAGATCGGCATCGGCGTTATCGGATGCGGCATGATCAGCAACACTTACCTTCCCAACCTGACCCAGCGCTACGGCGCCGTCAAGCTTGTCGGCGTAGCCGATCTTGTGGAAGAGAAAGCCCGCAAGGCAGCTGAGAAATACAACTGCGCGTTCATGACCAACGATGAGATCTACAATTGCCCGGATATCCAGATCGTGGTCAACCTGACCAACGTCTGGTCTCATCATGAAGTCACCAAGGCCGCTTTAGAGCATGGCAAACATGTCTACTGCGAGAAGATGGCTGCGGAAACCTTTGAAGAAGCGAAAGAACTCTATGATCTGGCTAAGGAAAAAGGCCTGATGTTTGCCATGGCCCCGGATACCTTCCTGGGCGGCGGCTATCAGACCTGCCGCTGGCTGATCGACCAGGGTGTCATCGGTGAACCCTTTGCGGCCGATGCCGTCATCATCCGCAACTATTCTGTCACCGGTCCCACTGTCCGCAAGGGCAATGTTAACTCCGAAGGCGGCACGATCCCCTTCGATATGGGCGGTTATTATATCCATGCGCTGCAGTGCATGTTCGGACCGGTCAAGAGAGTCGGCGGTTTTGCCCGCTGGATGAAGAAGGAATATACAAATCCGAAGAACCCCAAGTGGAAAGAAGAGAACGTTTTAAAGAGCCCCAACCTGATCGTCGGTACTCTTGAGCACTACTCAGGCGTTCTGTCCACCCTTACGGCTGGTGATTCCGGTGTCATGAACAATAAAGAGATCCCCGGCATCTGGGTATACGGTACCGGCGGAACTCTGTTCTGTCCCGATCCGAACACCTTCGGCGGCCCGGTCAAGATCTTCAAGCCCGGCTATGATGATTATATGGAAGTTCCGCTTACCCACGGCTTCAGCGGCCTGGATAAGATGATGCGTTTCGGCCCGGCTCCGGCCAATGAAGATTTCATGGTCACCATGTGGGCGGATTCCCGCCGCGGCATCGGCGTCGGCGATATGTGCTGGGCTCTTATCAACAAGCGTCCTGCCCGCATCACCAACGAAATGGGCCTGCATTCCATCGAGATCATCAATGCGATGGTCCAGTGCACAAAGACCAATAAGATCTATGAAATGACCACAAAACCCATCCGTCCGGTGGCACTTCGCGCCGGCTTCATGGCAGCAGACCAGGAAGCAGTCTTTGACGATTACTGGGATGAGACCGTGGATACCACGCCCTGGTGGTGCAAATAATCAAACGAGCAAAGGAAAGGTCACTCTGTCGTTTGCTGTAATTGCATAATAATGCCGCCGTCCGGAGAAAGGAGATGCCGGAAAAGGCAGACTTTTTCCCGGCGGCGGCTGTTTTGAAGGAGAAGAAGACTATGAAGAAAATGAAAGCCAGTTTTATCGGTATTATGCCCTATGATCTTCAGGGCGACGCCAAATGGGCCGCGATCAAGGAACTTGGCAAGATCGGCTTCAAAGGTTCCGAAAACGTAGAAGGCTGGGTCAGAGGAGAAGACGGCAAGGTCGATCCGGAACTGCTGAAGAAAGTTAAATCCTACGGCATCGAGCCGGTGGACGTCGCCGCTTTCAACGGGGAAAACTTAAAGCGGGTCGGTGCGGATTCCATCATCGAGCGCGCCCATGCGTTGGGCGTCGACAAGGCCGTCATGTTCCACGGCGCCGCCTACTATGCCAAGGGCGGCAAGGTCGTGACCTATGACGAAGTCATGAAAGAGATCGAAATGCTCCAGGAAGTTTCCGCCAAATGTAAGAAGGAAGGCGTGAAATTCTCTTATCATAACCATGATCATGAATTCACCATCAGCTTCAAGGGTTTAAGCGTTTACGACATGCTTCTGGCTTATGCTCCGGATCTTTACATGGAACTGGACTGCGGCTGGGCCACCTATGCCGGCATGGACGCTCCGGCGCTCATCAGAAAGCTCGGCGCAGGCGACAGACTGGCTCTTATGCACTTCAAAGATTTCCTTCCCGGCGGCCCCGTAAAGGCCACAGTCCCGATGCTGGAGAAGGGCAAGAAATACAATATGCCTAATTTCTGCGCGGTCGGCGCCGGCGCGCTTCCGGTTTATGAGTGCCTGAAGGCCTGCCAGGAAGTCGGAATCGAATTCATCACCTGTGAACAGGATTTCCCCCACACCTTAAAGGGTATAGACATCTTAAGGATGGACTACGCTGTTCTTAAAGAGAGCGGCATGATCCTGTAAACCGGTATGCTTCAGGCGCAGCAAACGAGAAAGGTAAAGAGTACCCGATCTTTTGCTGTAAATCAGATTAACAGAGGTTTTACATGAAAAAAATGAAAGCTGGTGTCATCGGCATCATGCCCATGACACGGGATGAAAATGAGCTTTGGGCCAATATCAAAGAGCTCGGCAAGATTGGCTTTAAAGGCGCTGAAGGCGCGGAACGCTGGGTGACGAATGCAGAGGGAAAAGTTGATCCCGACAAGCTGAAAAAGCTGAAATCCTACGGCATTTCCCCCATCGACGTTTCCGTGGGCAGCGGCGCTGCCTTAAAGGAGACCACCGCCGGCGCCATCATCGAAAGAGCCCATAATCTCGGCGTTTCCAAGGCTGTCGTTTTCCATGGTGCGGCTTTCTTTGCCAAGGGCGGCAAAGTCGTGACCTATGACGAAGTCATGGAAGAGATCGAAATGTTCCAGAAGGTGGCGGAAGAGTGCAAGAAGGAAGGCGTTAAGTTTTCCTACCATAACCATGACCATGAATTCACCATCGACTTCAAGGGCTTAAGCGTTTACGACATGCTTCTGGCTTATGCTCCGGATCTTTACATGGAACTGGACTGTGGCTGGGCCACCTATGCCGGCATGTACGCTCCGGATCTGATCCGCAAACTGACCCGCGGCGGAAGGCTGACCCTGATGCATTTCAAGGATTTCCTTCCTGGATCCAAGATCAAACACACCTTCCCGCAGCTTGACAGGACAATGACCCAGAAATTCACGGGTCCTCAGTTCTGCGCGATCGGCGCGGGCGCGCTTCCGGTTTATGAATGCCTGAAGGCCTGCCAGGAGAACGATGATATCGAATTCATCACCTGCGAACAGGACTTCCCGCATGTCTGGAAGGGAATGGATATCTTAAAGATGGATTATGCGGTTCTTAAAGAGAGCGGCATGGTGCTGTAACAGCATATCCCTGTAAGATGGGGCAGATGAAGCAGGATGACTGTTTCGTCTGCCCTGTTTTATGTAAGAAGCTTTAAAATAGAAGCTTCAAAAAAGAATTTAAAAAACAGTCGAAAAACAGTTTCTTATTTTCAGTTTTCGGGTATAATAGGGAAACGGGTGTCCGGAAATGCGCTTCCGGATATCAGAAGCTGCGGAGCAGTTGAAGGTTCCTTACAGAACGGATCTGCAGCGAATAACAGGAAAAGAGGACAGGACATTGATCAGAAAACTTATCCGGCAGATGCTTACCGCACAGATCTTATCGGCGCTGACGGTTTCTTTATGTCTGCTGATCGACAGTATCATCATCGGCCGTTTTCTGGGGGTCGAAGGTATGGCGGCCTACGGACTGGCAAACCCGATCCTTCTGGTGATCGGCGCTTTGGCCAGCACCCTTTCCGCCGGCGTGCAGGTGGTCTGCAGCAAATCCCTGGGAAGGGGACAGTCGGAGGAGACCAATGCCGGTTTTTCTTCTTCACTGGCTGTTGTCGCTTTGTTTTCCATTCCTTTTATGCTGCTGGTCTTCTTTTTCAGAACGCCGGTCGCGAGACTCCTGGGAGCGGGAGAAAGCGAACTTCTTCTGAATAATACGAAAGATTATATCGCCGGATTTATTATCGGCGCGCCGGCAACCATGGGCGCCCTGGTGCTTGTGCCGTTTCTTCAGATGGCCGGAGAGAGCACCCTGCTGATCTTCGCGGTCCTGGGCATGACGATCGGCGATATTGCGCTGGACCTTTTAAACGTACTGGTCTTTCACGGCGGAATGTTCGGCATGGGACTGGCGTCTTCCGTGAGCTATTATATCGCGCTTTTAATCGGCGGGTACTATTTCCTGTCAAAAAAGTGCTTTTTCAGATTCAGCCTGAAACAGGTAACCCTGGCCAAGATCCGGGAGATCTTTGCCGGCGGCATTCCGACGGTCTGCAACATGGCTTCTTCGGTCATCCTGGTGTTTGTCATGAATAAACTGCTGCTTTCCTGGGGCGGCAGCCGCCTGGTGGCTTCTTTTTCCGTCATATCGACTATCGGAAACGCCGTGAACTGTATCAGTACAGGCATCGGCGGCGTATCCCTGACCCTGGCAGGCGTTCTGTATCATGAGGAAGACAGGACGGGGCTTTTATCCATGACGCGCCAGATGATGAAATATGCTCTCATTCTGGGCGGCGCCGTCATCGTGCTGTTTCAGATCCTGGCCCGGCCGGCGGCATCCCTGTTCCTTGCCGATGATAAGACGGTGCTGGATATGACGGTAAAAGGGCTGAGGATCTATGTGTTTGGGATTATGCCCTGTGCCGTAAACAGCACGCTGAAGAATGTCTGGCAGGGTACCGAGCGGGAAAAGATGACTTCTGTATACAGCTTTATGGACTACGCCCTTCTTCCCATCGTTGCTGCTTTGATCCTGTCCCTTTTTACAAAAAGCTGGGGCATTTTTGCCTTCTATGCGGCAGGTGAGATCGCGGCGTTCTGCTTCCTGTTGGTTTATCTTTACGGAAAGACCCGGCAGAACCCCTTTGAGGTCAGCAGACTGATCCTTCTTCGTGATGATTTCTCTGTGGCACCGGAGAAACTGTTTGAAAGAGATCTTTTCGGTATTGATGACGTACTTTCCGCTTCGGAAGCCGTCCAGGCGTTCTGCGACCATCCGGGAGACGAAGATGATGCCGTTGCTTTCCAGATGGCCCTCTGCATAGAGGAAATGGGTTCCAATGTGGTGCTGCACGGCTTTACCAAGGATGATAAGGAACATCATCTGTCCTTAAGGCTTCTGGAAAAGGAAGAGGAGTGGATCCTTCGTTTCCGGGATGACTGCCGGGCCTTTGACCCGGTGGAATACGTTCCCAAAAGGCAATTCGGCGACAAACTGGGCATCGGCTTGGTTTTGAAGATAGCCGACGAGGTACGCTATACCTATTCCATGAATCTAAACAACCTGGTCATCGTTATCAAAAGGGGAAAAGAACTTTCGGCCTGAAAAGTCCGGCAGATACAGTTCCGGCATACGGAACAGAAATCCCGGAGATGCTGCGGCATGCGAAACAGAAGTCCTAAAGACGATCCGGCATACGGAACAGAAGTCAGGCAAATGCCGCCGGCATACGGAACAGGAAAGGAATGACCGGCCGGATAAAGCGCTGAAACGACAAAGAGCTGTGAAGAAAGAGGCGGTCCTCTTTTCACAGCTCTTTTTTCGGTATATTATGCGATTCTCATTTCCATCGGTTCAGGATCACGGGCTATGATCCTGAAAACCAGGAGCAGAAATACTTATTTAATATTTTCCCTTAACCATTTTGCGTCATCCGCGATGCAGTTGATGCGGCCGGGGCGGTAATCATATTCGCGCTCAACGGTCCAGAAGACTTCATCCAGTCCCTGCTCGTCAAGGGCTTTCTTCACTTCGAACCAGTCGATGCGGGAGGTTGGATCACCCAGGGCGACCTGGACTTTGTTCCGTTCCTGCATGGCGGCAAAACGGGCCTTCATTTCTTCTGACATGACCGGCTTGCCGTCGGGACCGAGCTGCATCCTGGGTCTGGGCGCGCCTTCATGCCTGGGTTCGCCGACGCCTAAGGAAGCATTGTTTTCCTTGACATGGATGGCACGGATGCGTCCGGAATACTTACGGATAAAGGCGGGAACGTCGCAGTCCGCGGCAGTGGCCCAGCCCACGTCGATCTGGAAGAAGACTTCTTCGGGATCCGTGTTTTCGATAACGTATTCCAGGATCGGTTTCCCTTCGTCTACGAAGAATTCCGTGGTATGATTGTGATAACCGACCTTTACATTGTAGGGCTTCGCGAGTTTGGCCAGGTCATTCAGTTTGGCAGCCAGATGAAGCGCTTCTTCCTTGTTGGCAAAGGCATAGCTGGGGATGATATAGGTCTTTCCGCCGAGAGACGCGAACTTGGGAAGCCTTTCTTCCGCGCCGTCGAACTGGGCATGGATGGAAACGATCTCCACACCGGCCTCGTCGGCCCATTTTTTGATGTCTTCCGCGGGGAAGGCATCGATATCTCTTTCCAGGATCTCGATGCCGTCATAGCCAATCTCTTTGGCGGTTTTGAACTTTTCGGCCAGAGAAAGATCGGTATCCATACCGAAAGAGTAGGTTCCGATATTGAATTTCATAAGTGGTGCCTCCTTGATCATAATACTGTATGTCTGATGGGAACTGACAGTAAAGAAACCTCGGCGGGAACCGCTTCTTTCTTTACATTCCCTTCATTCTGCATTATACTATCGAAGTGCCTTGATGACAAGTGGAAATCTTTCGTGCAGTCAGTGGAAATCTTTCAGGCAGCCGGCGGAATTCTTTTGAAGTTTCCCTTTACAAACGCAGTTATTCATGGTAATATACACAAGGTTCGCCGGGACTTAGTCTGCGGGTCTTCCCGGGCTCAGTCCGCGGTAAGTCTATGAAAAAGGAGGAAATCGACATGATTTCAAAAGAAAAGAAAGCTGAAATTATCAGAGAGTATGGCTTAAAGGAAGGCGATACCGGTTCACCGGAAGTTCAGATCGCGATCCTTACCGAGCGCATCAAGGAGCTCACTGAGCATCTTAAGGTCAACAAGAAGGATAATCATTCCCGCCGCGGCATGTACATGATGGTCGGTCAGAGAAGAGGCCTTCTGGAGTATCTGCGCAGAAAAGATATCGAAAGATACCGTGCGCTGATCGAAAAGCTTGGCTTAAGAAGATAAGAGCATAGGGATTTCGGGGGACGGCTTTGTGGTCGCCCCTCGTTCTGTGTATGAAAGACTGTCATTTCATGCACGTTGAAGCCCGTTCGGGCAGAAGAGTGAGAAAAGGAGAAAGTATTTATGAGTAATTACAAGAGTTATTCCATGGAACTCGGCGGACGCACCCTGACCGTTGATATCGGACGCGTCGCCGCCCAGGCAACAGGCGCTGCCCTGATGCATTACGGAGACACGACGGTCCTTTGTACCGTCACGGCTTCCAAGGAGCCCCGGGAGGGCATCGATTTCTTCCCGCTGTCCATCGAATACGAAGAGAAAATGTACGCTGTGGGCAAGATCCCCGGCGGATTCAACAAGCGGGAAGGCAGAGCCTCCGAGCATGCGGTCCTGACCGACCGTGTCATCGACCGTCCCATGCGGCCCCTGTTCCCGAAGGACTACCGGAACGACGTCCTGATCGACTGCCTGGTGCTTTCCGTAGACCAGGACTGCGGTCCCGAAGTCACCGCCATGCTGGGTTCCTCCATCGCGGTCTCTATTTCGGAGATTCCCTTTGACGGCCCCATCGCCGCGACCCAGATCGGCCTTGTGAACGGCGAGCTGGTCATCAATCCCACCCAGGAACAGAGAAGAGTAACGGATCTGTCCCTGACGGTAGCCTCTACCCGCGACAAGGTCATCATGATCGAAGCCGGCGCCAACGAAGTTCCGGAAGATAAGATGATCGAAGCGATCTTTATGGCCCATGACACCAATAAGGAGATCATTGCCTTTATCGATCAGATCGTTGCGGAATGCGGCAAAGAAAAGGCGCCCTACGAGCATCATGTGATCCCGGAAGAACTTTACGCCGACGTCAAGGCAGTGTTCCCCCAGGAGACCATGGAAAACGCTGTTTTCACCGATGACAAGGCTGTCCGCGACAAAAATATCGCTGAAATGAAGGATCAGCTTAAGGCCCGTTATGAAGGCTCTGAGCATGAAGACTGGATCCCCGCCATCGATGAGACTCTGTATGATTATCAGAAGAAGACCGTCCGGAAGATGATCCTGAAGGATCATAAGCGTCCCGACGGCAGAGCACTGGACCAGATCCGTCCCCTGGCTGCGGAAGTGGACATTATCCCCCGGGTGCATGGTTCCGCCATGTTCACCAGAGGCCAGACCCAGATCTGCGACGTCACCACCCTGGCGCCCATCTCCGAATCCCAGAAGCTTGACGGCCTGGATCCGGATGAGACCTCCAAGCGCTACATGCATCATTACAATTTCCCGTCCTATTCCGTCGGCGAAGCCAGAGCCTCCCGCGGTCCCGGACGGCGTGAGATCGGCCACGGCGCCCTGGCAGAGCGGGCCCTTCTTCCGGTGCTTCCGACGCCTGAAGAATTCCCCTATGCTATCCGCTGCGTTTCCGAGACCTTCGAATCCAACGGTTCCACCTCCATGGCTTCCACCTGCGCTTCCTGCATGTCCCTGATGGCGGCAGGCGTGCCCATCAAGGCTATGGTCGGCGGCATTTCCTGCGGCCTTGTGACCGGAGACACCGACGACGATTACGTCCTCCTTACCGATATCCAGGGCCTGGAAGACTTCTTCGGCGACATGGACTTTAAGGTCACCGGTACCCATAAGGGCATTACCGCGATCCAGATGGATATCAAGATCCACGGCCTGACCCGCGACATCATCGAAGGCGCCATTGCCAGATGCCGTGAGGCCCGTGTGTATATCATGGACAACGTCATGGCCAAGGCCATTCCGGAACCCCGGAAAGAGCTTTCCAAGTACGCGCCCAAGATCATCACCGTCACCATCGATCCCCAGAAGATCGGCGACGTGGTCGGCAAGCAGGGTAAGGTCATCAACAAGATCATCGAAGAGACAGGCGTCAAGATCGACATTTCCGACGACGGTGTTGTCTCCATCTGCGGCGTAGATCCCGAGATGATGGAAAAGGCTAAGAATTATGTGGAGATCATTACCACGGAATTCTTCGAAGGCCAGAAGCTCTCCGGTACGGTGGTTTCCATCCGCGAATTCGGCGCCTTTATCGAATTCGCCCCCGGCAAGGAAGGCATGGTGCATATCTCCAAGGTCGCCAAGGAACGCATCAACCGTGTGGAAGACGTTCTGACCCTGGGCGATAAGGTCAACGTGGTCTGCCTGGGCAAGGACAAGATGGGCCGGTATTCCTTCTCCATCAAGGATTACAACCGGGATTTCACGAAGAAGAACAACAACGAATAATAAAGATCCGGGACCGGTATCGGAGAAGCACATCCTGCGGATCCGGTATTTCCCGGTGAATAAAGACGGTCTGTGAGCTTTTCGCAGACCGCCTTTTTGCAGACCGCCCCGGCAGGGGAAACAATACGCTTCCGAAGGCTGCGGAAACCGCCGTCAGTTAAGCCATATCACGACTGTCGTCAGCTGCCGTTCATCGGCAGGGAGGGATAAATGAACAGAGAAACATTCGTTCAGACCGTCTCAGCGGTCTTTGATGCACTGGATAATCACGTATTTCTTCCGGGAGAGGGGATCTCTGTCCCGGTCCTGGAGAAACCGCTTGTCGGATTTGCCGGAGCCGGTGATCCGCTTTTCGAAGAGTTTAAGGAGCCCTACATTATCGGCCCCGAGTTTATGACGCCGAAAGAATGGCTGGAAGACGCCGGGACCGCCGTCAGCTTTTTCTTCCCCTTTACCGAAGAAATCCGGAAACGGGCAGGCGCTGATGAAGCGCCGGTCTCGGAAACCTGGTATCTGGGCTACAAGGAAAAAGACCGGATCGTGGAGAGCTTTCTGGACGGCCTGGTGAGCGCTTTGGAGAGAGAGGACATCCATTATGTGATCCCGACCCGGGACAGAGAACGGATGAAGCTTCGCCCGGAAACCATAGTGGTGAACGGGGTGGAAGACCTTCATTTTTCCGTCAGCTGGTCCAACCGGCATCTTCTGTATGCTGCGGGAATGGGGACTTTCGGCATCAACCGCCATATCATTACGGAAAAAGGCTGTGCCGGAACCCTGGCTTCCATCATTATCAGCGCAGAGATCGAACCGGATGAAAGGACCTATGATGATCCCTATGCCTGGTGCACCCGCTGCGGAGCCTGCGTAAAAAGGTGCCGGGCGGAAGCAATCACCCTTGAAAATTACCGGAATCTTAAGATCTGCAGCGCCTACAGCAGGACGCTGGGGGAACAATACGGTCCCGGAGGCTGCGGAAACCGCTGTCTGATGGGCGTTCCCTGTGAAAGCCGCAAACCGGTTTGAGACGATAAAGAAACAAACCATACTTCCGGCAAAAAGACTGACAGCATCCTTCTATCGGGCAGAAATACGGGAATGAAGACCGGGAAGTGAGATACGGAGACAGACCGATATGAGACTTGACCGTTTTTTGCGGGAGCGGGGATACGGCTCCCGGAAAGAGATCCAGGATAATATCAGAAAGGGAAAGGTATCGGTGGATTCGGAGATCGTTAAGGATCCCGAGTTCCGGGTACCGGAAGGCGCCGAGGTCTGTTTTGGCGGACAGCCGGCGGAAAAGTCCCGTTATATCTGTTATCTTTTAAATAAACCGTCAGGCTGTGTTACTGCCAGGACAGATGAAAATCACCCGGTGGTCATGGATCTTATTCCGTCGGATGTGCCGGATCTGGCTCCCGTAGGACGTCTTGATAAGGATACGGAAGGCGTGCTTCTGATCACCAACGACGGAGAACTGGCCCACCGGCTGCTGTCTCCGAAATATCACGTTCCAAAGAAATATTATGCCGAATGCAGAAGTCCTTTTCCGGAGGAGGCGAAGACCCTTCTGGAAAATCCGATGGTCTTTCAGGACTTTACCACGGAAGGGGCTGTATTTGAGAAACTGACGGATTCATCGGCTTATCTGACGGTCACCGAAGGAAAGTTCCATCAGGTGAAGCGGATGTTTCTGAAGATCGGCTGTGAAGTGACTTATCTGAGACGGGAAAGCTTTGCCGGCCTGACTCCTGAAGGGCTGGCGCCCGGAGAATACCGGAAGCTTTCGGAAGAAGAGACGACAGCGCTTCGGAAGGCTTCGGGCCTGGAGGAGTGACTGAAAAGGAGTTTCTGATCATATGAGAAAACTAGCCTTGTCCGATGAGATCCTGATGTCGGTGGAAAAACCGGCGCGGTACATCGGCGGTGAATATAATGCCTATAATAAAGATTTTGATGAATTTCCGGTAAGGGCGGTTTTCTGCTTCCCGGACGTTTACGAGATCGGCACGGCCAATCTGGGTATGCAGATCATTTACGAACAGTTCAACAACCGGGCGGATACCATGTGCGACAGGGTCTATTCTCCCTGGTTTGATCTGGACAAGATCATGCGGGAGAAAAAGATCCCCCTGTTTGCCGTGGAGTCCCAAAGGCCGGTCAGGGAGTTTGATTTCCTGCTGATCACCCTGGCCTATGAGATGTGCTATACCAACGTTCTGCAGATTCTGGATCTTTCCGGAATACCGCTCCTTTCAAAGGACAGGACAGCGGAGGATCCCATCGTCATCGGCGGCGGAGCCTGTGCCTATAATCCGGAGCCCATCGCGGATTTCTTCGATGTTTTTTACATGGGTGAATCTGAGACCCGGTACGACGATATGGTGGAATTGTACCGGAAATGCCGGGCCGATAACCTCTCCCGGAAAGAGATCCTGGAGCAGTTTGCCGGGCTGGAAGGTCTGTATATTCCGGCCTTTTATGAGGCTTCCTATCATGAAGACGGGACTCTGGCTTCCTTTGTTCCCGTAAATCCTCATGCCCCGGCTGTCATTAAAAAACAGGCGGCGGATATGAGAGAGGAACTTCCTTATCCCAAAAGGCCCATCGTCCCCTATGAGCGGGGTATGATGGACCGGGCGACCCTGGAGGTCATGCGGGGGTGCATCCGGGGCTGCCGGTTCTGCCAGGCAGGCATGATCTACCGTCCGCAGAGAAACCGGAGCCTGGATTTCCTGAAAAAGGCGGCGGTTTCCATGCTGGAATCCACGGGTTATGAGGAGATCAATATCAGTTCCCTCTCCACTTCCGATTATTCGGATTTCAAGGCGCTTCTGGATTTCCTGGTGCCATACTGTGAAGCACGGAAGGTGAACATCGGCCTGCCGTCTTTACGGATCGATGCTTTCTCTCTGGACGTGATGAGCAAGGTCCAGGACATCAAGAAGACTTCCCTGACCTTTGCGCCGGAAGCCGGTTCCCAGAGACTCAGGGACATCATCAACAAAGGCCTTACCGAAGAGGAGATCCTGGGCGGCGCAGCCAACGCCTTTGAGGGAGGATGGAATAAGGTAAAGCTTTATTTCATGCTGGGGCAGCCGCTGGAAAACGACGATGATGTCTCCGCCATCCCTGTCCTGGCCAATGAGATCGCGAAGACCTACTATGAAACGGTCCCCAAAGAGAACCGGCAGGGCAAATGCCAGGTCCAGATCTCGACTTCCTTCTTTGTTCCGAAGCCCATGACACCCTTCCAGTGGGCGCCCATGTGTTCATCGGAGGAATTTATCCGGAAGGCCAAACGGGTCAAAGACGGCGTCATGAATCAGCTGAACCGGAAATCTCTTTCCTACCATTACCACGATGACCATCAGACAGAACTGGAAGGCCTTTTTGCGAGAGGCGACAGGAGAGTGAGCAGGACCATTCTTCGGGCCTATGAGCTGGGCTGTATCTATGATGCCTGGAATGAACACCTGCAGTATGACAAGTGGCTTCAGGCCATGGAGGAGACCGGGGTAACCTTCGAATTTTATAATTACCGGGAGCGGCCCGTCAACGAGCTGCTGCCCTGGGATTTCATTGATATCGGCGTCACACGGCGTTTCCTGGAACTTGAATGGAAAAGGGCTCAGGAAGGAAAGGTTACGCCCAACTGCCGGGAGAACTGTTCCGGCTGCGGCGCGAGATGCTATCCGGGAGGTGTCTGTTTTGAAGATCAGGCTGAAATTTAGAAAACAGGGGAATCTCAGATTTATCGGACACCTGGATGTGATGCGGACCTTCCAGAAGATCAACCGGAGGGCCGGGATCGATATCCGGTATTCTGCCGGGTTCTCGCCTCATCAGCAGATGTCCTTCGCTACACCCCTCGGCCTGGGGCTGACTTCGGACGCCGAATATGTGGATTATGATATGCTTTCGGTACCCGGGAAAGAAGCCTTCCTCAGGCAGATGAACGAGCATAACGTGGAAGAACTGAAGATCCTGGATGCCTGCCTGCTTCCGGACGACGCGAAAAACGCCATGAGTTTGCTGGCAGCTTCGGATTATCTGCTCACTTTCCGGGAAGGATGCGAGCCGGAAGATTATGACGACTTTTTTGAGGATTTCCGCCGTTTTCTGGATCAGGAACATATCCCGGCGGTCAAAAAGACAAAGACGGGGACCCAGGAGGTGGACCTGATCCGGCAGATCAGGAAATTCGAACGACGCGGGAATGCGGTGTTCCTGCGGCTGGATACAGGCTCCCGGTCCAACTGCAAACCCGAGTTCGTTATGGAGACCTTTTATAGAAGCCTCGGAAAGGAATGGAGCAGCTTTACCTTCCATATCAACCGGGAAGAACTGTACGGAGAAGAGAACGGAGAGCTGAAGGCCCTGATCGATTACGGGACAGAGTTCTGACCTCATCAGTCGCCTGCGGCGCCAGCTTCCTCAAAGGGGAAGCCATGACACCTTCCTCAAATGGGAAGCCATGACACCTTCCTCAAAGGGGAAGCCATGACACCTTCCTCAAATGGGAAGCCATGAAGCCTTCCTCAAAGGGGAAGCCATGACACCTTCCTCAGAGGGGAAGCCATGAAGCCTTCCCCTCTGGGGAAGGTGTCATGCGAAGCATGACGGATGAGGGAACCGGAAAAAACAGCCGCTGAAATAGGCATAAAAAAAGAACTTGACAAGTGTCTGCGTATTCTGTATAATACTCGGGTATGCCGCTCAGTGGGGTTATAAGTGTGTCCTTTACCCGTGAAGCTCTTCAGTTTCCCGGTTTACACGGCGCCACCGTAACTGGCGAGTAATGATTAAGGAGGACCTAAGCATGTACGCAATTATCGAAACAGGCGGAAAGCAGTATAAGGTCAGCGAAGGCGATATCATTAGAGTTGAAAAGTTAGAGGCTGAAGAAGGTAAGGAATATACCTTTGATCAGGTCCTGGCCGTAAACGACGGCACTCTGAAAGTCGGCAATCCGACCGTTGAAGGCGCTACCGTAAAAGCTACCGTTACCGGCATCGGCCGCGGTGACAAGGTTGTCGTGTACAAATATAAGAGGAAAAGCGGCTACCACAAAAAGGCCGGCCACAGACAGGCTTATACACAGGTTAAGATCGAAGCTATCAACGCTTAATCTATGATAAAGGTCACTGTCTACCGGAATCAGGGATTTGTCTGTGGTTTTCAGATGAGCGGCCACAGCGGCTATGCCGAAGCAGGAGAGGATATCGTCTGCAGCGCGGCATCGGTCCTGGCGGTCACCTGCATGAATGCCATTGAAACGCTGACAGAAGATGAGCCTGAGATTCAGGCGGTCAATGAAGAAAAAGGCTTTGTTCATTACCGGCTTGAAGACCCGTCCCATGATGCCCGGCTGCTTCTGGATTCCCTGGTGCTCGGACTTACAGGCATTCAGGATTCCTACGGTAAATTTATTCAGATCCAATTCGAGGAGGACTAGATCATGTTAAAGATGAATCTTCAGTTATTTGCTCATAAAAAGGGCGTCGGCTCCACCAAGAACGGCCGTGACTCCGAAGCCAAGAGACTTGGCGCGAAGAGAGCGGACGGACAGTTTGTCAAAGCCGGCAACATTCTTTACAAACAGCGCGGCACAAAGATCCATCCCGGCCTTAACGTCGGCCGCGGCGGCGATGATACCTTATTCGCCTTAAAGGATGGCATCGTTCGTTTTGAGCGTCTTGGCAGAGACAGGAAACAGTGCTCTGTTTACGAAGTCGTTAACGAATAATCAGAAGATGTAAGGGCCCCGTTTTTTAACGGGGTCCTTTTGGGTCAGAAAACAGACAGAAAGGGAGGGTCATCATGTTTGCAGACCGCGCAAGAATTTTCATAAAATCCGGAAAAGGCGGAGACGGCCATGTATCCTTCCGAAGAGAGAAATTTGTGGCAAACGGCGGTCCCGACGGCGGAGACGGCGGCAAAGGCGGCGATATCGTCTTTGTCGTGGATAAAGGCCTGAATACCCTGGGAGATTTCCGGCATCAGCGCAAATATGCCGCCCAGGACGGCGAACAGGGCGGAAAACGCCGGATGCACGGCGCCAACGGGCAGGATCTTATCATAAAGGTCCCGGAGGGCACCGTGATCCGCGATGAGGAAAGCGGCAAGATCATTGCCGATATGTCCGGCGAAAACAGCCGCGTCGTGGTGCTGCCCGGCGGAAAGGGCGGCGTCGGCAATATGCATTTTGCCACTTCGACTATGCAGATTCCCAAATATGCCAAACCCGGCCAGCCGGGAAGAGAACTCTGGGTAAATCTGGAACTGAAGGTCATTGCCGACGTAGGCCTGATCGGTTTCCCCTCCGTGGGCAAATCCACGCTGATCTCTGCGGTTTCCAATGCCCGGCCCAAGATCGCGGCCTATCATTTTACGACCCTTAATCCGGTGCTCGGCGTCGTCGATTCCGGGGACGGAGACGGCTTTGTGATGGCGGATATTCCCGGCATCATTGAAGGCGCGTCGGAAGGCCTGGGTCTGGGCCATGAATTCCTGCGCCATGTGGAACGCTGCAAGCTGCTGCTGCATGTGGTGGACGTGGCCTCGACAGAGGGCAGGGATCCCCTGGAGGATATCCGGATCCTGAACGATGAACTGGCGAAATTCTCGGAGGAACTGGCGAAAAAGCCCCAGATCCTCGTGCTGAACAAAGCGGATGCCCTGGTGCTTTCAGAAGACCAGGAGGATCCCGTCGCGAAGATCCGGGCACTGTACGAAACCGAAGAGGTCCCGGTATTTCTGATCTCCGCTGTTACCCATGAAGGTACGAAGGAGCTGCTTTCCTATATCCGGAAGCGGCTTTCGGAAATGCCCCGGGAGATCACGGTCTACGAGCCGGAATTCGTCTATGAGATCGACACGGGAACCGAACTCCCCTATACGATCGAAATGGAAGACGGCATGTATGTGGTGGAAGGCCCCAGGATCGAGAAAATGCTGGGCTATACCAATCTGGATTCCGAGAAAGGCTTCCAGTTCTTCCAGAAATTCCTGAAGGAGACCGGGATATTGAAAGAACTCGAAGACATGGGCATACAGGACGGAGATACCGTCCGGATGTACGGTCATCAGTTTGATTATTACAAATAACCGGAAAGATCCGCCTGTGCAGACGTTGTTTTTAGGATTTATAATATAAAAGCAGCAAATACGAATTATATTTTTATCCTGAAATAACACAGAGAGCAGAGACGGCGCAGAGACTGAGTTGAAGATCACGGTGAAACAGAACCAGCCGGTAAACATTTTCAGAGGCTTCTGACACCCATATCATAGTATTAAAAACTCAATAAAGAATAATTCTTGAGACTGAAAGAAAAGCATTAACAGCGGAGGAACAGATATGACCAGTAAACAGCGGGCTTATTTAAAAGGACTTGCCATGAATCTGGACCCAGTCATGAACGTCGGCAAGGAAAGTCTGACGCCCGGGATCACGGAAGCGGTCCGGGAAGTGCTGGAAGCCCGGGAACTGATAAAGATCGGGGTGCTGAAGAACTGTATGGATGATCCGAAGGAGATCGCAGCCCTGATCGCTGACAGGACTCATGCGGAAGTGGTCCAGGTGATCGGCAAGAAAATGGTTTTTTACAAACCGGCGAAAAACAAAGAAGACCGAAAGATCGTTCTTCCGAAATAAAAGAGTATCGGATAAACATCCTGTCTTATACTGATGTTCGGAGAAGCTTGAAGGCAGATCATACCACCACAAGAAACACGACCACCGGAAGCACGATCATTGGAAACTCAATCACCGGAAACACGACCACTGGAAACTTGATCAACGGAAACTCGATCACAGAAAACACGATCATAAAAAGCACAGTCTGAGGAGAAGACCGCCCATGTATATGGATCAGTTCAACAAAGTCAAGAAACAGCTGTCCAGGGACCTGGACAGGGAAAGATATATCCATACGCTGGGGGTGGCGGAGACCGCCCAATGCCTGGCCATGCGGTATGAGACTGATCTTGACAGGGCTTATCTGGCGGGTCTTCTGCATGACTGTGCCAAATGCATTCCGGCCAAAGACCGGCTGAGGCTCTGCGGCAGATGGAACATCCCCGTAAAAGCGGTGGAAGAAAAAAATACCGGCCTTCTCCACGCGAAGATGGGCGCTTATCTGGCAAAGGACAAGTACGGCGTGACAGATCCGGAGATCCTTTCCGCCATTGCCTGCCATACAGTGGGAAAGCCTGCGATGACGCTGCTGGAGAAGATCCTTTTCGTGGCGGATTATATCGAAGCCAACCGGGATAAGGCCGAGAATCTGAAACAAATTCGAAAAACTGCTTTTCTTGACATCGATTCTGCGGTATTATTGATCCTGAAAGGAACCATCGAGTACCTGAAGTCCGGCAAGTCGAAGGACATCGACCCGGATACCGAGACAGTTTATCAATATTATCAAAAACTTCTGGAAGGGGAAGAATCATGAAAGACAGTAAAGAACTGGTAAAACTGGCCTGTGAAGCGCTGGAGGAAAAGAAAGCCCAGGATGTTACGGTCCTGGATATTTCCGGCGTCTCCGTGATCGCGGACTATTTTATAATCGCATCGGCGGATAATGAGCGCCAGGTGGGCGCCCTCTGCGACGGTGTGGATGAAGTTCTCTATAAAGCCGGATATGAGCGCCGTTCCATGGAAGGCTATTCGACAAAGACATGGATCCTGATGGATTATAATGACGTTATCATCCATATTTTCAACCGCGAAGACAGACGTTTCTATGATCTGGAGCGGATCTGGAGAGACGGAAAACGGGTGGATCTGAAAGATTTCGGTGTAGAGCACCGGGAAGAGTGATCGGGCACGATGAAAGAGATCTTAGCCCGGCTTGGTTCAGACCCTGGAAGGATCATCGTTCTGGGTATTGTTATCCTGTGGCTCCTGGTCATGAATCTGACAGCGCTGTTGAAAATGGGGCAGGACAAGCTGAGCGCTGTTGAAAACAGAAGACGAATCAGCGAAAAAGAACTGTTTCTATTCTGTCTTCTGGGAGGCTCTCTGGGAAGCTGCATCGGCATGTTTGGGTTCAGGCATAAGACCAGGCACTGGTATTTTCTTACGGGAATGCCATTTATCTGTCTGATCCATACGGGTCTTCTGGTCTGGCTGATCATTGCGCTGTTCTGATAATTCTCTGACTTTATATCTTATCAGGCTGTGGGAGTGAAAACAGTAAGTATCTATGTCTCTGCCGTCAGATAAGGGACGATAGCGGAAAGATAAGAATAAGCAATAAAACGATAATAAATGAAATAAAAACCTACGACGAAAACGCAAAAAAAGAAGCCGCGAAGAGGGGTATGTTCCTGCAAATCCCTGCTTCATGGCTTCTTTTTGATTCTGTACGGTTTTTATTGTTAGATCTTCCGGAATCGAGTCTGATTCAATCTCCCTTCATTTCGGAAGGCCTTCGCGAAAACGGTGATTTTTGCCGCAGCATCCGGAGTGGAAACTGATAACAGGAAAAAGTCAATTTGTCCTGCAATTAATAGACCGCGGGCCGGAAGAGGGAGCGCACCTTCCCCAGGATCTCCACATGATCCGTGATAATGGGCTCCATTTCATCGTTGGCGGGCTGCAGCCGGTAATGGCCGTCTTCTTTATAGAAGGATTTGACGGTGGCGGAATCATCGATCAAAGCCACCACTACGTCGCCGTTTCTGGCAGTACTGACGGATTCTACGATCAGGATATCCTTATTCAGGATCCCCAGGTTGATCATGCTGTCCCCCTTGACTTCCAGACCGAACAGATCGTTGGCAGTATTGGGCAGATAACCTGCGGGAACCGGGAAATAGCTTTCAATGTTCTCTTCCGCCAGGATCGGCTCGCCGGCGGCGACACGGCCCACCACGGGGACGGGAATCGTTTCCGTCCTCAGCATCTGGAAGCTCTCATCCAGGATCTCTATAGCCCGGGGATGGGTAGGATCCCGGCGGATGTAGCCGTTCTTCTCCAGGGAGTTCAGATGGGCATGCACCGATGAAGTGGAGCTTAAGTGAACGGCCTGGCAGATCTCTCTGACTGAAGGCGGATAGCCCTTGGTAAGAAGCTGGGATTCCAGATAGTTCAGGATCTCCAGCTGTTTATCGGTTATTTTGCCGTTCCCCATAATTAACCTCCGATAGAGAAGTCTCCGGCAGCTTTGTGCAGTAAAAAACTATAACAAAGCTTTATGAACTGCCGGGACACATCATATAGTATCATTCTTTATGAAGATAATACCATAGATCCGGGAGAAAAGCAAACAAAAGTTCGATTCTTTTTCCGGTAAAACCGGCAGAAAAAATCTCTGAGGCCCATAAAAAACGGTGAAACCCTGCAGGGATCGATCCGGCAGGGTCAAGTGTCAGTGAAGCTTTGTGATGGTCCAGCCTTCATCCTTCAGATAATTGGCCAGGTTCGGCAGCATGATAAGGGTCGCCGGGTTGGCATTATGAAGAAGGAGAGAAGCGGAAGGATGAAGATTCGCTATGATCTCGTTCAGCATCGCCTCGGAATCGATGGCCTTGGAACTGCTGACGTCATCGTACTCCATCGTATAATACCGGACGTGGTAACCCATGTCGGAAGCCATTTTCAGAGAAGCTTCACTGTAGACATCTCCCCGGAAATAGAAGGACGTCATGGAATAGTCAAAGTTTTCTTCCATGTAGCGCTGCAGATAGAGCATATCCGCCATCTGGTCTTCGAGGGCATAAGCCGCCAGTCCTTCATCCGGCGAGGAGGCGCCAAGGGATCCGATCTCGTGGCCGGAACTGATCATCCGTTTTACCAGATCGGGATTTTCTGCGGCAAAGCGATGGTTGATGAAAAAAGTAGCCCGGATATTTTTATCTGTCAGTTTGTTCAGGATGTAGGCGGTATTGGTGTTGTATTCCTGGGTGGCGACGAAGCAGAGCGACAGTTCTTTCCGGCTGTTGTCATGGGAATTGAAGACCGTTATCTTATCGGAGATCGCCGAGAAGGCCGACTCGTATTCCAGACAGTTGACCGGCCGGTTTTCCGCATCCTTTTCGGTCCCCAGGCTGTAGGTCATGACCGTTGTATCGCAGGTCTCCCGGATCAGGTCCAGGGCTTCCGGCTTCAGGACCTTGATCGGAGAAGCCGTGTTTTCGTAGGAGGGTGAGGAAGGCTCGGTTTCGCGCTCTGATCCGGATTCCGATTCCCGGGAATCATCTGCTTCCGGCGCAGTTTCGGAAGTGGTTTCTTCCGGTGTAGTATTTTCAGTGGTCTCCGGCGGCGTGCCTTCTTTGGTTTCTGCGGTTTCCGAGTCTTTTCCGGACTTTGCCGGCGCCGTCATGTGGCTCACCGATATGCCGATGAAAACCGCGAGACAGGTAAACAGCAAAAAAACGACAAGAGAGATCAGCCAACGCTTCTGAAATCTGTTCATCAGGATTCCTCCAGGGTAAGCCCGCTGATATCCGTTCCGGCCATCAGGGAATAATTGGTATAGTAGACGACAAAACCCGGGGCGCCGTTGTTGGGCTTCCGGAGCTGTTTCTTTTCGACGTAATCCACTTCGACTTTTTCGGCGTTTCTTCCCGCGGAATAATAGGCGGCCAGGGAAGCGGCTTCTTCATAGGTGCGGTCAGGAATTTCCTGTCCCATTTTCCTGATGATGACGTGAGATCCGGGCATGTTTTTGGCATGCATCCAGATGTCGTCCTTATCTGCGAATTTAAAGGTCAGCCATTCGTTCTGCAGGTTGTTTTTTCCGACGTAGATATCGAAGCCGTCAGAGGATCGGTAATGATAAGGCTTTGAATGGATCCTTTCCCTGCGGCCTTTCTGAGAGGCGGTTTTCTTTAAGAAGCCCGCGTCGGCCATTTCTTCCCGGATCTGTTTCAGCACCTCCTGATCTTCGGCCATGTCAATGGACTGGAGGATTGAGGAGAGATGGTCTATTTCCTGACGGGTCTCTTCCACCTGGACGCTCAGGGCTTCGAAGGTGCGTTTCATCTTTCCGTACTTCTCAAAATAGGCTTTGGCGTTGTCCGCCAGGGAAAGATCCGGATCCAGGGGGATCTCGATCTCCCGGTCGTCATCCATATAGTCCGGGAGGGTGATGCTCGTCCCGCCGCCTCTCAGGGTATAGGAATAGGCGTTCAGCAGCTCCCCGTAACGGCGGAAGCGTTCCCGCTTTTCAGCATCCTCCAGCTGCCTGTTCTGAAGATCCAGCTTTTTGACGGCCCGTTCCAGAAGGGTCTGGGCTGTTTTCCGCGTGTCGTAGGAGCGCTGCTTCATGTTGACGGAAAGATTCCGGTCCCGGTAATAGGTATAGAGAAGGGCTGAAGGTGAATCAAAGGAGATCACCGTGTAATGCTCCGGATCCTCCCGGTAGGTAAGAAGGGGCAGGGCGGAAAAGGCCTCCGGCATATTTTTCCTGTAAGCCGCCTCCGGCGAGAAAGCGTCAGTCAGAAGAATCTTCTGCAGATCAAGGAAAGCCTCCGTGAGGGCTTCCAGATCGGCTTCCGTACAGGCGGAAATATACTTATCGGCGTCCAACGGCCTGTCGGAAAGGAATTCCGCCAGGGTCTGCCGGTAGAGGCCGGTGTAGTGATCCGTAAAGCAGGTCAGCACCGTATCGTTATCTTTTAAGTTTTCCCGGAAGTGTTCGGGAGTCTCTGTCAGAAAATCCAGTTTGTTCTGGGTTTCCGGAATAAACCAGTTCCTGCCGGGCAGTACCGTCCGGACGGAGGAGACCGTAGGGGGGACATGCCGGATGGCATCAAGGATCATAAAAGAACCGTCTGTAAAGATGATATTGGAGTACTTGCCCATGATCTCACAGATCAGGTGCTTTTCCTTAAGATCGCCGAGTTCATCCGTATGTTCGATGGTGAAATCGATGATGCGCTCCAGCCCGGGCTGGGTGACGGATACGATCCTTCCGGAACCGACATGCTTCCTTAAAAGCATGCAGAAATTCGGCGCGCTTAAGGGGCTCGCCTTGGTTTCTTCTGTAAAATAGAGAAGCGGAAGAGAAGCGCTGCCGGACATCAGAAGTCGTTTCTGCCCGTATTCACGGGTCTTGAAGGTCAGGAGCAGTTCTTCTTTTTCCGGCTGCTGGATCTTCGTGATCCGGGCATCCGTCAGGACGCGGGAAAGCTCGCTGACAAGCGCTTTCGCGAAAATTCCATCAAAAGCCATAGTATCCTCCTTGGGAATGATTTTATTATACACTTTCTGCGGCAAAAACACAAGAAGCCTGTCTGTTTCTTAATAATTTTGTAACAAAGTGAGTTGACAGTTTCCCCGGATACCGCTATAATTGGACCGAAACTATAAAATGTTACAGAAAGGTTACAGATAAATGGGCAAATACTTTGGAACAGACGGATTCCGTGGTGAAGCGGGTAAAGTTCTGACGGCAGAACATGCCTTTAAGATCGGACGGTATCTGGGCTGGTATTTTAAAAAAGGCAGGAACGAGCCTGCCAGGATCGTCATCGGCAAGGATACCCGCCGTTCTTCTTACATGTTTGAAAACGCGCTGGCTTCCGGCATTACGTCTTCCGGATCCGATGCGTATCTTCTGCATGTGACGACGACCCCTTGTGTCTCCTATATTACCAGGACGGAAAAATTCGACTGCGGCGTCATGATCTCGGCTTCTCATAATCCCTTCCAGGATAACGGCATCAAGATCATGAACCTGGAAGGCGAGAAGATGGACGACGCCACCCTGGACAGCCTGGAGCATTTCCTGGACGGGATGCCTTCGGAACTTCCCTATGCCACAGGCGCCGACATCGGAAAAACCATCGATTTCTATACCGGCAGAAGCCGCTACATCGGCTATCTGATCAATCTGGCGACCCGTTCCTTCGAAAATCATAAGGTGGGCCTGGACTGCGCCAACGGCGCTTCCTGGATGATCGCCCGCTCGGTTTTCGACGCCCTCGGAGCAAAAACCTACGTGATCAATGACACCCCCGACGGCACCAACATCAATATGAACGCCGGATCCACGCATCTGGAAGGGCTGAAGCAGTATGTCCGGGAAAACAACCTGGATGTTGGCTTT
>JAFRVX010000042.1 GCA_017438305.1 Lachnospiraceae bacterium | reverse complement strand
GGGACCCTGGAGACAGAGGAAAACCCGTTGGACACAGGAGGTTCGCTGCCATAGAGGGAAGGGGTTGCGCAAATGCCATGTAGAGCGAAACCGATGACGTTCTATTTCGTGCACCCATCAACCACTATTTCAGCACCCGATGCATTGAAATATCCATGACACTGGCTCTTCTTTCTGAGATATACAAGGCTGAAAACCTTGATTTTTCAACAAAAACTACTTGATTATATGAGGAGGAGGATATATGTGGGAATCAGAAGACAGGCCTGAGAACCTGGAAAATACCTTTGTGCCAGATGAAGCAGCGGAAGAAGAGGTTCCGGAAGCTGCAGAGGAAGTTTTTGCTGCAGAGGGATCGGCCATGGAAGTGATAGTAGATTCTGCAGCGGATACGGCAGCGTCTGAAGTTTTTTCCGGAACGGATGCCGAAGAAGCGGATGACAATGAAACTGAGGCTTACGAGGCAGTGGCAGACAGCGAGCCTGACGCTTCTCCGGCAGCGGATGCCGAAGAAACACAAGAGGAAGTGAAACCGGAAAAGAAGAAAGATAAAAAAGACAAAAAGGACAAGAAAGAAAAGAAACAGCTTAAGAACGAGATCAAAGCGCTCCGGGAGCGGCTGCTTTCGAGACAGCAGGATCTGAAAGCCAAGGGGCTTCCGGTGCTGGTGCTGGTGGAAGGCTGGGCGGCAGCCGGAAAAGGAACCCTTATAAGGGAGCTTATCAGCGAGATCGATCCCCGGTTCTATAACGTGGTCTCCAAGGTGTTTACGCCGGAGAACGAGAGCCGCTATCCGTTCCTGTATCCCTTTGCCTCAGCCATTCCGGAAAACGGGAAGATCATGTTCTATGATTCCGGCTGGATGGAAGACTGCGTCAGGAAATACCTGCACCGGGATATCACGGAGAAGGAATACAAGAAGCGCATCCGGGCCGTCAACGAGTTTGAACGGCAGCTCCGGGACGGCGGCTATCTGGTGCTGAAGCTGTTCCTGGATATCGAAAAGAAAGAGCAGCGGGAGCGCATCGGACGCCTTAGGGAAAGCTATGAAACGGAATGGCGCGTGACCCGGGAAGATCTGTGGCAGCTCCATGAATACGACAATTTCCGGGATACTTTTGAGTCCTTCATGAAAAAGACCGACGATGCCGTCAAATGGCATGTGATCGACGGATCGGATCAGAAAAAGGCCGTCAGGGATTCGCTGAAGCTCCTGGTGAAGATGATCGATAAAGGCCTGGAAAAGGGCCGTTACGTCGGCGAACCCTTTGAAGAGGATTTCCCGCTTCTTGACATGCCGGACCTTAAGGACGTGGACCTTTCAAAGACCATATCCGAAGAGGATTACAAGAAGGAACTGAAGAAGCTCCAGAGCCGGCTGGCCGAGCTCCATAACAGTATCTACCGGAAGAAGATCCCGGTGATCCTGTGCTACGAAGGCTGGGACGCCGCGGGAAAAGGCGGCAACATCCGCCGCATCGCCAAACCCCTGGATCCCAGAGGCTTCGACGTGCTGCCCATTGCCTCTCCCGAACCCCATGAATTGAACCGTCAGTATCTCTGGCGTTTCTGGACCCGGCTTCCCAAGAACGGCCATATCGCGATCTTTGACAGGACCTGGTACGGCAGAGTCATGGTGGAACGGCTGGAGGGCTTCTGCACCGAAAAGGACTGGAAGCGGGCCTATAACGAAATGAATGAGTTCGAGCGCCAGCTGACGGACTGGGGCGCCGTGGTGATCAAGTTCTGGATCCATATCGATCCGGAGACCCAGCTGGAACGGTTTACCGAGCGTCAGAATACCCCGGAGAAGCAGTGGAAGCTTACGGATGAAGACTGGCAGAACCGGGAAAAATGGCCTCAGTACGAGGAAGCGGTCAATGAGATGTTGAAGAAGACCAGCACTAAGAATGCTCCCTGGTATATCATCGAGTC
>JAFRVX010000041.1 GCA_017438305.1 Lachnospiraceae bacterium | reverse complement strand
CTGGCCTTTTCCGTGAGGAAGGGGGTCCAGGTGCCGCCTTCCCTGGTAAATATCTATCAGGAGCTTCATGAGGACCTGGGCTGTGAGATCCCGTCCCATGGAGATCTGTCTTCCTGGGCCCGCCAGGGGGTGCTTCTTTTAAATACCTGCCTTACGGTGCGGGCGCATCAGGCCTTTTCCCACCAGGGACTGGGCTGGGAGGAATTTACGGATGCCGCGATAAAAGCGGTGGACCGGGAGGACCGTCCCATCGTTTTTATCCTGTGGGGCAGTCCCGCCAGGAAAAAGAAGGCGCTGATCACCAATGAAAAAAGGCTGATCCTGGAGTCTCCCCATCCGAGCCCCCTGTCTGCATACCGGGGCTTTTTCGGGAGCCGTCCCTTTTCAAAAGCCAACGAATACCTGGTAAAAAACGGAGAAACGCCCATTGACTGGGCGATTAAGGAGTAAATGCATATGAGTTTCCCTGACTGGTTAAGAGTGATCCTTTTAGGCATAGTGGAAGGCGTCACCGAGTGGATCCCCGTATCCTCTACGGGACACCTGATCATCCTGGACAGGATCTGGAAGGGCAATGAGACCGTTTTCACCGCGGATTTTGTGTCCATGTTCAACGTCATCATCCAGCTTGGCGCGATCCTGGCAGTGTTGACTATTTTCTTCCATAAGCTGAATCCGGTGTCTTCCTACAAGACGGATGTGCAGAAGCAGAACACCTGGAAACTGTGGCTGAAGATCCTGATCGCTGCGGTGCCTGCCGGCCTGGCGGGACTTCTGCTGGATGATTTCATGGATGAACACCTGTTTAAATGGTGGGTGGTCGCCCTGATGCTGATCCTCTACGGAGCGCTGTTTATCCTGATCGAAACCAAAAACCGGAAGGAACCGGATATTATCCGCTTTTCCCATCTGAGCTATAAAACAGCGCTGATCATCGGACTGATCCAGATCCTGGCGCTGATCCCCGGGACCTCCCGGTCGGGCGTTACTATTCTGGGCGCCATGTTCCTGGGCTGCAGCCGCTATCTGGCTACGGAATTTACGTTTTACCTGGCGATCCCCATCATGCTCGGCGCGTCGGTCCTGAAGCTGTTCAAGTACATCTTTATCAAGCATATGGCGGTTTCCGGGACTCAGTTTGCGGTGCTGGTGCTGGCGGCGGGCGTTGCCTACCTGGTATCCCTCTTTGTGATCCGCTTTATGCTCCGGTATGTCAAACGTCACGACTTCAAGACCTTCGGTGCCTACCGTATCGTACTGGGCCTTGTGGTGCTCTTTTTATTCGGCCTGATCCTGAAATAATGATCTGATGCCAACGCCGGAAGACGGACTCCATGGAATGTCTGCATTCTATCGGAGGATAGCCCTGCTGCCTGTAAAAGGCTACGGGAAGGATATACTGTTTATAATGAGCGGCAGAAAGCCCTGGCTGTTTAAAAAGAGCGGCAGAAGACTATACTGTTTATAAAGAGCGGGCGAAAATGCCTTGCTGCTTAAGGAAAGAGACCCTGTCTGAAACAGATGCCGGGGCCGTATCCGACAAAAAAAAGAATGGGGAAAGCTTCGGGCAGACGCCGGCTGAGATCTTAAGACGGCCCAGTACTGAAGCAGGTAACGGACTTGACAGACAGAACCGAATGCGGTTCAATGAATAACAGAACCGGCTGCAGAACCATGAATGAAAGAACAGACTGCGGATCCATGATCGACAGAAACGGTTACGGATCCCGGAAAAACAGAATATTGAAGCCTTCGGCACGGGAGCGGAAAGCAAACCGCTTTTTCATACCGGCTGCAGTCCTGATCATCTTTCTGGCCGTGCTTCGCCTTTCGTATACCGCACACGCCGATAATTACGGACCGGGCATCTTTGCCGAGACGTACTGTGTGATCAACGGCAATTCCAAAGAAGTGCTGATAGAGCATGATAAGGACATACGGATGTACCCTGCGTCCACGACCAAGATCCTGACAGCTCTGATAGTGCTGGAACGGGTAAAGGATCTGGACCAGATGCTCACCTTTACCGAAAGCGCCGTCAACGTTGATCCTTCTTCTTCGACCCTTCATCCGAAGGCGGCGGTGGGAGAGACCATGAGTGTTCGGGACGCGCTGTACGGCATGATGCTGCAGTCCGGAAATGAGTGCGGGGCGATGCTGGGCGAATTTACCGCCGGCTCGGAGGCCGCCTTTGCGGAACTGATGAATCAGAGGGCTGCCGAGATCGGGGCTGTTAACTCCCATTTCGTCAATGCTTACGGGATCCACCATGACGACCATTATACCACGGCCTATGATCTCTGCCTGATTCTGAAGGCCGCCATGGACAACCCCGGATTCCGGGAGATCATGAAGAACACCGTCTATACGATCCCGGCCACCAATCTTTCGGAGGCCAGGACCATCCGGAATACCCACCGATTAATTAACGGAGATATTCCCGAGGAAGGGATACTGGGCGGAAAGACCGGTTCCACGCCCCAGGCGGGACGGGTCCTGACCACCGCAGCCTTTCAGAACGGTCTCTATTCCATCAGCGCGCTGATGAAGTCCGACGCCGCCAATATGTATTCCGATGAAGCGGTGCTTCTGGAGTATGCCGGTTATGTGCATTCCGGTGATAGCGGGAAACTTAAGGAAGAGGCAAAAAATGATACGGTAACGGCCATCCAGAACGTGAAGATGCGTTATTCTCCCAGTGTCAAAGCCGGGAGCGCCGGCATCCTGTACCAGGGGCAGAGCCTCCACCGGGTGGGAGAGATCAACGGCTGGTCGAAGGCGGAATACGAAGGCCGTCTGGTGTATCTGAATTCCGCCTACCTGGACTATCCGGGAAGAGAAACGGCGGAGGCGGACACGCCTTCCGGACCGGAAGAAACGGATCCGGAAAACAGCTCTTCCGGAGAAACGGGAGATGAAAGTTCAGGATCTGAAGGCTCTGAACCCGGGAGTTCCGATTCCGGCAGTTCGGAATCAGCAAACACGGATCCAGAAGGCTCATCATCCGGCGCCTCGAAGTCCGAAGGCTCGGATCCCGGAAACACCGATCCCAGTGGTTCTGTTCCTGAAGGCTCAGGAGGCGAAACAACGGATCCGGCTCCTGAAACGCCTTCCGAAAGTATGAACACGGAATCTCTGGATACGCAGGAAACCGATCCGGCCGAAGCCGCTTCTTCGGAAAAGGCCGGGCCCGGAGAGGCCGATGATCCCTCGGGTTCTCAAAGCCTGCTTACAGAAGAGAGCAGTCAGGATCCGGAAAAAGAAGGTCACGGTTTGTGGAGGTTTATTATGGATCATGTGGATATTTTGCTTATTTCCCTGGCCGCAGCCGTCATTGTGGTCTTTACAGTATTGTGGATCCTGAATTTCAGACGCCACAGAAGGCTTATGGAGCGGAAAAAAAGGCTTGAGGAACGTTCCGGCGGAAACCAGGACAGCTCCGGTACGATGCTTTAACAGTAATTCCGGGTAGATGTCCTGACATTATTCCGGGCATGATGCCGTAACATTATCTGATGATATAAAAACAAGACCTGCTGTCCCGTGAAGGAAAGCAGGTCTTGTTTTTTCGCAGCCTGACCATTCTGCCGGTCAGTTATTCTTTTTCCGGGTTCTGCCGGCCGTTTATTCTTCTTCCCAGTTATGATAAACGTTCTGTACGTCGTCATCTTCATCCAGGAGGTCCAGGATGCGGTTGATGCGCTTGATGTCCTGTTCGTCGGTCAGGGTGACGTAGGTCTGGGGAAGCTGGGTGACTTCCGCGGAGGCCATGGGGATATTCTCGGCGGTAAGGGCATCGTAGACGGCCTGGAAATCGTCGGGGGCTGTCAGGATCTCAAAGGAATCCTCTTCCTCGGCAAAATCTTCCGCACCGGCGTCCAGGGCGATCATCATCAGATCGTCGGCTTCCAGTTCGCATTCTTCCTTGTCGATAATGATCTGGCCTTTTTCGTCAAACATATAGGAGACACAGCCGGTGGTGCCGAGAGACCCGCTTCCCTTGGTAAAGGCAGCGCGCACATTGGCAGCCGTGCGGTTCCGGTTGTCCGTAAGGCATTCCACGATAATGGCGGTGCCGGAGGGGCCGTAGCCTTCATAGGTGACGGATTCGAAGTTTTCCGTATTGCCGGCGCCGGCGGCTTTTTTGATGGAATTGTTGATGGTATCGTTCGGCATGTTGTTGGCCTTCGCTTTGGCGACGACCTGGGCCAGTTTGAAATTATTGTTGGGGTCCGGCCCGCCCTCTTTTACGGCGACGGCGATCTCACGGCCGATAATGGTAAAGATCTTGCCTTTTGCGGCATCGTTCTTTTCTTTTTTATGTTTGATATTCGCAAATTTTGAATGACCTGACATAAAAACACCTCTTTTCTTATGACTACGCTATAGGATATCACAGTTTTTTTCATCTTGCAAGTTTTATCAGTTGTGCTAAAATGAATAGCATGAAAAAAACCGCTTTTTCCGAGAAAATAAAACGAAACAGGCTTCCGTTGATCCTCTCTGCCCTGATCCTGGCAGGCGGGGCGGCGGCGGTCTTTCTGATGCTGTCCCTGATTCCGGTCTATACCCTGAAAAATGTTTATGCTTTTTCGGTGGAGAAAGAAAAAGCCCGGATCTCGACGGACGAGACTTTTGATCTGAAACCGGTGTTCACGGTGCTGGAGGAAAAAGGCGTGGACAGGGTCAGGGAACCCTTTGATCCCACGGCCGTAACGTACACCTCTTCGGATGCCTCCGTGGCCTCCATCGATGAAAACGGCCATGTGGTGCCTCATAAAGAAGGCCATACGGAACTGAAGGCCGTCTGGGACGATCGGGAAGCGTTGTGCACTCTGGACGTCTATGTTCCCATAAAGAACATCCGCCTCAAGGAACGCTATCAGATCATGAAGATCGAAGAGGAGACGGATCTTGGAGTTCTGGTGGTCCCGGAGGATGCGACCCTTTATGAAGGCGTCACCTACACCTGCCTGACCCCTGATATTGCGGAAATGACCGAGGACGGCCACATCGTACTGAAAAAACCCGGTTACGCGAAATTTCAGATGGATTCCAACGGCTTCACGGATCAGGCTGTGATCCGGGTGCTGTCTCCGATGACAGACGTCCTCTGGGACGCCGAACCGGAACTGACCCTGGTCCGGGGCGAAGAAGCCGATTTCCCCCACCGGTATCTGCCGGAGGATACGACGGACAATACGAAGGGTACCTATGCGGTCTCTGACCCGGCCCTGGCGTCCATCGATGAAAACGGGCATCTTGTGACCCTGAATTCCGGCGACGTTACGGTGTCCTATACCCTGAATCAGTTTGAACGGTCCAGTCTGGTGCACATCGTGGTGCCCCTTCAGGAGATCCGGCTGTCTTTTGCGGAACTCACCATCCGGGCAGGAGACATGGTACAGATCCCCATTTCCTATTTCCCGGAAGATACGACGGATGATCTCACAACGGAATGGACCTCATCGGATCCGGGGGTGATCTCCGTTTCACCGGAGGGCGTCGTAACGGCGGTCAATTCCGGTACGGCGGAGGTGACCGCTTCCTGCGGAGGATTTACGGCATCGGCCCGCTTTACGGTGGTCATACCCATCACCGGCGTCGTGATCTCACACCCCGGCGCCGAGATCAACAAAGGCCAGACCCTGCAGCTTTCCGCTTCCGTGGTGCCGGAAAATACCACGGAAGAGCAGTATATCAGCTGGAGTTCTGACAATATCAACGTAGCTTCTGTAGAGAATGGGCTGGTTACGGCGGTAGGCGCCGGTGAAGCCAATATCATCGCCGCCCACGATGATTTTACGGCGGTCTGCCATGTGACGGTGCGGTCTCCCATGACCGGCGTCGCTCTGGAACCCGGTGAACTGACGCTGGTGGAAGGCTTCAGCGGTTCCCTGAGCGTGATCTTCTACCCTGAAGACACGACAGAGGAAAAATGGATCATCTGGGACTCCACCGATGAAGGGATCGCCCGGGTCGAAAACGGCGTGGTCACGGCGGTTTCGGAAGGCGGCTGCGATATCATCGCCTCCCACGGCGAACTGGGCGCCCGGATCCATGTGACGGTGCTTCCCTTTGTGGAAGTGGCTTCCGTGACCCTGGACAGAGATGCGGTGTCCTTCGGCGGACCCGGGGAAAGCGTGCGGCTGGGCTATGCCGTCAAGCCGGACGGCGCAGCGGTGTCTTTCTCCACCTCCAACGCGGCGGTGGCGACGGTATCCGCCGACGGCGTCATTACATCAGTCGGTCCCGGAAGCTGCATCATCACCGTTTCTTCCGGCGCAGCGTCCGCCACGGTTTCCGTAAGCGTGGCCGGCAGGAACATCGTCGTCATGCTGGATCCCGGCCATGACGGCTATCATCACGGGGCCAGTTATTACGGACTTCTGGAGCATACAGCCAACCTGCGGGTCTCCAATACCTGCAAAGCGTATCTGGAATCCCATTATGAAGGCGTGACGGTCCTGATGACCCACAGCGGGGAAGAATGTCCGTCGGGCGGCGGGACCCTGAAACAGGATCTGGAGCACCGGGCCCAGATGGCCCAGGACGCGGGAGCCGCCATTCTGGTCAGCCAGCATTTCAACGTTTCCGCCGGACATACGGCATCGGGCTGTGTGGCTTATATTTCCAAACAGGGAAATGTAGCGGCTCAATGCCAGGCCCTGGCTAACTGCATCCTGGGGCAGATCAGCAGCATGTTCCCCCTGCAGAACCGGGGCTGGGAAACAGCCAACAGTACGGATTATTTTGATTCCTACGGAAACCCGCTGGATTACTACGCCATCAACCGCCACTCGGCAAACCGCGGCATCCCCGGCATCATCGTGGAGCACTGCTTCATGGATCATCCCGGCGATATGGTCTATCTGACTTCCAATGAGTATCTGGACCGGTTCGGCGTCGCGGACGCCATCGGCATCGCCAATTATTTGGGACTGAAGGCAAAATAACCGGCTTAAGTCCCGGCGCGCCGGCTGTTCTCCTGAGGAGTGATGCGCAGCCGCGAGGCATGAGCATAAGCCTGAAAGGGGGATCAGGATCGTCCGGAGGCGCGGGACAAGATTTCCTGTTGACTGAAGATTTATTTTCGGGTAATATAATGATGATATCAGGGGCAAAAGCCTCTTTCCGCGGCAAGCTTGCTTGTCGGTGGGAGAAAGGCTGTTTGATCCGACCCGGATATCACCTTTTGACTTCCATACCATATACAAGAATACTATCCTTTGAAAGGTCGTGAAAAGATGGAGAAACAGAGACGGGTCTTTCTGAAACTTTCCGGAGAAGCCCTGGCGGATAAGGAAAACGGCGGGTATTCCCTGGATGTGGTGAAGGATGTGGCAAAACAGGTAAAAGAATCCGCGGACGCCGGCGTCCAGGTGGGCGTTATCATCGGCGGCGGCAATTACTGGAGAGGCCGGACCGGGACCGAGATCGACCGGACCAAGTCCGATCAGATCGGCATGCTGGCGACGGTCATGAACTGTATTTATGTTTCGGAGGTTTTCCGCTCCGTGGGGCTGAAAACGGAGATCTTCACCCCCTTTGCCGTAGGCGCCATGACGAAGCTCTTTTCCAAGGATGAGGCCAATGCTGCCTTTGAAAACGGAAAGGTCTGCTTCTTTGCCGGCGGAACGGGCCATCCCTATTTCTCGACGGATACCGGCGTCGTCCTGAGGGCTATTGAAATGGAAGCGGACATGGTGCTTCTGGCCAAATCCATCGACGGCGTTTACGACAAGGATCCCATGAAGTATCCGGACGCCGTAAGATATGACACGGTCTCCATCGCCACCCTGGTGGAGAAGAAGCTGGACGTCATCGACCATACCGCCTCCATGATGTGCGAAGACAATCACCTGCCGCTGGCGGTATTCGACCTGCGGGAAGAAAACAGTATCCGGAACGCCCTGAACGGGCAGATCAACGGGACCATCGTCACGGCATAATGTGACATAAGCCCGGACAGAGACCTCATCGGGTTTTTAAGATAAGGAGGATAAAATGGAACAGGTTATCAGCAGCGCAGAAGAGAAGATGGGCAAGACCCTTGCCAATCTGGAATATGACTATTCAATGATCCGCGCCGGCCGCGCGAATCCCCGGCTTCTGGACAAACTGTCCGTCAATTATTACGGCACCCAGTCCACGATCCAGCAGGTGGCCAACATCTCCGTCCCCGAGGCCAGGGTCATCCTGATCCAGCCCTGGGAAAGGAGCCTGATCAAGGATATCGAAAAGGCTATTCTGGCTTCCGATATCGGTATCACGCCCTCCAACGACGGCCAGGCCATCCGCCTGGTATTCCCGGAACTTACCCGGGAGCGCCGTCAGGAGCTGGCCAAGGACATCAAGAAAAAGGCCGAAGAAGCGAAGGTGGCTGTCCGGAATATCCGCCGGGACGCCAATGAACAGTTAAAGAAAATGGAGAAGAATTCCGATATCACAGAGGACGATCACAAGGACGGCGAGACCCGTATCCAGAAGCTTACGGATAAGTTCATCAAAACGATCGACGATGTGACGGAAAAGAAGACCACCGAGATCATGACAGTATAAGGTGATCCGGAAAAGGTAAAAATCTATACGGGGACGGCTTTTCGGGTCGCCCCGTATTTTGGGTAAGGAAGCAGGTCTGGTTTCTGTAAAGAAACAGGCATATTTCCTGTGAGAAGGCAGGCTTTTTTTGCGTGTTTTACGGAAAAGGCCTGGGATTGATAAGAGAGGCAGTATGGATACGGAAAGAAAGATCCCGGAACACGTGGCCATTATTCTTGACGGTAACGGCCGGTGGGCAAAAAAGCGTCACCTTCCCCGTTCCCTGGGGCATCGGGAAGGCTGCAGGACCGTGGAACAGACGGTTTACGACGCGGCAAGGGCCGGCATAAAATATCTGACGGTATACGGGTTCTCCACGGAGAACTGGAAGCGTTCTTCGGAAGAAGTAGGCGCGCTGATGCAGCTGTTTCGCTACTATATGAAGCGGCTTCTGGGCATCGCGAAGGAGAACAACGTCAGGGTGAAGGTCATCGGCGACAGGAGCCGTTTTGACGAGGATATCATTGAAGGCCTGGACAGGCTGGAACAGGAAACGGAAAACAACACCCGGCTGATCTTTACGATCGCCGTCAATTACGGCGCCCGGGATGAGATCAGAAGGGCCGTTCAGAAGATCGCAAAAGAGGTTAAGGCAGGGACGCTGGATCCGGAAGCTATTACGGAACAGACCATTTCCGACCACCTGGATACCGCGGGCCTCCCGGATCCGGATCTCCTGATCCGCACCGGGTCCGAACTCAGGCTCTCCAATTATCTGCTGTGGCAGAACGCCTATACGGAATTTTATGTGACAGACGTCTTATGGCCCGATTTCAACGCGGAAGAACTGGATAAGGCCATCGACGCCTATAATCAGCGGGAACGCCGGTTCGGAAACGCGAAGTGACCGGCCGGTCTGAGCGGTGAAGGGACAGTTCATTATGAAAGAGAACATCACGGGAAAAAACAGCAGCAGGAAGACAGCGGAAGAAAACGCGAAACGATCCTTTGACTGGAAAAACCTGGGGATCCGCGTGCTCGGGGCAGCGGCTTTCCTGCTTGTCATGGTGCCGGCATGGATCCTGGGCGGCTGGTTCTGGTTTGCTGCTATGGCGCTGGTCTCCCTTCTGGGGACCTTTGAATTCTACCGGGCTTTTAAGATCGAGAAGACTCTTTCCGGGGCGGCAGGCTTTCTGTCCTCCGTGATCTACCTGGCGGTGCTGGGCTTTTTCCCGGAACAGGATCTGATGCCCTTTATCACCCTGGGATTCCTGCTGACCATGAGCGCCTACGTGTTTTCCTTTAAGTCCATGGATGCGGAGAGGGCTCTGGCGTCCTTCGGCGGCTTCTTCTATCTGACGGTCATGGCTTCCTACCAGATCCTGATAAGGCGTCTTGACGGCGGCTTTTACCTGCTGCTTTTCACCGCGGTCGCTTCCTGGGGCTGCGACGTCTTTGCCTATCTTTTCGGCATGGCCCTCGGAAAGCATAAAATGTCGCCGGTCCTGAGCCCCAAAAAGTCTGTGGAAGGCGCTGTGGGCGGCGTTCTGGGAAGCACGGTGGTTTCCGGCATCCTGGCATTCTGCCTGAAGGGACATCTGACGCTGTTTTCCCGGCCGGTCCTTGCCTGTATGGCGGTAACCTTCGCGGCGTCCTTGCTGTCTATGGTGGGAGACCTCCTGGCATCAGCCTTCAAGCGGCACAGGAATATCAAGGATTATTCCCATCTGATCCCCGGCCACGGCGGCGTCCTGGACCGGGTCGATTCCTTTATTTTTATCGGGCCGGTGATCTATTACCTGGCTCTGGTGTTTATGAGATGAAAACGATAAGTCTGTTGGGGTCCACCGGGTCCATCGGCACCCAGACCCTGGAAGTTGTCCGGGAAAACCCGGATCTGAAAGTTGCCGCTCTGGCGGCAAATGCGAACATCGCCCTTCTGGAAAAACAGGCCAGGGAATTCAAACCCTCCCTTGTCTGCGTTTTCCGGGAAGATAAGGCGGAAGAACTGAAAAAAAAGCTGGCGGATACGCCGGTAAAGGTGGTGTCCGGCATGGACGGCCTGATTGAGGCCGCCTGTATTCCGGAGGCGGATATCATGGTGGGAGCCGTTGTCGGGATGATCGGCATCCGGCCCACGATGGAGGCCATAAAAGCCGGGAAGGATATCGCCATAGCCAATAAGGAGACCCTGGTGTGCGCGGGACATCTCATCATGCCCCTGGTCAAAGAGCACAACGTCAGGCTGCTCCCCGTGGACAGCGAGCATTCCGCCATTTTCCAGTGCCTTCACGGAGAAGAAGAGAACCGGATCAGCCGGATCCTGCTGACCGCGTCCGGCGGGCCCTTCCGGGGATATACGAAGGAACAGCTGAAAGCCATCCGTCCGGAGGATGCGTTAAAGCATCCCAACTGGTCCATGGGCGCCAAGATCACCATTGATTCCTCGACCCTGGTGAATAAAGGGCTGGAAGTGATGGAAGCCCACTGGCTCTTTGACGTGCCTTATGAAAAGATCGAAGTGGTGGTCCAGCCCCAGAGCCTGATCCATTCCATGGTGGAATTTGAAGACGGCGGCATAAAAGCCCAGCTGGGCGTCCCGGACATGAAACTTCCGATCGCCTATGCGCTGTTCTATCCCGAAAGACGCAGGCTTCCGGGAGGCCGGGTAGATTTTTCGAAGATCCGGTCCATCACCGTCGACCAGCCGGACCGGTCGGTCTTTGAGGGCCTGGACCTGGCTGTCGAAGCCGGGAAAAAGGGCGGATCTGCGCCGACGATCTTCAACGCGGCCAATGAATACGCGGTTTCCGAATTCCTGCACGGCAGGCTTTCCTATCCCGGCATAACGGAAATGATCAGAACTGCCCTGAAGGAGGTCCCCTTCCTGGAGAAACCCTCCCTTAAAGGCATATTGGATACAGAACAGAAAACATACGAGGTATTACGGTCTTGTCAAATGTAATCAGCATCATCGCATTTATTATTATCATCGGGCTCGTGATCTTTATTCATGAGTTCGGCCACTATCTGCTGGCCCGCCGGAACGGCATCGGCGTCGTGGAGTTTGCCGTCGGCATGGGGCCGAACATCTATTCCTGGGTGAAAAACGGCACCCGCTACTGCATCAAATGGATCCCCTTCGGCGGCTACTGCATGCTGCTGGGGCAGGAAGACTATTTCCCGGACCCCTCAGCTGACGGTGAGGAGATCGTCTCCGACAAGGAACATTCCTTCTCCGAGAAAAGCGTCTGGCAGCGGATCTCCGTAATCCTGGCAGGCCCTGCCTTTAATTTTATCCTGGCCCTGGTGCTGGCGGTCCTCCTGGTCTCCCTGGTGGGGACCACGCCTTCCCGGATCGGAAAGGTCGCCGACGATTATCCGGCGAAGGAAGCGGGACTCCAGGCCGGCGATGAGATCATAAAGCTGAATAAGACCCGGGTGCATCTGTTCCAGGACATCACGATGTATTTTACCCTTCATGAAGGGGAAGCGGTGGACGTCACCTATAAGCGGGATGGCGAGACAAAAACCACCACCCTTACACCCAAATACAATGAGGAGGAGAACCGGTACCTGATCGGCATCACCTCCCCCGGTACGCTGAAGAACATGAATTTCGGACAGATCCTGAAATACGGCTATTATGAATTCGGCTACAGTACCTCCGCCGTGATCAAGTCCCTGGGCATGCTGTTTTCCGGAAAGGCGTCTCTGAATGATCTTTCCGGTCCCGTGGGCATGGCCAATATCGTCAACAATATCGTGGACGAGGTCACGGAAGACACCAAAAACGAAAGCGCCTGGACCACGGTCTTTTACGTCTTCGTCAATCTCCTGAGCTTTACGGTGCTGATCTCCGCCAACCTGGGCGTGATGAACCTACTGCCGATCCCGGCGGTGGACGGCGGAAGACTGCTGTTCCTGATCATTGAAGCGGTGATCGGAAAACCGGTGCCGAAGAAGTTCGAGGGGATCGTCACCATCGCCGGTTTTATCCTGCTGGCCCTTTTGATGATCGCGGTGCTGTTCAACGACATCCGGAAACTGTTTATCTGAAAACCGGGAGGAAGGGCATCCTTCCGTCCGGTACGGAAGCCGTTTTTCCGGCACAGTCAGCAGGAATCTTTCCTGCTGTGCCCGGCTCTGATCCTTGGGGATTGGGGACGGGGATCTTCCCGATGTTCTCTGCCGCTGGGCCGGGAAGACTTAAGGACGGGACGGATGAGGAAAGAAAATGACCGTCCGGCTGAAGGCAAAAGGTGAAAATTTATGTACAGAGATGAAACGAAGGAAATCAGGATCGGGGACCGGGTGATCGGACACGGAAATCCCATCCTGATCCAGTCCATGACCAATACGAAGACCGAGGATACCGAAGCCACGGTGAGCCAGATCCTGAAACTGGAGGAAGCCGGCTGCGAGATCATCCGCTGCACGGCGCCCACGGAGGAAGCCTGCAGGAGCATTAAAGAGATCCGGAAAAGGATCCATATCCCCCTGGTGGCGGATATCCATTTTGATTACCGCATGGCCATCATGGCCGTGGAAAACGGGGTGGACAAGATCCGCATCAATCCGGGAAACATCGGCTCCCGGGACAGGATCCGGGCGGTGGTGGACGCCTGCCGGGAACGGAACGTCCCCATAAGGGTCGGCGTCAACTCCGGTTCTCTGGAAAAGGAGCTTGTGGAAAAGTATCACGGCGTTACGGCCCAGGGGCTGGTGGAATCGGCCCTGGATAAGGTGAAGATCATTGAGGACATGAATTATGACAACCTGGTGGTATCCATCAAGTCGTCGGACGTCATGATGTGCGTGAAAGCCCACGAGATCCTCGCCGGGGTCTGTCCCTATCCGCTGCATGTGGGCATAACGGAGGCCGGGACGCTGATCTCCGGCAATATCAAATCCGCCGTGGGGCTGGGACTGATCCTGAACCAGGGGATCGGCGATACCATAAGGGTCTCCCTGACGGGAGATCCCGTGGAGGAGATCCGGTCGGCCCGGCTGATCCTGAAGACTCTGGGCTTAAGAAAGGGCGGCACCGAAGTGGTTTCCTGCCCGACCTGCGGCAGGACGGAGATCGACCTGATCGGCCTGGCGAACAAGGTGGAAGCCATGGTGCAGAAATATGACCATCTGAACCTGAAGGTGGCGGTCATGGGGTGCGTGGTCAACGGCCCCGGAGAAGCCCGGGAAGCGGATATCGGCATAGCCGGCGGAAAAGGCATGGGCGTCGTGATCAAAAAGGGCAGCATCATCGGACGTTATCCGGAAAACGAACTGCTTTCCGCCCTGGAGAACGAACTGAAAAACTGGCCGGCATGACCCCCTCATCGTGGTTTTCGTCAGCGTATACCCTTGTATCTATCCATTGACAGCAGGCCTGGTTTCTGATTAAATTGATACAGAATATCACGATCTGTTTTCTGCAGCTTAAAACAGGAACGCTGCGGCCGGCCCCGAGGCTCCGGAAGCTGGAGAGAAAAGGTCAGGATAAACTTATGATTTTTTATAAGGAGGAACTCATATGGCACTTGTAAACATGGATTTCCAGAGCGCTTTTACCAACGGCAATACGGAGATCACCGTCATCCTTCCGGATATGCCCTGGGGCACCACGCCGGAACAGTTCTATAAGAGCGGCAAAAAGTATCCCGTTCTCTGGCTCCTTCACGGCACCTTCGGCGATCATACCGACTGGATCCGCAAATCCAACATCGAGCTTTATGCCTGCGAGCGTGACTGCATCGTCGTCATGATGTCTGCGCTGAATACGGTTTACGACAACTGGCCGGATTTCTGCATGGGCCACGACAATTTCAAGCTCATCACCGAAGAACTGATGCCCATGATCCAGGGCTGGTTCCCGGCTTCCGACAAACGGGAAGACAACTTCATCGCCGGCCTGTCCATGGGCGGCCGCGGCACCATGAAGATCTCTCTGGAGCGTCCGGACTTATTCGGCGGCGCTGCAGCTCTTTCTTCCGTTCCCACCGACCTTGACGGCGACGTGGAGCACCTGACGAAGCTTTTCAATACCCCCAAGGAAGACCTGACGGGCGAACTCAGGATGGAAGGCCGGACCTGGAACGACATGCACCGTTCGGGCTCCGTGGAAGCCTATCTTAACGGCCGTGACAACACCTGGCGCCATCTGAGGGAACGCCAGGAGGACGGCACCATCGTTCCCAAGTACTTTTTCTCCATGGGAACCGAGGACGGCTCCTACTTGAGCGGCAATTATCAGAAATTCAAGGAATATGCCGAATCTCTGGGCATCAACTGCATGTTCACCGAAGGCCCCGGCAGACACGAATGGCGCGTCTGGGACCGTGACATCCAGCTGGCCCTGGACTATTTCGGCATCGGGACCGACAAGAATGCCGGCAATCCCTTCTAAGGAAACACTGAATAAATCAGTATTTCCTCAGATGCTCCGCAGGATGCGCACGGATCTGCAAGGAAAAAGCTGCTTTGCAGCCAGATCCGGCGCAGGGAAACGCTTTATTCAGCGTTTCCCTAAGGAAACACTGAATAAATCAGTATTTCCTCAGATGCTCCGCAGGATGCGCACGGATCTGCCCGGCAGAACGCCGGAAGCCTGATCGCATACAGGAAGCCGCCCGTTTTGAAACGGGCGGTTTCTCTTGCTTTTTCCGAATTCCTGTGCTATAATCATACGGATTTTGAGAAAAGACCTTTAAGGAGAGTTGTAATGAGTGTTAAAGTTGAAAAACTTGAAGGCAGCATGGCCAGACTTACCATCGAGTGCAGCGCTGAGGATTTTGAAAAAGCCCTTCAGCAGGCATACCTGAAAAATAGAAAAAGCATCAGCATCCCCGGCTTCCGCAAAGGAAAAGCCCCCCGGCAGATGGTCGAGAAGATGTACGGCGCCGCCATTTTCTATGAAGACGCCGCCAATGAACTGATCCCCACG
>JAFRVX010000040.1 GCA_017438305.1 Lachnospiraceae bacterium | reverse complement strand
TTTCGAGGCAGCCCCGGACGAGCCTTCTGACAAAGGGACCGCCGGCTCCGGACGGTTCATCGGAACGGGAAACGTCTGAAGGCAGAACTTCAAAAGCCCCCTCTTCCCTTGTTCCCTGGTCCAGGGCCCGCTGGAGAGGCTGTCTGTCATAGATCACTTTATAGAGTACTGTCAGGGAAGTGTTTCTCGGATCTTTCATCCTTTTTATCCCAGAACGGTTCCCGCCTCAAGGGAATATCCCCGCAGAAAGGCGTCGGCATCCATGCGCTTCTTCCCCTCCAGCTGAAGGTTCAGGATCTTCAGAGCGCCGTTTCCCGTATTGACGGTAAAATACTTTTTCGTGACTTCCAGCACCTCGCCCGGGGCTTTCCCCGGATCTCCCGCGGTCTTTTCCGCGGAAAAGAGCTTCAGGGTCTTTCCGTTAAGCTGCGTGAAGGCTGAAGGCCAGGGATCGAAAGCCCGGATCTTTCTTAAGATACGGTCTGCATCTTCGGAAAAATCGATCCGGCCCATCTCTTTATCCAGCATGGACGCATAGGGGGTCGGGCTTTCTTCCGGCTGTTTTTCGGGCTTCAGTTCTCCGTCTTCAGCATCCCGAAGGATCTTAAGCAGGCCTTCGTTCCCAGCGCCGGAAAGCTTTGACGTCAGGCTTTCCCCGGTATCCGTGTCTTCTATGGGAACCGGGATCTTCAGGAGAATATCGCCGGTATCCAGGCCTTCGTTCATCTGCATAATCGTAACGCCGGTCTCTGTCTCCCCGTTCAGGATCGCCCATTCCACCGGCGCAGCCCCCCGGTAGGCAGGAAGCAGTGAAGCATGCACGTTGAAGCAGCCGTACTCAGCAGCCTCTAGCACTTCCTTCGGAAGGATCTTGCCATAGGCCGCCACCACGATGGCATCCGCCTTCAGGGAACGGATCTCTTCGATAACCGATTTTTTCCTGAGGCTTTTCGGCTGATATACCGGAAGCCCCAGCTCCAGGGCGGCTTTTTTTACCGCCGGAAATTCTACCTTCCGGCCCCTTCCTTTTTCCTTATCCGTCTGGGTATAGACGGCCAGGATCTCGTGGCCGGCATCATACAGGCATTTAAGGGACGGTACGGCAAATTCCGGACTGCCCATGAAAATGATCTTCATCCTTTATTCACTGTCCCCTTTCCCGTTTTCCTGTTCCTGCTCCCGCCGGCTGATCTCTTCATTTGACAGGACCTCGCCTTCGACCTTTTCAACATACATAATGCCGTCCAGATGGTCCAGTTCGTGGCAGACGGCTCTGGCCAGAAGGCCGGTGCACTCCAGCACCTGTTCCTCTCCGTCTTCATCGGTAAACTGTACGATGACGTGGTCCGGCCGGGTCACGATGCCGCTCATGCCCACGTAGCTTAAACAGCCCTCATAGCCGGTCTGCTCCCCGTCGGATGACAGAATCTCCGGATTGATCATCGCGTAGCACATCATATCTTCTTCGGCGATCTCCTCTCCTTCCGGCGGATCCGGCGTACAGTCGATCACGACGATCCGTTTAAGGATCCCCACCTGAGGCGCGGCAAGGCCTACGCCCCCCGCGTCATACATGGTCTCAAACATATCCTCGATAAGCTGATGCACCCTGGGGGTGATGATCTTCACCGGTTTGCATTTCTTTTTCAGCACCTCATCTCCCAGCTGCCTGATATTTAAAATAGCCATTCTTTTTTCCTTTCCCGTATATTTTCCATGGATCTCTTATCCATGCATTTGATCAATATATAACCTGCGTTTTATATCTCTGTCTGTCATGCCTCTGTATTCCGTGAGCGTATTTTCCTGAATTTCGTTTTTTCATGTGATGATTTGATTTCAACGCCAAAGCCGGACTCAACGCAATGTTTAACATTCCAGTGGATGAAAGCCTTCCTGACGTGCCCCTCATGAAGCACGAAGTGGAGTTTTTACTCCACGAGAGTGCGGAATGAGGGAGGATGGTGGGAGTGCGAAGCACGGAACCATCCGGAATCTACTTTTGGCAACTATATAATAATTTTACTAAAACTTCCCATAGCAAAAAT
>JAFRVX010000039.1 GCA_017438305.1 Lachnospiraceae bacterium | reverse complement strand
TTTCCGAATAATATGATATCAGGGTCAAAAGGTCGATCCCCACTCATGTGTACATGTATGTGGGGATCAGACCTTGGGACCCGCCCCACATGGAGCGCGAAGTGGAGATTTATCTCCACGAGAGTGCGGAATGAGGGAGGATGGTGGGAGTGCGAAGCACGGAACCATCCGGAATCTATTTTTGGCGACCATATCATAAGATTGATATGTCCGTATGTGATGTAGATTGATATGTCTGTATGTGACGTAAAACAGCTTGTCAAATCTGTGGATAATACCGTATAATAAAAAAAACTGAACCTATCGATATGGAAATCCAGCAACAGGAGGATCATTCTATGAAGTCAATCACTGTCATTAAAGTCGGGAGCCTCCGGGATCCCAACGAAGAGACCCGGGGCCGTGTAGCGGTCTGTGACATCCCGGAGCAGCCCCTGGGGCCCGAGGACGTCCGCATCAAGGTAGCCTACTGTGCCATCTGCGGCTCTGATCCGCATCTTGTCGAAGGCATTTTCGGCTGGGAGCCGCCCTTCGGTTTAGGCCATGAGGTCAGCGGCGTCATCACCGAAGTAGGTCCCAAGGCCACAAAAAAGGGCCTTAAGGTGGGCGACCGGGTGGCCGGCAACTTTCTTCATTTCTGCGGCACCTGCTACTACTGCCGCAACGGCCAGGAGCAGTTCTGCGAAAACGCCGATGCGACCAACTACCCCGGCATGAGCGAGAGTATCGTCTGGCATGAGTCCCAGGTCTACAAGCTTCCGGATGACATAAGCCTGAAGGAAGGCTGCCTGTTGGAGCCCATCTCCATCGCCACCCGGGTAATGGACAAGGCCCAGGTAAAATTCGGCGAGCGGGTGGCTATCTGCGGCGGCGGGCCCATCGGCCTTCTGTCTCTGCAGGCCATCAACATGTACGGCGGCACGGACATCACCCTGATCGAGCCCATTGCCGAACGAAGGGAACTGGCGAAGAAGTTCGGCGCGGTCCATGTCATCGACCCCGTCACCCAGGACGTGACCGAAGAAGCCATGAAACTGACCGACGGACGGGGTTACGACGTGGTGATCGACTGCTCCGGCGCTGTCAGCGCGGTGACGGCCCTGCCCGGTATTACGGCCAGAGGCGGAAAGCTGATCTACGCGGCCATGTATCCCAACACCTATGAAATGCCCCTGAACCTGTACAAATACTGCTACTTTAACGAGCTCACCATTACAGGTCTCTATGTGGCGCCCTACGCTTTCCCCAGGGCTCTGCAGATCATGCCCCGGTTTAAGCTGGAGGACTTCACCAATAAGATTTTTGATATTGACGATGCCGTGGAAGCCTTTGCGGCACAGGTAACGGGAAAATATCCCAAGATCCTGATCAGATGCAACGAGATCCCCGGAGAGTAAGGTTTAACCCCCGCTTCGTCGCCGAAGACTGATGAAGCAGAGGGTTCAGAGACGCCAATTTATCAACAGGAGTTTTAGGAGTTATCATGAACGATATTGAACTTATCCGTCAGTTTTCCATGAACGCCTTCAGTCTGGAGGGCAAGGTGGCTATTGTCACCGGAGCCAATTCCGGGCTGGGCATGGGCTATGCCGTCGCCTTCGCCAAGGCCGGCGCTGATCTTTTCATCCCCCATTACACCGATGACGTTTCCACCGTAAAGGCGCTCATCGAAGAGACGGGCCGCCGGGTGGAATTCCTTCAGGGGGACATCAATGACATGGACTATATCAAGCGGGTCATCGACGCCTGCCTGAAGGCCTACGGACGCATCGACATCCTGGTGAACAACGCCGGCACCAACTGCTTTGCCCCCTTCCTGGATTTCCCGGACGATGGCTACAAGCGGGTCGTCGACACCAACTTAAACTCCGTGTACTACATGGGACACGAGGTCGCCAAGGTCATGGTCAGACAAGGCTGCGGCAAGATCATCAACATCGGTTCGGCCTTAAGCTATACCGCTGATCTCAACTGCCCCTCCTACGTGACAGCCAAGCACGGCGTCATCGGCATTACCCGCAGTTTCGCTTCGGAGCTTGGTCCCTACAACATCCAGTGCAACGCTATCTGCCCCGGCTTTATCCAGACCGCAGTGAACAGCGCAGTCAGCGACGACCCGGTGTTTTACCAGAAGAACAACGACCGTATCGCCAACGGCCGCTGGGGTACCCTGGCAGACCTTATGGGCCTGGCCGTCTTCCTGGCCTCCCCCGCCTCAGATTACATAAACGGCGCGGATATTAAGATCGACGGAGGATTCTCCTGCCGGCTGTAAGGACAGGCAGCGGATCAAATGAAGCGGACACTATGAAAACCATCCTATAGTGATCCGGCGCGAAGAAAAAAAGAACAGCCGATGAGACAGTGTTTCGCTGCCCCGTCGGCTGTTTTTTTGTTAAGATCTGCAGCATCTCTTTAAAAGATCAGATTCCCAGCATTTCCTTAAGCGTCTTCTCTATTCCGTCTCTGTCGATGCCGTAATGATGGTAGATCGCCTCCAGCGTGCCCAGGACCGCAAATTCATCGGGCATGGCGCAGCGCTTGAATCTGCCCTTATATCCGGCCTCGCAGAGGGTCTCCGCCACAGCGCCTCCCAGACCTCCGTTGATGGAATGGTCTTCCACCGTCACGATATTGCCGGTCTTATCGGCCACCCTTAAGATGGCTTCCGTATCCAGAGGCTTAATGGTGTGCATGTCCAGGATGCCGATGGAGGATCCGTACTTCTCCTTCATGGCCTTGGCCGCCATGAGACATTCATAGAGGTTGGAGCCGCAGGAAATGATATAGGCATCCGTGCCCTCCAGCGTCTCAATGGCTTTCCCGATCTCCAGTTCATAGTCCCCCGCGTAAACGTTGGGGGAGCCGGCCCGGTCGATACGGATGATCATGGGACCTTCATAGTCCATGGACAGACGGATGAACTTGCAGCACTGGTCCGCGTCCGCCGGCACCACGACGGTCAGATTCGGGATGGCCCGGTACAGGGCCAGGTCCGCGATGTCATTGTGCGTGGGCCCGCCGCCGGCCGTCACGCCGGAATGGGTGCCGATGAGCCGGACTTTCACGTCATTGTAGGCAATGTCCGTGTGGATCTGGTCCGCTGCCCGAAGGGGCAGGAAGGGTCCGAAGACCTGGGAAAACACGGTGCACCCGGATAAAGCCAGGCCTGCCGAGGCACCCACCTGGTTGGGCTCCGCAATACCGAAGTTGAAGCAGCGCTCGGGGAATTCCTTCAGCAGCTTTCCGGCTGAGGAAGAAGGCGCCACATTGTCGGTATATGTGAAGACAAAATCGATACCTTCCTTAGCCATCTTATACAGCTCCTCTCCGTAGGCCTCACGGGCGCTGGAGAGCATCATATCAAAATCATACGTTGTATTAGCCATAGTCTCACGCCTTTCTCATTGCTGCCACATCCGCGAGAGCGATCTTTAAGTCCTCTTCGCCGATTCCGCCGCCGTGCCACTTGTGATTGCCTTCCATGAAGCTGACGCCCTTGCCCTTGACCGTGTTGGAAATGATGAAGGTGGGCTTGCCAGGTTTCGAAAAGTCCCGCTCCGGAAGCTTATCCAGCGCTGCGCAGACCTGGGCCATGTCATTGCCGTCCTCGATCTCGATCACGTTCCAGCCAAAAGCCTTTACCTTATCCGCCACCGGGTCGATGTTCATGATCTCCCGGGTATTTCCGGTCATCTGCAGCTGGTTCTTGTCCAGGATGCAGACCAGGTTGTTCAGCTGATAGTGAGCCCCTGCCATCAGCGCCTCCCAGTTGGTGCCCTCGTCGAATTCACCGTCGCCGATCATAACGATGATGCGATAATTCTCCTTGCGATAGCGGGCTCCCAGAGCGTAGCCTACGGCAATGGGCAGTCCGTGGCCCAGGGAGCCTGCGGAAACCTCGATCTGGGGACATTTCTTGCGGTTGGAATGCATGCCGAACTTGTAATCCTCCAGGTTTTCAAAGTGCTCCACCATGTAGTCCTGGGTATAGGCGCCCTGATCGGAAAAGATGGTGTACAGGATTTCCGAGCAGTGGCCCTTGGAAAGGAGGAATCGGTCGCGCCCTTCCTTATGGGGGTCCAGCACGTCATAGTTCAAGTATTTGTAGTACAGCGCTACAGCCATTTCCACCATGGACAGTTCGCCGCCCAGATGGCCCATGCCGATGCGGTAGATGAACTTAAGCAGGTCTGAACGAATGTCGACACACTTGTTCTCAAGTTCCTCCACAGTGTTTAATCTCGTACCCATATGAAGTTCTATCCTTTCTTGGTTTTGATCGACGACCCCGTCGATGGTTCCTTTTTCAGCGCATCCTTGCGAAGCGTTATAATCAGTGTCTGATTATGTCTGCTGTTGACTATATTATATAATAATCAGGTACAGCGTCAAGTGACCAAATCCTATATCTTTTTATGTATTATCATCAGCAGGGGTTTACACATGGGGATAATTCAGGGATTTTTACGCATGGGATAGTTCAGGAATTTACGTATGGGATAATTCCGGGATTTACGCATGGGATAATTCAGGAATCTATGCATGGAATAATTCAGGAATTTACCCCATGGGATAATTCCGGAATTTACGCATGGGATAGTTCAGGAATTTAGGCATGGGATACTTCACGAATTTACCCATGGGATACTTCCGGGAAATGCGGCTGTTTTTTCCCGGCGGGGGAAAACCAGCGGGGGGAACCGGCCGGCTGGGATGACGGATATTCCGAGGGATCTCGCTGAAATCCGATCTGAGATCTCTGGAACCGAAAAGAACTGCCGCCGTGGGGGATAAAACCCTTCCACGACGGCAGCCCTTTTGAGGATAAACACAAAGCTAACGATTATACGGAATTAATAAGAGAATTTCATGTTTTTGATGGTCAGTGTGCCGCTCTTCACGGCGACCTTGACGGTAACGCGCTCGCCGGTGCCGATCTCAAAGGCATCCGAGCATACCGGGTTCAGGATATCGCCGGTGCCGAAGGCCACCGTGCCGATCACCTTGCCCTGGCAGATCAGGTCGGCCTCGCCTTCGCCGATGCCTTCCAGCACCACGGTGCAGCCTTCCCGGACTTCCCGGACCGTATAATTGGCATATTCGCCTTCATGCAGTTCAAGGGCCAGGTCCTGAAGGGGATTGTAGCGCTCTTCGTTGGGGTCGTTGTACCAGGCGAACTTCGGATAGGGAAGTCCCTTGGTGCAGGCCCAGACCAGTTTGGTATGGTCTTCCAGACGGAAGTTCAGGTAGTTGGAGCCTTCCCAGGAACCGTAGTAACGGCTTCCGTCTTCATTCCACATATCATAGCCCACACCTGAAAGGGTGATGTTGGGGATCTTCTTCATGGTTCTGGGGCCGTCATAGTTCACCTCGCAGTTTTCCAGCTTTGTGGACTCGATGAAGGCGTCCATGATCTTAATGGCTTCTTCATAGGAGGGACGGGGGCCCACCATCTGGAAAGCCTGGATCTTCTCCCAGCCTTCGGGAAGCCAGTGATGCACCATGCCGCGGCGTCCGCCGTGCCCGGCCATCTTTCTGTCAGCCGCTGTCTTCCAGCCCCAGGGGGTATAAGAAACATGAAGCTTGTCGCAGATATCGAAGAAGATCGGATCGGAATCGGGACCGGCGCCGCATTCGCCCAGCCACAGCGGGACGTTAAGCTCATCGCGCTTCAGAAGCCAGGGATACAGGTCTTTGATCTCCGGAGAAGCGCCGTAAAGGTGGATGGAAATGGCCCAGTTGTGGTATTCGGGATCGTACTGATGGTCGAAGATCCGGAAATCCCGGGCGTATTTCGCGCCTTCCAGGAAGAAAATGTGCTGCTGGTCGATCTTGCGGATGCGCTCGATGCACTCTTCGTAATACTTCACCAGAAGCGGGATATGCTCATGCTGCACCGGCGAGGAGACCGGCTCGTTGATCAGATCGTAGCCGGCGATGATCCAGCGGCTGCCGAAGCGGCGGACGATCTCTTCCCAGAGGACGATCTGCCGTTCTGTGGATTCTTCATCCAGGAAGACGGAGGGATACTCGCAGAATAAGCTGTCGCCGGTGGCGCCGTTATTGCCGCCTACCACGCCGTGCATGTCCAGGATGGCGTATACACGGTACTTTTCACAGGCGTCGATGATCTTTGCCAGGCGTCCGAAGCCGCCCTCATTCCAGTTGTAGCCGGGCTCTTCATAAAGCAGGGCGTTGGCGTTCAGTACGATACGCACGCAGTTGAAGCCCAGGTCCGCCATCAGCTTGATGTCTTCTTCGCGAAGATGGTTCTCTTCCCAGCGGTCCCAGTAGGTGGACGCATATTTCGCGCCGCAGAGCTCGGTGACCATCTGGGTCACGAAGCGGCGGGAGGTCCAGCGCTCCGGATTGTGGTCGTTGCCCGGGCCGGGGAACAGGATCCACTTAAACAGGTTCTGGGGCAGGGGGGCGGAACCGATCATAAAGCCTTCGGTATTTTCCCAGTTTGCCGTGCCGTATCCGTTTAAGATGATCTCTTCGCCGTCTTCATTGACGAATCTGACGCCGTCGGTCCGAAGGACGCCTTTTACCCGTTCATTATCTAATCTGCTCATAAGTTTTTTCCTTTCTGCCGCCCGGTTTTCTGCATTATTCTTCTCCGGGAAGCCTGATCGTTTATTGGGTTCAGGGTATAAAAAGGGCAGAGACCCGCTGATCTTTTAAAAAGATGCCTGCCTCCGCCCCTTATTCCGGTCTGTCTCCGGGCTTTCCGGATATGTTCCACAGCCGGAACCAACAGACCTTTTTTTACGTGTACTGCAGCGATCCCGTTTCTTTATGCACTGAAACGATCCTGTTTTTTACGCACTGAAACGATCCTGTTTCTTAAGGTGCGCTGCAGCGCTTCTGTGATTAACGTGCGTTGTAACGATCAACTGCCGCCTGGTAGGTGTCGATGATCTCCTGGTAACCATACTCCAGGACCTTCTTCTTGAAGTCTTCAAAGCTGGTGTTATCGGCGCCGAGGATGTAGTTGATCATATATTCTTCGATCAGGGTCTGAACGGCCGTCGCCTTGGCGTTGATGGCGTCGCTCTCTTCTTCCGTCAGCGTATAGCCGCTGGGCAGACCGATGTTCTTTTCGGCGGAAGTCCAGATATTAACGGCTTCCTTCTGCTGATTGGTGCCGCCGGCAGCTGCCGCGGCAACCTTTTCGGAAGCAACGGTGTTGTGTTTGCCGAACCATGAGTTGCCCCAGTTCAGCGCGTATTTCTCAAGGATGGTTGACGGAGGCGTATTGTTGGGATCATGAAGGACCATATCGGTGAACTGCGGCAGACCGTCTTTGTCCATCGTATAGGTTACGTCTTCGATACCATACCAGTTCAGCAGCTCGCCCTCCCTGGAGTACTGGAAGTCGATCCACTTGGCAGCCAGTTCGGGGTTCTTGCAGGCAGTGCTGATGAAAATGGTATCCTTTGCTTCTACAGGACTGTAGACCATAACGGTTTTTCCGCCGTCTTCAGCCGCAGGAACAATGGGCTGAAGGAATTCAGACTCATTGGTGCACATATGCATGGCATAATAGTTGTTGCCGGTAAAGGCGGAAAGGATAAAGCTGTAAAGCAGGTGCTTGTTGTCTTCCACAGCCGCCGGAGGATCCAGATAGTAGTTGAAAGAGGTGAAGTTAGGATCGATCAGGCCTTCAGCATACCACTGACGCATGGTTTCCAGATACTTGCCGAAACCGTCCTGAAGAACGCCGCCGGCCACTTTGCCGTTGTCGTCCATCATAAGATAGGTGCTGCTGATGGTGGGTACGCCCCATGCCGCGGACAGCCAGGAACCGCCGTTCGTATTAAGCACAAAAGGCGTATCGATGCCGCTTTCCTTGGCCTTGACCAGGGCATCATGCCATTCGGCAATGTTTTTGGGTTCGGAAAGGCCCAGCCCTTCCAGAAGGTCTTTACGGTAGCAGACGCCCTGGTAAACGCCTTCCGCCTTGCAATTGAAGTCTTCGCCGGCAATAACCTTGATGATCTTCATCTTGCCGTCATCGGCGGTTGCCTGCTTTCTGGCAGTTTCGTTTTCGTTTAAGTACTTCATGTAGTTGGGCAAGTACTTTCTGATGAGTTCGTCATGATCCGCGCGGATGACTTCCTCTGAAATGCCTTTCTCAACACCGCCGGGATAAGCGGTGGAGCCGGGATAGATGATATCCGGGAAATCGCCTGAGGTCAGGAGGATACCCAGCTTGTCCTTCAGCTGCTGCTGTTCGATGGGGATCCAGTTGATGTGAACATTGGTCAGTTCTTCCATCTTCTTAACGCTTTCGATCTCGTTAAGATCGGAAACAACGGAGCCGCTGTAGTTGAACCAGACGGTGAGTTCCTGCTTCTCCTCGGTTAAGGGAAGCTTCAGCTCTTCGGGGTTGTCGGCTTCTTCGGTTTTGCCGGCTTCTTCGGTTTTGCCGGCATCTGAGCTCTTGTCAGCGCTTTCGGTTTTGGAAGGCGTATTGCTGCCGGAACCGCCGCAGCCGAAGAGCATTCCCATAGCCAGGACTGCCGCAAGAAGCAATGCTGTTGCTTTTTTCATGTTTCTCTCCTTTGATTTTTTGCTTAATTTAACCTCCGGCCGGTCATGCGGCCGGAAGGCAGGTTACTGATGTTATGCTTTGACCGCGCCGATGGTCATGCCGGTGACAAAGTATTTCTGCACAAAGGGATATACCAGAAGGATCGGCAGCGTGGATACCACGATCGCGGCATATTCCACCGATCTTGCGTATACCGAAGCCGCATTGACGTCGGACGCGGAGGTGATCTCCTTGGTAGACTGATACAGGATCTTTCTGAGCTCCATCTGCAGAGGATACAGGTTCTGTTTCGAAGGCAGGTACAGCAGGGCGGACATGTAGTTGTTCCACTGGCCGACAATGGTGAACAGCATGATCACCGCGAAAGTCGCCTTGCAGAGCGGAAGAATGATGCGAAACATGATGACGAAATCATTGGCGCCGTCCAGTCTCGCGGCCTCTTCCAGGGCGTCTGAAATACCCTGCATGGAGGTTCTCATCAGGATGATGTTGAATACGTTCAGGCAGCCGGGAACCACGATCGCCCAGACCGTATCCAGCATGCCCAGCTTCCGGATCACCATGTAGGTGGGGATCATACCGCCGTTGAACAGCATGGTGAAGGAAATGATCATCATGAAGGTGTTGCGGTAGCGGAAGCGGTTCCGGGAGAAGACGTAGCCGGCGATCACCGTCATGACGCCGGTGATGGCGCAGGCCAGAAGACAGTACATGATGGTGTTGCGGTAGCCTCTCCACAGCTGCTTGTACTGAAGGATCATCTTGTAAGCATTGATGTCCACATTTTTCAGGGGTTTCAGTACCAGGCCCCGGGTAACGTTCAGTTCCGTAGGATTACTGATGGAAGCCATGACCACGTGCCAGATGGGCATGAGGCACACCAGGGCGATAAAGATCAGGAACACCCAGGCGAAAATCAGGAAAATGACCCGTCCGGGACTTCTTTTGTAATGAAAAGATCTTTCCATAATTTCCTCCTTTTAGAACATCGAAGTGCCTGAAAGCTTCTTCGTGATCTTGTTGGTCGTCAGCAGCATGATCGTCCCGATAATACTGTTGAACAGGCCGACGGCTGCCGCCAGACTGTAGTTGTTTTCCTGGATACCCATCCGGTAAACATAGGTGTTGATAACGTCGGAATATTCCAGGTTGGCGGAATTGTACAGCAGCAGGATCTTGTCTGCGCCGACAGAAAAGACGGCGCCCATTCTCAGGATCAGCATCATAATGATCATGGGGGCGATGCTGGGAAGCGTCACATGGATCATCTGGCGCCATCTGCCTGCGCCGTCCACATACGCTGCCTCGTACAGTTCCTGGTCCACCGAGCTTAGAGCGCTCAGATAGATGATGGAGCCATAGCCCAGGCCCTGCCACATGTTCTGCAGAACGTAGATCAGCCAGAAATTCCCTTTCTGGTTCAGCAGGTTTACAGACTCTTTGCCCGTCAGCTTAGCGATGAACACGGAAATGGGGCCGCCGGCTTCCACAAATTTCACCACCAGGCCGCAGGCCACGACAGCCGAAATGAAATAGGGCATGTAGCTGATGGTCTGGATGGTTTTCTTCGCCGCCTTCTGATGGATCTCATTCAGGATCAGGGCGAAGATGATGGGGGCCGGGAAGTTGATCACCAGGTCCAGCACACCAATGGCTACCGTATTGCGGATCAGTCTTCCGATGAACGGACCGCTGAAGAACTCCTTAAAGTACTTCAGGCCTACCCAGTCGCTGCCGAAGATACCCTTTCTGAAGCTGAACTTCTCGAAAGCCATAACGATACCGGCCATGGGAATATAGTGGAAGATAATAAAGAAAGCCAGAATGACGGCCAGCAGGATGTATACCACCTTATTCCTTTTAATATCCACGGCCAGATTGTGGGGAAGGTTTTTGATCCCCCCTTCCCGGTATCCCGCAGGTTTCCCGGCAGGACCAGCCGGTTTTGCCGGCTTTTCTTTTTTCTTTGCCATGTTTTTCTCCTCTTCAAGACTGTATAAAAGCCTTTTGATCGTTAAGCATACTATACTGAAAATAACCGGGAGATTCTTGTGCAAAAGAACCGATCAATTGACGATCTGTGCAATTACGGCCGAAAGCAAAAGAAAAAGTGCACGAAATGTTAAACAATTCGTGCGCTCTCATTTCAGCAGTCTTTTTCTTCAAGGTCTGCTTTTTTAAATTGTTTCAGGCCTGCTTCAGGTTTTGTCTGCAGGCAGCCTTCATAATAGTTTCATAAAAGTTTTAAACCATGGGTCTATGCTCAGAAGCTCAGGTCGTAATGGATCGTGCCGAAGGGAGTCTCCTGCTCGGTCAGGGCCATGGGCTTCACCATCGCCTTGATCTCCTCAGCGGTGACTTCTCTCTTTAATTCGCTGGACAGGAACAGACCATCGGTGATCATCAGCATGTTCTTGGCGATCTCGGGGGTGTTGTAGCGGGTCTCGTCGGTGAGCACGCCGGTCTTGTAGGCGATCCAGTGCACCTGGTTGTCGTCGTAGAGGCTGATCTCCGGATTCACGCGGGCTTCCTTCAGGCCGCGGTCCCAGACGTTCAGGTCAACGCCGAAGACTTCGCCGCCCATGCCGTTTCCGTAGAATTTCAGGGCAGGGTTGCCCATGACCAGGGCTGCCGCATCCGCGTTGGCCGCCCGGGCAAAGGGGCCGCCGGTGGTGTCGGCGCCGATGATCTCCAGGCCGCCCTTGCTGCCCAGGATATAGGTCTTCATCTGATCGTCGATATTGGCAGCGGAGGAAGCCTGGATCTGCAGGTTCACGCCGTTTTTGAACTTCGCCAGGCAGACGCCGAAATCTTCAACGCCGAAGCCGTAGGGGTTGGTGATGAGCCGGTCGTCATATTCCAGGCCGCGGGTGGCAAAGCCGGAAACGCTCTGCAGTTCGGGCATGCCCAGAACAAAGATCAGCTGGCTGATCAGGTAAACGCCCAGGTCGATGGTGGGGCCGTGGCCGGCCAGTTCTTTGGTGTAGAAATCCGTGGTGAACTGGGGAAGGTCATAACCCGGACGGCGGCGGCTGGACAGCATGGTGAGGTTGGCAAAGTAAACGTCGCCCAGTTCTCCGTTGGCGATCATATCCCGGGCCACGCGGGTCTGCGCGTTCATCAGGGAGCTGATCTGCACATGGAACTTGCGGCCGAGCTTCTTCGCGCAGTCGATCATCATCTGAGCGTCTGCGGAGGTAGAGGCGATGGGTTTTTCACAGTATACGTCAAAGCCTGCCTTCATGGCGGCGATGGAAACCGGGGCGTGCAGGTTGTTGTGGACGCAGACATCGATGGTGTCCAGATCGTCCCGCTTCAGCATCTCGCGGAAATCCTGATAGCAGTTCTCTTCGGGAATACCGTACTGCTCGGCGAAAGCTTTCAGCCGGTCTGCCTTGATCTCACTGACAGCCACGACTTCTGCGTTGGGGATGTGAGTGTAGATGGTCATATGCCGGTGGGCGATCATGCCGCAGCCGATGATACCTACTCTGACTTTTTCCATGGAATAGCTCCTCCTTTCTGGATCCGGGCAGCCTGCTGCCCGGATAATATTCTGATTACATGATTCCAACGCCAAAAGTCGGACTCCACGGAATGTTTACATTCCAGTCGAGGAAAGACTTCTTGGCGTGCCCTTCATGAAGCACGAAGTGGAGTTTTTATTCCACGAGAGTGCGGAATGAGGGAGGATGGTGGGAGTGCGAAGCACGGAACCATCCGGAATCTACTTTTGACGACTATATCATTTTAATACTATAAGACCCTCTCGGAAATGTCAATTTCAGAAACAGAACGGAATTTCGGAAAATGAAATTATTCTGAGCGGCTTAGATCAATAATCATTCATTATCGGCGTATGTTCCGGATCTTTCATGATATCACAGTGATCTGGATCATCCTCATCTCGTTGGGTCCAAGCTCCATATTCAATTTCAGTTCTCCGTTTTCCGCGGTCCTTTCCTCAATGGTGACTTCCGGGGCCGAGGTCTGGCTCAGGTATTCGATGTCATCCCGGGAGATCTGCCGGCTTCCGCCGAGACGCAGCCATTTTTCCAGGATGCTGCCGTGCTCCCGGTTCAGAAACCGCTGACGGATCCTGAAGGAAGCCCCTTCCGTCAGGCCGGAAACTGTGATCTCCAGCTTTCTGGGATCCAGGTTTTCAAAAAGGCCGTAAATCTCTTCGGGACGGAAGGAATTCTCTTCCGATATAAAATACTTCGGCCCCGGGTTCTTCTTGTTCCAGATCAGGATCCTGATATCAGAAGCACTGGCACAGGTTGCTTCCAGGCCTTCTGCGCTCTTTATCAGCCGGCTGCCCAGCTGGTTCAGAAAACGGTAGGTATAGTAGACGGGTTTCCGGAGCCCGGTCCGGGACAGGATCCCGCCGCTCCCCAGAAGGACGTTTCCCGAATCGGCGGAGGCACTGATCAGGTCCGACGCATAGAATATGCCGATATTATCCACCCGGTTCCCGGTGCTGAGCATGTCCTCCAGGATCTGTATGCCCCGGTAAAGACTGTCCTGCATGTAATTCCGGTTGGCGATGCTGATGCCGTGCTCCGTCACCCAGTATTCGCCCCGGAAGCCGCACTGATCCAGACTGCGGCGGATCTGTTCGGTCTCCTGCAGGAAATAGTACCGCTGGGGATTCCGGATATAGCCGATGCCGGAATAAATGTTTTCCCGCTTCCCGTGATAGGGAAAATGGATGCTGGTAAAGATATCCGGGGGCGTTTCACAGTTCTGAAGAAACTCCCGGACGTGGCGCTCATTATTCCCCGGTTCGGTTTCTCCTACGACCCCGGGTCCCGCCACCCGGATACCGGGGATCATCGTTTTGATCAGCCCGGCTGTACGGTTCCATAACTCCCGGGGTTTATATTTTTCGGTATAATAGGGCGTATCATTCAGGAAAAAGGAACATTCAAAGATCCACTGCTTAACGGTCTCCGCCCGATACCGTTCCCGGACATGGAAGCAGAAGGCCTCGATCAGATGCAGCCAGTCTCCCAAAGATCTGAAAAGAGCCTTGCTGGGAGTTCCCGATATCTCCTTCTGTTCACTGGCCATGTTCCGCTCCCGCCGGGGCGTAAAATCAAGATATACTTTTAACTGGTTATCCACAAGGAAATCCAGGATCTCATCCACCACGGTAAAATTGTAGTCCCGGATCCGGGGTCCGAACAGCATGACCCCCGGCGAGAAAAAAGGATTCCAGAGCCTGACGTAATCGATCTTCAGCCTTTCCTTCAGGAAGAGGACCTGCTGCTGCATCCTGGCGGGAAGCAGCGACGTGAACGTCCCCACGTTCAGCATCCGGTCTTTCCATTCCTTCCGGGAAACCGTATGCTCCGGGGAAATGAGGATCCTCTCCGTCCGGTCATTGGCAATATTCCCGGCAGCCAGCTCTTCCTGCAGCAGCTTCAGCAGTTCTTTTCTTCCGTTTTCTTCCCGGCTGCTGTCCTTCTCTTCTTTTTTCCCGCCTTCCCGGAAAGCATGCCTGTATTCCGTAGGCGTCATCTGATACACTTCCTTAAAAGTCCGGTTCAGGACAGACAAAGAAGAAAAGCCGCAGTCCAGGGCGATCTCTGTTACGGAGTATTCGGTCTGTTCCAGTTCTTTTCTGACCGCCTTCAGCCTTAATCTTCTGACAAAATCCGGGAAGTTCTCCCCCGTATACTGACGGATCAGCCGGGAGGTCTGAGTACGGGACAGGTAAAACCGCCGGGCGATCTCGGTGACGGAAAGCTCGTTCCGGTAATTGGTCAGTACATACTGCAGCAGTCTGGAAACCAGTTCTTCCCTCGTTTCACTTCCGTCTTCCGTCCCCGCTTCGATCCGGAAATGTTCCATCAGGCTCTGCAGGATCAGGTAATACAGACCGGTGGCCTTCAGCCTTTCTTTCTCCGGATCATCCATAAAGCACATGACCAGGCCCAGGAGCTGGAACCGGATCTCCGTATAGATGCCCCCGCTTCCGTCCAGGCTGCAAAGCCGGAATTTAACGATCTTATTTCCCGCAAAAGACAAAAGCTCCTCGTAAGAGAGGGATACCAGCGCAGCGAAGGAACCTTCGGGAACCAGTATATCCGCTTCCTCAAAGATATTGATCAGCAGATAATCCGTTTTTCCCAGCTCCACCGTAATGCCGTTTCCTTTTAAGGTGCAGCTGCCTTCGGCCGCCACCAGGATGCGTACCTCTTCAAAGGAACTTTCCAGGTGGAAATCCCGGCTGAATACGGACACGTCAAACAGATTTCTTTCGGCTGCCATACTATCTACTATCCTCCCGATCTCATCCTGCCGATATATCTAAGCAGGAATGAACTTCCCGTCAAACACTGGTGATTCCGGCGCGTGCTGCTGTCTCTGACACGCATTAATGATTCCTCACGTGCTGCTGTCCCTGACACGTATTGATGATTCCTCTCACATGCTGCTGTTTCTGACACGTATTAATGAATCCCTCACGTTCTGCTGTTAACGATTCATAAATTAAGTTTTTTTGATTTCTGAATCTATTTTAATGGCTCCTTCCGGGTTTATCAACCCGTTTTTTCCTGTATAACGGGTGCCTATCTCCCTTTTCTTCGGCACACAGAGTTCTCTCTCTGACGGCGGCAGATCGGCAGAAGCGGCGGGAAGCTGACAAAACCGTCTGATTATTTACCGGCGGCGGTTAATAAGTAATCGTTTACAGACGATGGTTTATAAGCGCTCCTTTACAGGTGATGGTTTTAAGTGATCATTTACAGATGAACGAAAAAAATCCGGGCTGCACCGCTGATCGTTCCAGCATGCAGTCCGGATCTTTTTTTACTTTTATTACTTTTTTATAACCGGCGGCTTTTTAATAAATGGGCTTCAGACCGTTAATGGATACATTCTCTTCACTGTATTTCTGCAGCCATTCATCGGCCCTGAACAGATGATGGTTCACTTCTGTCATGGCCTCCGTGTCATCCTCTTCCAACGCCTTCTGATAGCTGCTGCGGAGGGCGTCGTAATCCTCCGGATCGTCCGGACCGGTCTGCAGACGGATCAGGGTCTTCAGTTCTTCATCTGTCAGCGTGACCCTGACCTCATTATTCCAGTTTCCTTTTTCCGGGTAGAAATAGTAGTCCCGGTTTCCGGCAACGTAATCATAGGCGTAACGGGGCAGGCCCAGGTACAGATAATCGGGTCCGTCTTCCCTTAACCGTATATTCGCATAGCCGATATCACCGCCGGGTTCTTCGCCGCTGTCCAAAAGAGCAAAGGAAGCCAGAACAAATTTGAAAGGTTCCGTACCGTCGTCCCGCTTCAGTTCATATAAAACGTCGACACTCCGACCGTCGTCGCTGTACTCAAAGGTCACCGGCTGATTACGCCAGTTATCCGCAAGCCCCGCCAAAAGGAAGGTGGGATATATTTCACTGTCCACCAGGTACACATATCCCAGTCCGGTCAGGGTTCTGCAGGCTTCTATGATGTCGGCAGTTCTGTCCGGCGTTTCCGAATCTGCGTCCAGGTCCAGGATCTCACCGGGTACGACAGGCAGCGGACTCGGGCCTTCTTTATCTGTCGTATAGATCATCTGGACATGGGTGCCGCTCAGCATGGGTGCCAGCTGCTCTTCCATCTCCTTCGTCAGTCCGGTCAGTTCAAAGACCTTATAAGAAGCAAGGCCCATACTGCCGGCTTCCTGATCTTTACGGACCACCAGATGGACCACTTTCCGGTCCGCAAGGTATTTCAGCAGCAGGCCGTCCGTGATGTGGAGCTCCGGATTGCCGGACTCCTCTGTTTCCCCAGAGGACTTTTCCTCGGAGGAAGTCTTTTCCTCTTCGGATCCGGTTTCCTGGCCCCCTGTCGTCTCTGCTTCTGTACTGTCTGTTTCTGTACTGTCTTCTTTTTTACTTTCTGTTTCCGTGCTCTTTTCTTCGGTACTCTTTGTTTCAGTACTGTCTTCTTTTTTACTTTCTGTTTCTGTGCTTTTTTCTTCAGCACTCTCTGTTTCAGTACTGTTTTCTTTTTTGTTTTCTGTTTCTTTACTCTCTGCTTCTGTGCTGCCTGCTTCTGTACTCTCTTCTTTTGTCTTTTCCGAAGAGGAAGAATCTTCCTTTTCTGTCTGAGACCCGGGCAGATCTCTGTCTCCGGGCGTATTCTTTCCGCAGGCGGCTGCCGCCAGTATCAGCATGGCCGCCAGCAGTACACTAATGATCTTCTTAATCAAAACAAAACCTCCTCAGGCGAATCTGTCCCGAAAGCTGCCAGGGAAACCCGAAAGAGTCAGCCTCTCTGACATACGGGAGTTGAAGCAACCGATCCTTCTCAACTCAGGATCCATTCAAAAACCGGTCTTTGTCCTTACAGACCGCATCTTTACGGGAAAGGTTACTTCTCTGTCAAAAACCGCCGGCCGCCCCCGGGAAGGCTGACCACGCTGTGATACTGCCCGAAACAGACACATCCACGGCGATGCCGATGGCGGAGCACCTACTCAGACTTCTTAAGATTTTTGGACAGATATAAAAGCAGGTCGTCATCATTGACACAGGGTGCGTACTGGTCCAGCACCTTTCCCTGATACCA
>JAFRVX010000038.1 GCA_017438305.1 Lachnospiraceae bacterium | reverse complement strand
TTCTTCCACGTATTGGGAGAGGGTGGGGACGATAGTAGTGAAGTGCTCTGTTTTCATGTGCTGGTCCAGGGCTTCCCGGTCCTTCCAGCACTCCAGGAAATAATGGATCGTGGGATCATTGATATCCTGGTTCACGGTGTAGAAAATGCATCCTTCTTCTTCATTGGACTTTTTGATAAGCTCCCGGAGAGCCTCGTGATAAGCTTCGATCTTATCGGCGTAGATACGGGAAGGAGCTAAGAGTTTCAGCATGACAAACCTCCTGAAAAGTGAAATGGCAGCGGCTTAAAAGCCGCTTTTTAACGTACAGATAAAGTATAGCAAAGGCAGAATGTACAGGAAAAGGTCAGAATCGTGTAATCTTTAAGACGAATGTGCAGAACTTTAGGAAAGTTGTTGAAAAAACAAGACTCCGATGTTAGAATGTTCCACGGTATTTACACTTAAGAAAAGCAGGTCATGAGAATGAACGGAATCACCGTTAAATTTGGAGGAAGCTCTTTATCTGACGCGGATCAGATCAGAAAGGCGGCAGCCATCGTCAACAGCAATGTGGCGCGGCGGTTCGTGGTCGTTTCCGCTCCCGGCAAGCGCTTTCCTGAGGACGATAAGATCACAGATCTTCTGTATGAGGTCTATGAGAAAGCGGCGGCAGGAGAGGATTTTGCCGAGATACTGAGGAAGATTCGTGCGCGTTTTACCACCATCCGGGACCAGCTGCAGGTCGATGTGGATCTGGAGGCGGAGTTTTCAGAGATCGCCGAAAAACTGAAGACAGCACCGGAAAGAGACTATACCGCGAGCCGGGGAGAGTATCTGAACGGACGGCTGATGGCGGCTTATTTAGGCATGGAGTTTCTGGATCCCAAAGATATGATCTGCTTCTCGGAGACCGGGATCCTTTTGGAAGAGGAGACGGACCGGAAAATAGGAGAGGCAGCTGAGGCGGCCGGCAGCGCGGTGATCCCGGGCTTCTATGGCGCATTGCCGGACGGAAGGATCAAGACCTTTTCCCGCGGCGGCTCGGATGTGACCGGTTCTCTGGTTGCCCGCGCAACGAAGTCATTCATTTATGAAAACTGGACCGATGTTTCGGGCCTGATGTTTACGGATCCGCGGATCGTGGAACATCCCAGGATCATCGATTTTATCACTTATAAGGAACTCAGGGAACTCTCGTACATGGGCGCTTCCGTGCTGCATGAAGATGCGGTCTTTCCGGTAAGGAAGGCGGGAATTCCCATCAATATCCGCAACACGAACAGTCCGGAAGATAAGGGGACGATGATCGTGCCGGAGCTTCCGGAGGATTATGAGCCGGGGCCTATCACCGGGGTAGCCGGTAAAAAGGGCTTTGTCAATGTGTACGTTGAGAAGGCCATGATGAACGTGGAGATCGGCTTCGGCGCCAGGCTTCTTACCATCTTTGCGGATTATAATCTTCCGTTCGAACATTGCCCCACGGGCATCGATACCATCGCGGTGGTGGTGAACGGGGAAGAATTCCGGAAACATGAAAAGGAGATCGTCGAGCGCATCTGGCGGGAGTTAAGTCCTGATATTGTGAGAGTAGAGCCGGACATCTCCATCCTGGCTGTCGTAGGTGTCGGTATCGTGGGACATCACGGCATTGCTTCCCGGGTATTGAAGGGCGTCTCGGACGCGGGCGTCAATGTACTGATGATCGATTCGGGCGCCGGTGA
>JAFRVX010000037.1 GCA_017438305.1 Lachnospiraceae bacterium | reverse complement strand
GTTGTGGGCGGACTGACGCCGGAAATGACGCTGTCGAAGACCTGCATCGTCGAAAAGGTCGTTCATTATGACTGGGATATCTCTGCCCTGGAAAACGTAAAGCCGGGACAGTATTCAGAGTTTGAAAGCGAGTATATCCCCGTGGACCGGACGCTGTTTGAAAAAGCCCGGGAGGTCATGCCGGAATTAAAGCCCGTTATTGATGCTTCCGGTGATAAATTTGTTGCCGGAGAAGTGAATAAGAGCCGTCTTCATGAGCTCTACGGCGCGGACATCTGTGAAATGGAAGCCGCGGCAGTGGCCCTGGTCAGTTACCGCAACCATATCCCCTGCCTGATGATCAAGTGCGTCAGCGATGCCATTACCGGCGGAGCGGAAGAGTTCCTGTCCGAAGTCAATAAGGCGTCCGAGGCCTGCATGGAGGCCGTGGACCAGGTGATCAGGAGTCTGCTGTGAAGAACGTTGTCCGTAAGATACTGAACATTATACTATGGGTGATCATGGCTTTCATGGTGCTGATAGTCCTGAGCGGGCTTTATCAGCGGTTTCTGAATAAAGACGGCTATACCGGCTTTTTCGGGCTGGGCTATGCAGTGGTGGTTTCCGGATCCATGGAGCCCACCATCCATGTGGACGAGATGATCCTGTACCGGCGCATCCCGAAGGAAAGCTATAAGGAAGGCGATATCATCGTCTATGTCAGAGACCGGGGGACAGAAGAGGAGAAGCTCATAACCCACAGGATCACTGATATCCTGGGGGACACCCTGATCACCAAAGGGGATCACAACATGCTCCATGATCCCGAATTCCCTTTTACTGAGGTCGTGGGCAGGGTGTTCTTCCATGTGCCCTATGTGGGGAAAGCCGTCTCGGCTATCCGGAGCCCCTTAGGTATCGCGGCCATAGCCGTGCTGCTGATCCTTATGGCAGTCTTCGGCTTCCGGGATAAAAAAAAGAATGCTTTTGCCGATCAGGAAAAAGTATCTGCAGAATAAAGGGTAGATACATCCGAAAAAATGGGTAAAACGAATCCGATAAATAAGAAAAAACCCTTGACAGATGCTTTCTGCTGTGGTATCTTATCCGAGTGCCTGAAAACGGCATGACCGAAGACAGCAGGTGTCGTAAGACGTAAGGAGAAAACGCCTGCCGAGGTAGTAAGATCTTTTATAAAGATTTTTGCGGGAGCCTCGTGTGTTTTCACGAAGCTCTTTTTTTCTCCTTCAAAATCTTTAAAGGAGGGTAATGAATTGGCTAAGATCGAAGAGAAAAGACCTATCGTTGAAGAGATCGCGGGTATTCTTGACGGTTCTGCATCAGCTGTTCTGGTAGACCACAGAGGCCTTACCGTTGCGGAAGATACCGAACTCAGAAAAACCTTAAGAGAAGCCGGCATCCAGTACAAGGTCTACAAAAACACCTTCATCCGCTTTGCAGTCCAGGGTACCGCCAATGAAGCGCTTTCGCAGCTTCTGGAAGGTCCTTCCGCACTGGCCGTTTCCAAAGACGATGCCACCGCGGCAGCCCGTGAGATCGCGAAGTTCGCCAAGGCTCATGCGAAGCTTGAAGTCAAGGGCGGCATGGTTGAGGGTTCTTTCTACGATGCGGACGGCATTAAGGCCGTGGCGAACATCCCGTCAAGAGAAGTGCTTATCGGCAGACTGCTTGGCAGCATGAATTCGCCTGTTGCAAACCTGGCAAGAGTGCTTGACCAGATCGCGAAAAAAGACGAAGAAGTCGCCTGAGAGTAAAAAGCCGGTATCGGAATAAAGGTATCGGAGAGGCGAAAACAGAGACGGCAGAAAGTGATCGGGACTGATACTGATCCATGCCGGAAAAGACAAGAATTTAATTGAAAAAAGGAGAAATCATAATGGCTAAATTAACCACAGAAGAATTTATCGCTGCGATTAAAGAGTTATCCGTCCTTGAGCTGAATGAGCTCGTAAAGGCCTGTGAAGAAGAATTCGGCGTTTCCGCCGCAGCCGGTGTTGTTGTTGCAGCCGGCGGCCCCGCAGAGGCAGCTGAAGTTGAAGAAAAGACCGAATTCGACGTCGAACTTACCGAAATCGGCCCCAACAAGGTCAAGGTCATCAAGGTTGTCCGTGACGCTACCGGCCTCGGCTTAAAGGAAGCCAAAGATCTGGTCGACAACGCTCCCAAGATGGTTAAGGAGCAGGTCTCCAAGGCTGAAGCTGACGACTTAAAGGCTAAGCTCGAAGCTGAAGGCGCTGTTGTTACCTTAAAGTAATTCAGACAGACAGGAGCCCCGTTTCAAAAAGAACGGGGCTTCATTTTACGTATTCCCTGTGAGTGCTGAGACAGTATTCTGTCCGGCAGTGCAGCAACCCGGAAACAGAAGCCAGGAGCGTTCTTTTCCGAATCATCAGCATAGTGGTCTGTGTTTCCATAAGCAGACGGAAGGGAAGACTGTATGTCAGCTTTAAAAAGCTTTTTTGCTCCCGTGGATATGACGGAGGGCTCTCCGGTCAGAAAGATCCTGACCTTTGCCCTGCCGATGCTTCTCGGCAATATTGCCAACCAGCTGTATTCCACGGTGGATTCCATCGTTGTAGGCCGGTACGTCGGCGATAACGCACTGGCGGCGGTGGGCAGCTCCATGCCCATTATCAACCTGCTGTTCGTGCTGTTCTTCGGCGTGTCCTCCGGCGTTTCGGTCGTCGTGGCCCAGTTTGTCGGCGCGAGAAACCGGGAAAAGCTCTCCGAAGCCATCGGCATGGGCCTGTTCCTGGGTATCGTCGTGGCCGTCCTCATGGCCATCATCGGACCTCTGGTTTCCCGGCCTATCCTGGAGCTTCTGAATACGCCGGAAGCGATCATCGACTGGTGTGAAAAATACCTGCTGATCCTGTTTTCCGGTTATATCGGTTCCATTTTCTATTTCATGATCAGCGGCATGCTCCGCGGTATGGGAGATTCCTTCTCGGCGCTTCTGTACCTGCTGATCGCCTGTGTTCTGAACATCGGACTGGATATCTGGTTCGTGGCAGGACTTAAGATGGAAGGCGTTTCCGGCGTTGCTTACGCCACCATCATTGCCCAGTTCATTTCAGCCCTGTTCTGCCTGAACAAGTTAAGAAGGCTGAAGAACCTGTTCGACCTTAAGTGGCGTTACCTGAAACCTAACGGTCCCATGATCAAAGAGATCCTCCGGCTGGGTCTGCCCACGGGCCTTACCCAGATGATCATGTCCCTCTGCATGGTCATCGTGCAGAACCTGACCAATTCCTTCGGTGAGACCGTTATTGCCACCAACGTTATCGTCATGCGTATCGACAGCTTTGCGATGATGCCGAACATGACTTTCTCGGTGGCTATGACCACCTATGTGGGACAAAACCTGGGCGCCGGGAATTACGAGAGGATCCATGACGGCGTCAAGAAAGGCGTCAGGCTGGCGGTGGGCATTTCCATCTTCATGGTCGGCCTGCTGCTGATCCTGAGCAAGATCCTGATCGTTCTCTTTACAGAGACGCCGGAGATCATCGACATGGGCATCGGCATCATCAGGTTCATGGCCATCGGTTATGTGGCGACGGCAGTGACCCAGAGCCTCATGGGATCCATGAGAGGCGCGGGAAATACCATTTCCCCGATGTGGATCTCCATCCTGACTTCCGTTGTGGTCCGTGTGCCCCTGGCGTACCTGATCCGGAACCTGACCATTTCGGAAGCGCTTCCGAAGGGAAATTACATGTGTCTTTTCATCTCCATGCTGTTAAGCTGGATCCTGGGCGCTGTCATTACCGCCTGGATCTATCTTAAGGGCAAATGGAGAAAGGTCATCGACGTTGACCGGACGCCTGAACCTGAAATTGCAGCTTAAAAGAGGTATATCCTGAAATGAAAACCTATTCAAAATCCCGCAGCCTCATCATCCTGTGCTGCTTCGCGGCGGTCCTGGCCTTTATTATCTTCACGGCCGCCCGGGGTTTCGGCTATGAGCGCTCGGGAAGCGTAAACGATATTAAACTCGGCCTTGACTTAAGAGGCGGCGTTTCCATTACCTACCAGGCTGTGGAAGATGATCCGTCCTCCCAGGATATGGCCGATACCGTCCTGAAAATGCAGCAGCGTGTTTCCGGCTATTCCACGGAAGCCACCGTCCGTACCGAAGGATCCAACCGTATTACGGTGGAGATCCCCGGCGAGACGGACGCGGACAAAGTCCTGGCGGACCTGGGAACACCCGGTACGCTGATCTTCTGCACCGATGCCAACGATATTGAAGGCTCTACCGCGCTTACCGGCGAAGACATCAAGGATGCCGCGCCGATGTATGACAGCGAGAAGAGCACTTATATCGTCCAGCTTTCCTTCACACCGGAAGGCCAGGAGAAATTCTCCAAGGTCACCGGAGAGATCGCCGGAAAGAGCAAACCTCTGTATATCATTTATGACGGCAGCATCCTTTCCGCTCCGACAGCAGAAGAGCAGATCACGTCTCCTACCTGTGTGATCACCGGCAGCTTCACCTATGAATCCGCCAGCCGTCTGGCTTCCTTCATCCGCATCGGCGCCCTGCCGGTAGAGATGGAAGAGCTGCGGTCCCAGGTGGTCGGCGCGACCCTGGGCTCCAACGCCATCCGGACGTCCGCCATCGCCGCAGTCGTGGGTCTGATCCTGATCTTCATCCTGATGATCGCCGTCTACCGTATGCCTGGTTTCTGCTCAGCCCTGGCGCTGATCTTCTATACCGGCCTTATCGTAGTGATTTTGGCCGGCTTCAATAAGGAGATCACACTGACCCTTCCCGGTATCGCCGGTATCATCCTGAGTATAGGTATGGCGGTCGATGCCAACTGTATCATTTTCTCCCGTATCCGGGAGGATCTGGGCGCGGGCCTGTCAGTATCCAACGCCATTGATTCCGGTTTTAAGAAGGCCTTTTCCGCCATCATCGACGGCAACGTCACCACCCTTATTGCCGCGGTCGTGCTGTTCATTTTCGGTACAGGCCCGGTGCAGGGCTTTGCCATCACCCTGGCTCTTGGTATCGTACTGTCCATGTTTACGGCCCTGGTCGTCACTCGTCTTCTGATCAAGGCATTCTATGCCATGGGTCTTAAGGACGTTAAATGGTACGGCGTCAAGAAGACAGAGAAGGTCTATGATTTCCTGTCAAAGCGCCATATCTTCTTTGCGTTATCAGGCGTTATCATTGCTGCCGGCATTATCGTCATGATCATCTCCGGCGCAGGCGCCAAGCGCTATCCGCTGAATTACAGCCTGGACTTCATCGGCGGTACTTCCACAGACGTGATCTTTAATGAAAACCGTACGGTGGAACAGCTGGAAACAGAAGTGAAGCCGAAGATCGAAGAAGCTCTCGGATCCACCGATGTTACCCTGACCCCGGTTATGAACTCCAACGAAGTGCTGATCCGGACCCAGGAACTGCATCAGACCCAGAGAGAAGCGCTTTATAAAGTGCTTTCAGAGGATTTCGGCGTAGATACGTCCAAGATCACCTATGAAAACATCTCGGGTACCGTTTCCAAGGAAATGGCCCGGGCGGCTATCGTTTCCGTTATTTTGGCGGCTGTTGCGATGCTGATCTATATCTGGGCTCGTTTCCGGGATGTACGTTTCGCCTCCGCTTCGGTGCTAGCCCTGGTGCATGACGTCTTCGTGGTGCTGGCAGGCTATGCCATCTTCCGCTGGATGGTGGGCAATACCTTTATTGCCTGCATGCTGACCCTGATCGGTTACTCCATCAACGCCACCATCGTTATCTTCGACCGTATCCGTGAGAACTTAAGCCTCATGGGCCAGAACGGCGATCTGAAGCTGGTGGTCAACAAGGCGATCTCCGATACTCTCGGCCGTTCCATCAATACTTCCCTTACCACACTGTTCATGGTAGGCGCGCTGTATGTCTTCGGCGTTACCTCTATCCGTGAATTTGCCCTTCCCTTAATGGTCGGCATTGTGGTAGGCGGCTATTCTTCAGTCTGCCTGGCAGGAGCTTTATGGTATACCTTCCGGACGAAATTCGCTCCGAAGAAAAGGACCCAGACAGCGCAGAAGAATGCGAAGAAATAAAGATGTTTAACAAAGAGGAGTCCGGAGACGGGCTCCTTTTTTACTGAAGCATCGGGTTGGTTTCATGATACCCGGGGCAAAAATTCAGCCGGACTGCCCGCTTCAGCGGGAAAAGAAAAGGAGGATTCCATGAAATATGAGATCCTGAAAACAGAAGGAAGGGCCAAGCGCGCCCGGATGGAAACGGTCCACGGCGTTATCGAGACGCCGGTTTTCATGAATGTGGCCACGGCAGGCGTCATTAAAGGCGCGGTCTCTTCCGAAGATCTGGAGAGTATCAGGACCCAGGTGGCCCTTTCCAATACCTATCATCTGCATGTGCGTCCGGGAGACCGGCTGATCCATGACCTGGGCGGCCTGCACCGCTTTATGGACTGGAAAAAGCCCATTTTAACGGATTCCGGCGGCTTCCAGGTATTTTCCCTGGCAGGACTCCGGAAGATCAAAGAAGAGGGCGTTTCCTTCAATTCCCATATCGACGGGAGGAAGATCTTCATGGGGCCGGAAGAATCCATGCAGATCCAGTCGAACCTGGGCTCCACCATCGCCATGGCCTTCGATGAATGTCCGCCGGCGAAGGCGGAACGGGCCTATATCCAGCCCTCCGTGGACCGGACGACCCGCTGGCTGGAGCGTTGCGTGAAGGAGATGGACCGGCTGAACGGCCTGGAAGATACGGTGAATAAGGAACAGCTTCTTTTCGGCATCAACCAGGGCGGCATCATCGAGGACATCCGGATCGCCCACGCGAAGACCATCTCCGATATGGATCTTGCCGGCTATGCCATCGGCGGCCTTGCCGTCGGAGAAACCCATGAAGAGATGTATCACATCCTGGACGAAACGGTGCCGTATCTTCCGCAGAACAAACCCACCTATCTGATGGGCGTCGGCACGCCGGAGAATATCCTGGAAGGCGTGGAAAGAGGCATCGACTTCTTTGACTGTGTCTATCCCTCCCGAAACGGCCGCCACGGACACGTCTATACCCATAAGGGAAAGCTGAACCTGTTCAATCAGCAGTACGAGAGGGATCTCCGTCCCATAGAAGAGGGCTGTGAATGCCCGGCCTGCCGTCGGTATTCCCGGGCTTATATCCGGCATCTTCTGAAGGCAAAAGAGATGCTGGGCATGCGGCTCTGCGTGCTTCACAACCTGTATTTTTACAATCATCTGATGGAAGAGATCCGTTCTTCCCTTGACAAAGGGACCTTTAAAGAGTATAAATATAATGTGCTTCAGGGACTGCATGAAAATGACGCCTGAGCCCTTTAAGAATCCTGAAAAAAGGAGTTTTTTATGAAAAAATCATTAACCCTGCTGTCGGCGCTTCTTCTGGTATTTCTTTCATCCTGTATGCCGGTTCCGGCAGACGGATCCGGAGACGCAGCTGCCGGTTCCCAGTATTCCATGATCTTAAGCGTGGGCATCATGCTTTTCTTCTTCGTGATGATGTACTTCATTGCCATCAGACCGCAGAGGAAGCAGGAGAAGGAACAGAAGGCCATGCTGGCTTCCATGGCAGTCGGAGATACGGTCCTCACGACCTCCGGTTTCTACGGCGTGGTCATCGACATTACGGACGATACCATCATCGTTGAATTCGGCAACAACAAGAACTGCCGCATCCCCATGCAGAAATCCGCTGTGGTGCGTCTTGAGCATCCGGAAGGATGGACGACCCCTGAAGTCGAAGCCAAAGACGACAGCAAGGATGCCAAAAAAGATAAAGAGAAGAAATAATCTTTATCAGCAGAAACTGATTCGGGACAGGCGCGGGCCTGTCCCGTTTTTTCGGCCTCGGAACAGGACAGTTTGAAAGGTGACGGGAGACGAAGCCTGCTGCCGTTTATTTTGCCGTTTGTTTCCACTTCAGCGCTGTTTATTTTAACAAAAATGTGTTTTTGTGTTGTGAAAAGAACGGTTCTTGGGTATAATATCAGTGCTGTGGTTTTCGGAAGACGGAAATCTCAGAATGTATTCTGCAAACAACAGAAGTAAGTATTTTGCGAACCAACAGAAGAATGTATCCGTGAAACAACTCAGGAACGGATTTCGCGAAATTAAAGAATAAAGTATTTCAGAAATACAGCGTTTCGGAAATACCGCAGAAAATTTATTAAGACAGAATGATCGCCTTTCCGGGAACAGATCCCGGCAGACGATATTCGGGAGGTCTAATGCTTAGAATAGAAAACCTTAGTTTCATCGTGGATGAAGAAGGCTCCGATAAGGAGATCATCCGGGATCTTTCCCTGACCCTGGAGGATGACAAATTTATTGCCGTCACCGGACCCAACGGCGGCGGAAAATCAACCCTGGCCAGGCTGATCGCCGGTATCGAGAAGCCCACCTCCGGCAAGATCTGGTACAATGATCAGGATATCACGGAATTAACTGTTACGGAACGGGCAAAACTGGGCATCAGCTTCGCTTTCCAGCAGCCGGTCCGCTTCAAGGGACTCCAGGTGCTGGACCTTCTGCGCCTGGCCTCGGGCCAGCCCAGAATGCCGGCGGCGGATGCCTGCCGGTATCTTTCGGAAGTCGGACTCTGCGCCAGGGATTACATCAACCGGGAGATCAACGCCTCCCTTTCGGGCGGAGAGCTGAAACGTATCGAGATCGCCACGGTCCTGGCCCGGTCCACGCCACTGACCATTTTTGACGAACCGGAAGCCGGCATTGACCTCTGGTCCTTCCAGAACCTGATCCAGGTGTTCCAGCGCATGAGGAACGAGATCAAAGGTACCATCATGATCATTTCCCACCAGGAACGGATACTGAATATCGCGGACGAGATCATCGTCCTGGCGAACGGTACCGTGACCAGAAGAGGCACCAGGGATATCCTGCCGGAGCTCCTTCTGGAGGGCAGTGCGGCCGCTGCCTGCGAGAAGGCTTAACAAACGCTTTAAATATCCTGTAAAGCAGTGCTTAAAGCGTACGAAAAAGTACGCAAAGCGGGTTATTTAAGAACAGACTGATCACAGGCTTTACTCTGAAAACCTGTGAATAAAGGAGACATAACATGAACATAGATCCGATCCAGTTACGTATTCTTCAGGAAGTGGCCGGCCTTCATGATACGCCGGACGGCGCATTCAATTTCCGTTTTGACGGAAAATCCGCAGGCCGCGCATCTACCGATAATATCAAGATCACGTCGAAAGAAGATAAATCCGGCATCGATATTGACATCGCGCCGGGAACCACCCACGAGTCCGTGCATATCCCGGTAGTGCTTTCCGAAAGCGGCCTTAAGGAAGCGGTATATAATGATTTCTTTATCGGAGACAATTCCGACGTTACCATCGTTGCCGGCTGCGGCATCTCCAACTGCGGCGGAGAGGATTCCCAGCATGACGGCATCCATACCTTCCATATCGGAAACAACTGCAAGGTCCGCTATTATGAAAAGCACTACGGCGAGGGCGATGGCATGGGAAAAAGGATCCTGAACCCCGTCACTGAAGTCTATATGGGGGAAAATTCCTATATGGAGATGGAAATGGCCCAGATCAAAGGGGTAGACTCCACGATCCGGAAGTCCGATGCCCACCTGGGTGCAGGATCCCAGCTGGTGGTCCATGAGCGCCTGATGACCCATGGCGAACAGAAAGCTGTCTCTGAATACAACGTCTATCTGGACGGAGAGAGCGCTTCCACGAACGTGGTGTCCAGGTCTGTCGCCCGGGACAGATCCACCCAGACCTTCATCTCCCGGCTTTACGGCAATGCGGAAGCCCACGGTCATTCCGAATGTGATTCCATCATCATGGATGATGCCCGTATTTCTTCCATTCCGGAAGTCGTGGCCAACTGCCCGGACGCGGAGCTGATCCATGAAGCGGCCATCGGAAAGATCGCCGGCGAACAGATCACCAAGCTCATGACCTTCGGCCTGACGCAGGAAGAAGCGGAAGAGCAGATCGTCAACGGGTTTTTAAAATGAACGTTAAATAATGAATTTCAAAGCAGACAGTTATTTCGAACTGTCTGCTTTTTGCTGTCAGGGCAAGCCCCTGTTTGATATTGGGAAACAAGGTCAAACAAATAAATCACTGGCTAAGCCTGTGGTCGTGATTTTGAAAAGGCATTATTCAGCAGATTTTATACTACAAACAGTGCTATTCAATGCAGATCCGTAAAAACTTTCAAGCTTTCCGGCAGAATTTTTAGAAATGTTCGATCTGCATTGGTCACAAGAAGTAAGCATAGTGTAAAATTTTAGTAGAAGAAAAGAAGAAGGAAGGGAAAAGAGACACTCTTCTTATGGTAAGATTACTTTGTCCAGTATCGCATAAACCATCAGGAGAAGTGACTCATGAGAAGTATTATACAAGCAGTTATAGAGAATCTCAAGAAGGAACCGGAGGATTTTTACAGTGGATTTTCAACGATAGGAAAAGTAGAGGACTTCACGATGTCAAAGTTGAAGGAGATGGCACTGCAGCTGACGTGGAGTGATTATTCTTCTACTGGAATATTAAGTAATTGATGATATGAATAGAAAGATTTTTGCTATATTCTGCGTACTGTTTTGCTTGTTTCCCCTGTTTTCCTGCGGGAATGGAGATCAGCAGCACGGGAAATCATATGCAACAGAACAGATACCGGGAGGCTATACCCCCGGTACTGACTGTCAATACTTCCAGATGTGTGAGAATTCGCCTTATCCCAAGGTTCAGGAAACAGATATGGGCTGTTACTTCTATCATAACAAGTTTGTTTATTATTATGATCTGGAAAATGATAAAGTGATGCCGCTTTGTACCAAAAACAACTGTCTTCATGACAGGGAAACCAGTGAAGAAAAAAGGCAGGAGTGTAATGCCTATCTTGGAAGAGTTATGGCAGAAGCGGCAGTAATGCTGTATAACGGTGATCTTTATGTGGGTTACTTATACGCGAACCAGGGAGATATACCAGAAGGTGATTATTTTTTCCCTTATGTTTTATCGAAGCTTAAAACAGATGGATCAGGGAAAGAAGAGAAGTTCATGGTTTTATCCGAGGACGCTGAGTATAGAATGATCCACCGTGGTTACCTGTATTATTATAAAGTTAAGGAGAGTGAGCCTGAGCCATCGGATGAAGACGGGAGGGAAGTTCGGTATGGCATGAATGCAACGCTCTGTCGGAGAAGCCTGGAAGGAAGTCATAAAGAAGAAGTCCTTTTTGGACCGATGGAAAAAGTAAGCATTTCTATGATGAGGCCATATGGAGATTATCTATATTTCCAGATGGATTCGCAGATTCCAGAAGACAACCAGACTCTTTCATCCTATATTTATGATATTAAGAAAGGGACTGTAAGTCCGGCGAACTTTACAGGAAACCGCATCACATTCAATGGGGAAATGTATAGTATACCATTGAAATATATTACACATGATTATGCTGTAGAGACAAAAGATTTAAGTAATATCGTTCATACAGACTATATGGGAAATGAGATCGACACTGCGGTACATGATGTACCCCAGGGCTGCTTTATGGGAGCTGACAGCCGATATCTGTATGTAAACAACGCCATTCTTCATTATTTTGATGAAGAGGTGGAACTTAAGTGCCAGGTATATGACAAAGAGTTCAAACTGGTTGATGAATTCACGCTTCCGGAATCGAATCTTCCCGTACTGGATTTTCCGGTAGGAGGAGACCAGTATCGTTACCGCGTTTTTGAAGATAATAAAACAGGCGAATGGGGACTGGCCGTCTGGGATAAATCAACCATAGGGAAGCTGAAGGGAAAAGCCTTCGAGGAGCGTAAAGTCATAGCAGGAACAGATCCATCACTTATAGAGGAAGATCAAGAAGGAGGGACTTCAGCATCCGGGAAAGAAGAAGGTGATCCTAAAGCAGATATTACCTATTCTGAAATAACAGATAAGTATCTTTGTGAAGAATCAGAATGGGCTGATACGGAAACCGATAAAAAAGATTATTATCCTGAGGCAGCGTATGAGTTGAATGAAGATGGGGAGAAGGTATACTTTCTTCAATATCATATGGACATGACAGAGAAAGAGATCAAAGCCGTAGCTGTGTGTACGGATATAAATCCCGGCTGGGAAGAGAAAACGGAGCTTACAGGATATTATCTTAAAGAAGGAAAGGTGTACGAACGGAAGGTAACGGTTACGGGGGCTTACACAGATGAAATACAGGAAATTCCGGCAGTACTGGAATTACCTGAAGATGCTGACAGATTCATAGGCGCGAAAGCAGATTATTTAACCTTTGTTATGAATGAAAGTAATACAATGGCTGTATTATCATCTGTTGCCGATACCTCTGCTGGAAGGATTTCCGGGAAATAACATAAGGGGTTTCAGAAGCCGTCAGTATACTGAATACAGGGAAGAGGGACATTCAGATGATGTTTTTGAATGAACTCAGAAAACTTTTCGGCAGGAAGCAGTTTATACTGCTTCTTGCCGTTTTGTTTTTCGGACAGTTCGCTTCCCTGTATTTTTATGAAAAGAATACAGAAGATTATGTCTATCTCTATGAAAACCGGGAAGTCTATATAAAATACCGGGAAGAATGGAAAGAAAGACAGGAAGAATCAGAAGGCATGGAAGAAGGGTCAGATTATGGGGATGGTTCCGGCGAGATTGATGTTATAGAGTATTATGAAAAAATGCTTTCTGAAGAAGCTCTCTATCCTGAAGAATATCGGATTTTCATCTATGAAATGCCTGAAAGAACAGAACAGTTAAAGCTCAGCAACATTCTTTTGGGAAAAGATCCTTTCAGAAACACGGATCTAGACAAGACTTTAAAGGACTACGAGAAATTTAAGGATACGAAGATCGTCACGGGGGATTATACAGCAGTAAAAAAGTACGGTTCATATATGACAGGAGTGCTTTTTGAGATCGGGGCAGTGCTGCTGATCCTGTTTTATGGATATCTGGAAGATAAAGAAAAGGGCAGATATTTGCTTTTAAGGAGTACCGGGAAGGGCAGAGGGCTTTTTTATCTTAATAAAATCTGCGCCTTAAGTTTTGCGGTTATTATTTATACCGTAGTCCAGGAGTGTTCTTCTGTCCTTGTTTTATCTTTTGTCTATGGTACAGGAGCTTTATCGGTGCCGGTACAGTCTGTCCCGCTTTTCAGAAATACATACCTTTCCATAAGCATACTGGGAATGTATGCACTGAGCTTGTTCTATAAATGCCTGTGCATGGTGTTTTTATTGCTGCTGCTCTGCCTTGCCGGAACTGTATTCAGCCGCACCCAGGGAACGGTCATAAGCGTACTTGTTTTCCTTACTGTCTCTTTCTTTTTATGGAAAAACATACCATCAACGCATCCCTTGAGAGCACTTCGGTATGTTAATTTTTTCGGCCTGTATCTCCCTTCTGACAGTATCGGCTCCTATTCAAATCTGAACCTGTTCCGGAAAGCTGCAGAAAAACATTATGTTGTTCTGGTTCTTACGTACATCCTGTCTTTAAGCGCTGCAGCATCAGGGATATTCCTGTTTTCCGGAAAGAACCAGGTAAGAAGGGATGGCAGACTGACGGGGATTTCTGAAAAGGTCAGAAATAAGTTCCGTTTTACCCAGGAAACCGGTTCCCTCTGGATCCTGGAGCTGTACAAGCCGCTGATCCAGCAGAAAAAGATACTCATTGCAGCGTCAGTTCTTCTCTATGCCCTTTTCCTTATCCGGTCTGCCGCCGATCCGGTTCGTTTTCCGGATCCTGACAATGCGCTTTATGAATATTATGCGGATATGCTTGCCGGTGAATACGGAGAAGAACAGAGATCTATAATAGAACGCGAAGACAGAAAAAACCAGGAAGATCTGGATTATGCAAATAAGCTTTTGGAAGAAGCAGCCGAACTCAGGATCAAAGCAGGATCCATGGGCGAAGATGAAAAAAAGAAAAGAGAAGAGGCTTATCAGGAAGCTTACCTGAAAGAACGGCGCGCCAAGGTTATGATGGAAGGACTGGCAGGATATGAGAGTGCCCTCCTTCTGATTAAGAATCAGAGCATGATGCTTGAAGAAAGAGCGGTCTCAACGGGAAAACCTGTTTATTTTGTAAACAGAAGCGCTTACCGCAGGTATTTCCGAAGAATTAATGACCGGTTAAATACTTTTCTGATTCTTGCATCAGCCCTTATCCTTCTGACATCCGGGCTCTATGCCATGGACGAACGGTACGGTATGACTTCACTAATACGTTCAGCCGCGGGCGGGAGAGAGAAGATAAGGCATATCCGTTTTGGTCTTATGATCTTCTTTTCATTCATGAGTTTCCTGGTATTTCTGATTCCTGAGATCATTCGGCTTTACAGGCTGGATCAGTTCCGCACCCTTAAATCATCGCTGGGAGATTTTCTTGATCCGGTTCCGGAAGGCGTTTTTCAGGGACTGAAAACAGGTATATTGCTTCTTGTTACGGCATTGATCAAGCTTGGCGGATTCATCTTACTGGGAACCGGATCCCTTATGCTTTCCGGAAAGCTTAAAAATGAACTTGCGGTATCCATACTGTTAATCGGTTCGGTTATTTTGGTGATCGTATTCGGCCATCTGTTCAGGACCGATCTTATAACGTTTATTTTCAAGTCAATCGGGATGAATTTTAGCTTATGAAGACAGACAGTTCCTTTGAACTGTCTGTTTTTTTACGGAATTTGGTCTTATAGGGCACCTTGACGAAGACAGGGTATGTTTTTTATAATTATATCATGCGAAATTTTGGACTTAATGAAAGGAGAACGCATTTATGTACATGCACAAACTGACACAGACCGTGCTTACCGGCCATGACAAGGCTGTCGTTGAGACAACGGCCGGCAAGGTTCGCGGCGCAGTGGTGGAAGGCCGCTATATCTTCCGCGGCATCAAGTACGCGGATGCAGAGCGTTTCCATCTCCCTCATGACACAGCCCCCTGGGAGGGCGTAAAAGAAGCGCTGGTCTACGGCTACAACAGCTGCCAGCTGACCACGGGCCTGGCTCATGACGAGCCCTATGTGCCCCATTATCTCTGGCCGGAGAACGAACACTGCCAGTATTTAAACATCTGGACCGGTACGCTGGATGAAAACGCCAAAAAGCCCGTAATGGTCTGGTTCCACGGCGGCGGCTGGTCAGGCGGTTCTGCGGTCGAGCTGTATGCTTATGACGGCGAGAATCTTTCGGAATACGGCGATGTGGTCGTGGTCAACTTAAACCACCGCCTGGGCGTCCTGGGATATCTGGATCTTTCCAATTACGGCGAAGAATACAAATATTCGGGCGTCTGCGGCCTTGGCGATCTTGTCTGGTCGCTGAAATGGGTGAAGGAAAACATCGCGAAATTCGGCGGCGATCCTGATAATGTTACCATTATGGGTCAGTCCGGCGGCGGCGCGAAGGTGCTTGCCATGCTTCAGACTCCGGCAGCAGACGGTCTTTTCAAAGGCGCCATCATGCAGTCCGGCGGCGCATCCTTAAAGTACGATCCGAATGCCCGGAAGAACAATCAGGATTTTGCGGACTATGTGGTCCGGAACCTGAAGCTTACCAAAGAGACCATCAAGGAGATCGAGACCATCAACTGGTATGATTTCTCCGCGGCGGTCATCAAGGCCATCTGGCAGGTACGCCAGGAAGGCAAGACGCCGCCCATGTGGGCTCCTGTTGTGGACAACGATTACTTCTTCGGAAATCCCGCCATTTCCGGCTGGAGAAAAGAATCCCTGAACATCCCCATGATCATCGGGTGCAACCTGGGTGAATCCGCTCATAAGGGTGCCTTTGATCTTCCTCAGTCCAAGAATCTGTATACGGATGAAGAAGCTGCGGCCATGATCCGGGAAAAATACGGCGACAAGGCAGACGCCATCATCGAAGGCTTTAAGAAAGCCTATCCGGACCATAGGATCATCGATGCTCTGTATACGGACATCAACCAGCGGCCGAATCTGATCGAATTCGTTAAGGACCGGGCAAAGAACGCCACAGCTCCTGCCTACGAATATCTGTTTGCCTTCGAGTCAGACTGGGAAGGCGGCACGACGGCCTGGCACAATGCCGAAGAGCCCTTCATGTTCCATAATGCCCGGTATCTGGAGTCTGCTTTCGTACCTGAAGCGTCCGATAAGATGGAAGATGCCATGACATCCGCCTGGGTGAATTTTGCCCGGACAGGAAACCCCAACAACGACTTGATCCCCGAGTGGAAGCCGGTCGAAGGAGAGGGCGATTCTTCCTATACGATGATCCTGGACAGAGAATGCCGGCTGGTCAAAGACCATGATAAAGAACTCATGGCTGCCTATCCGCCTCCGGGACCCAGGGTATTCGCAGGCGCTGCCAATAACGTCGGCTTCTCCGGCGCGGATCTGGATCTGGACTGATAAAGACAGGATAAGGAGGGAGTGATCATATGTATCCGAAACGACTGACACAGAAGGTCATCTGCGATCCGGCATCGGCGATAGTCGAGACCAAAGCCGGAAAGGTCAGAGGCCTGGTAACAGAAGGAACCTATATTTTCCGCGGCATCAAGTACGCGGACGCGAAACGGTTTGAAGAGCCGAAGCCGGTACAGCCCTGGGAAGGCGTAAAGCGCGCCCATGCCTACGGCCCGGTCTCCCCGGAGATTTCCACCGTTATCGCCCATGATGCTTATTATGTACCCCATATCCACTGGACCCAGGATGAGGATTGCCAGTACCTGAATATCTGGACCCAGAAGCCTGAAGCGGGACGGAAGCGCCCGGTCATGGTATGGATCCACGGCGGCGGCTTCTCCACCGGCTCCTCCATTGAGCTTTTTGCCTATGACGGCGAGAACCTTTCCGCCTTCGGCGATGTAGTGGTGGTATCCATTAACCACAGACTGAACATCATCGGTTATCTGGATCTTTCCGCTTACGGAGAGAAGTATAAAAACTCTGCAAACCTGGGCAACATGGACATGGTCGCGGCTTTACAGTGGATCCATGAGAACATCGAAAACTTCGGCGGCGATCCGGAGAATGTGATGATCATGGGCCAGTCCGGCGGCGGCATGAAGGTGGAATCCCTGCTGCAGATGCCCTCGGCCGACGGCCTGTTCTGCAAGGCCTCCATCCAGTCCGGCCTGCTTTATGAAGATAAAGAGAAACCCCGCGAGCGGACCCATGCCAGCGGCCAGGCGGACGCAGCGAAGATCGTCGAGTATTTAGGCCTTGACAAGGACACCATCGAAAAGATCGAAACCATCCCGTATTACAAGCTGGCGAGAGCGGCCTATGACCTTCACGTCGGCTCCTGGGGACCGCTGTTTGATGATGAAGTCTATAAGGGAAGCCCGATTCTTCATGGCTTCCGTAAAGAGACCCTTCATATCCCGGTCCTGGCAGGGTGTCTTTTCGGCGAGTTTGCCAACAACCACGTCTTCCATCCCTATGAAGGCAACAAGAACGAGTGGTCTGAAGAGCAGGTTGAAAAACTTCTGAAGGATCTTTACGGCGACAATCTTGAAGCGGCAAAGGCTGAATTTAAGAAAGCTTATCCCGACAAGCCCATCGTCGACATGGCCTTTATCGATTCCGGCACACGGCTGGGAACGGTCCAGTATGTGGAAGCCAGATCACAGGTCGAAGGCGCGGCTCCGGTCTACAACTGGATGATCCCCACGGAATTCCCCTATGACGGCGGCACCACCGGCTGGCACAATGCGGAAGAAGCTTACATGTTCCACAATGCCCAGTATCTGGAAGCTTCCTACATTCCCGGCGTCTCCGAGAAGATGCAGGACGAGATGACCGGCGCCTGGGTAGCCCTGGCGAAGACCGGCAACCCGAACCACGAAGGAATGGATCTCAAGTGGCCTTCCTATCAGGAAGAGCCCGGCGCGACCTACTTCTTTGACGCGAAATCCTATGTGATGCACGATCATGACAAGAAGTTCCAGGAATACAACAAGCTGGTGAAGCGCTCCATGGGCAACATGTTCGGCGGCGTGTTCGGCGGCGGCCCGAGACAGAGCCTGTAAGGCTTCTCCTCTGGAGAAGCTGTCACCGAAGGTGACTGATGAGGCCTCATCCGGCTGCTTCGCAGCCCCCTTCCCCAAAGGGGAGACCTCATCCACCACTGGCTTCGCCAGCGGTCCCCCTTCCCCAAAGGGGAAGGCGGGGCAGTAATACTAACATCAATATTATTTAACTAAGGAGATCAATTCTTATGTACATGCACAAACTTACACAGACCGTTATCACTGGTCATGATAAGGCTGTTGTTGAAACCAAGGCCGGCAAGGTCCGCGGCGCAGTCGTTGAAGGCAGCTACATCTTCCGCGGCATCAAATACGCGGATGCGGAGCGTTTCCATCTGCCTCATGAAGTGGCGCCCTGGGAGGGCGTTAAGGAAGCCCTGGTCTACGGTTATGTTTCTTCTCAGATCACGACCGGCCTGGCCTGGGACGAACCCTGGGTCCCCCATTATCTCTGGCCCGAAAACGAGCACTGCCAGTACTTAAATATCTGGACCAAGTCTCTGGACGAAAACGCGAAAAAGCCCGTTATGGTCTGGTTCCACGGCGGCGGCTGGTCAGGCGGTTCTTCCGTAGAGCTGTATGCCTATGACGGTGAAAACATGGCCAATTACGGCGATGTGGTCGTGGTCAACCTGAACCATCGTCTGAACGTCATCGGCTATCTGGACCTTTCCCGTTACGGCGAAGAGTACAAATACTCAGGCGTTGCGGGTCTTGGCGACCTGGTCTATGCCCTGAAGTGGGTCAAGGACAACATTGCCAAATTCGGCGGCGATCCGGACAACGTCACCATCATGGGCCAGTCAGGCGGCGGCGACAAGGTCCTTTCCATGCTGCAGACTCCGGCAGCGGACGGCCTTTTCCACAAGGCTATCATGCAGTCCGGCGGCGCTTCCCTCCGGTGGAGCGCAGAGCAGCGGAAGATCAACCAGGACTTTGCCGACAAGGTCGTCAATAACCTGCATCTGACCAAAGAGACCATCAAAGAGATCGAAACCGTTTCCTGGTATGATCTTTCTGCAGCGGTTATCAAGGGCATCTATCAGTGCCGTCAGGAAGGCGTTCCCACGCCCAGCTGGGGCCCGGTCACGGATGATGATTACTATTACGGCAATCCGGCTCATACCGGCTGGCGCAAAGAGTCTCTGAACATCCCCATGATCATCGGCTCCAACCTCGGTGAAATGCAGTATGCGGCCATCCGTGCCCTTCCGCAGTCCAAGAACCTCTATTCCGATGAAGAAGCTCTGGCCATGATGAAGGAGAAATTCGGCGACAAGGCGGAAGCCATTGCCGAAGCTTTCCGGAAGGCTTATCCGGATCACAAGGTCATCGATTCCATGTATACCGATACCTTAATGCGTCCGGGCCTTATCGAGTTCGTCAAGGATCGTGCGAAACATGCCACGGCTCCCGCTTATGAGTACATGTTCTCCTTCGAGACAGACTGGGACGGCGGACTGACCGCATGGCACAATGCAGAAGAACCCTTCATGTTCCACAATGCCCGTTATCTGGAGTCTGCCTTCGTTCCCGAAGAGTCCGACAAGCTGGAAGATGCCATGACATCGGCCTGGCTGGCCTTCGGCAGGACCGGTAATCCCAATAATGATCTGATCCCCGAGTGGAAGCCCGTGGAAGGAGAAGGCGATTCGACCTATACCATGATCCTGGACAGAAACATCCGTCTGGTCAAAGATCATGACAAAGAGCTCATGAGCCTGCTTCCTCCGGTGGATTTCGCTTCCATGTCCGGCCTGATCGGCAACGGCCGTTCCAATCCGGGAAGAGACGGCGTGGATCTTGAGATCTGATGACCTGCCTGTCACATTGAGAAATGGAGGATGAAATAGATGTATCCGAAGAGACTAACACAGAAAGTCATCTGTGATCCCCAGTCAGCCATTGTCGAGACCAAAGCCGGCAAGGTGAGAGGCCTGGTCACGGAAGGTACCTATATTTTCCGCGGCATCAAGTATGCGGATGCGAAGCGGTTTGAAGAGCCGAAGCCGGTTCAGCCCTGGGAAGGCGTCAAGCGCGCCCATGCCTATGGTCCGGTCTCCCCGGAGATCTCCACCGTCATCGCTCATGATGCTTATTATGTGCCGCATATTCACTGGACTCAGGACGAAGACTGCCAGTATCTGAATATCTGGACCCAGAAGCCAGAAAAAGGCCGCAAGCGCCCGGTCATGGTGTGGATCCACGGCGGCGGCTTTGCCACAGGTTCTTCCATAGAGCTTTTTGCCTATGACGGAGAAAATCTGTCCCAGTACGGCGACGTAGTGGTGGTATCCATCAACCACCGGCTGAACATCATCGGCTATCTGGATCTTTACTACTATGGCGAGAAGTATAAGAATTCCGGCAACCTTGGAAACATGGATATGGTGGCCGCTCTTCAGTGGGTCCATGACAACATCGAGAACTTCGGCGGCGATCCGGACAACGTGATGATCATGGGTCAGTCCGGCGGCGGCGGCAAGGTAAAATCCCTGATCCAGACCCCGGCAGCGGACGGCCTGTTCCATAAAGCTTCCATCCAGTCAGGCCTTGGCTGGGTCGGTGAAGGCGGAAGAGGCGAACGGACCCATGAAAGCAACCGCGAATTCACGGATAAACTGGTGGCCAAGCTTGGGCTTACCAAAGAGACCATCGAAAAAATCGAAACCATCCCCTATTACAAGCTGGCAAGAGCAGCCTATGATCTTGGCGCCGGCATGAACTGGGGACCGGTTTATGATGGTGAATATTTCATGGGCGAGCCTATCATCCACGGCTTCCGGGAAGAAACAAAGAACATCCCGATCCTGGCAGGATCCCTGTTCGGCGAATTCGCCAACAACCATGTGTTCGCGCCTTATGAAGGCAACAAGAACGAGTGGTCTGAGGAGCAGGTGGAGAAGCTTCTTAAAGATCTTTACGGCGACAACCTGGAAGATGCCAAGGCGGAATTTAAAAAGGCTTATCCGGACAAACCTCTGGTGGATATGGCCTTTATCGATTCCGGCACAAGACGCGGCACGGTCCAGTTCTGCGAAGCCAGAGCAGCCATGCCCGGTGCAGCACCGATCTTCAACTGGGTCATTCCCACGGAGTTCCCCTATGACGGCGGAACCACCGGCTGGCATAACGCCGAAGAAGCCTACATGTTCCACAATGCCCAGTATCTGGAAGCTTCCTACATCCCCGGCGTCTCCGAGAAGATGCAGGACGAGATGACCGGCGCCTGGCTTGCCATGGCCAAGACCGGCAATCCGAATCACGAGGGCATGGACCTTAAGTGGCCTTCGTATCAGGAAGAACCCGGCGCGACCTACTTCTTTGACGCGAAATCCTATGTGATGCACGATCATGACAAGAAGTTCCAGGAATACAACAAGCTGGTGAAGCGCTCCATGGGCAACATGTT
>JAFRVX010000036.1 GCA_017438305.1 Lachnospiraceae bacterium | reverse complement strand
GTTCGCCGGCCTTTATAAGGATCACATCTGCTGATCGACGCAGGCGCGCGCCTTAACAAATGATCTTCTTTCTCCGGCTGCCTTGTCAGATATTGCTGAAATTCCAGTCCCTCTCTGGAAAGTTCATCTATCATAGACGCCGGATCTGCGGCCACAACTCCTGGCAAGCATTTTTGAGCATCCTTTCAGCTGACCGGTTCTTCCTTTCCCTGAATCCTCCTTATTCAGTGAACAAATACAATAAGCAGCGACGATATTTTATATCGATACCCATTGACGCATAGTATAAAAAGGAACCGCATCAGGATCGATGCGGTTCTTTATATACACGGGATATCAGGCAAGATACTTTTCGTAAACTTCTTTTGCTATGGCTTCGTACATTCTCACGATCCAGACCTTAACCAGCTGCAGAACGATTATGACAAAAACAAAATAGACCGCCGGGACATTAAAGAGAATGGCGATAAATAAAACATAGGTCCTGATGTTGTACGTAAGTCCTCCGGAGATCTTTATATATTTAAGGCTCCGTGAAACATAGGCTTCCGATACTTTTTCCGAGTCAGTGCGGTTTTTTTCAAGCCCGTTAAGGAGACGCTGGGCCCAGGGGGTCTGTCTTTCCTGGTCTTTTGTATAGATCAGATAGATGATCCTGTAGATCCTCTCAAAAAGAGAACTGCCTTTGGGGAGCGAATAAAGCTCCGCTTTCAGTTCCTTTGAAGTGGTCAGGAGGGACGGATCTTTTCCGTTCAGGAAGAACAGATGAAGCCCTCTGTAATAATCCGCCATTCTTGCCTGATCGGCATGGCATGTCATGGCAAGCACGATAGGGATCCAGACAAAAACCCCCCACTGTATGTCCGTAAAGAGGATCGTATCGCTCATCAGCCTTAATCCGAGCACTAAATAAATGGCCAGGAAGTTCACGATATCCACCGCGCCGTCCAGGACCCTCCCGAGCTGGCTGCTGGTCCCGGTAAGCCTGGCCACCTGTCCGTCGCAGCAGTCCAGGATGGCCGCAAAGATGATCATCACCATGCCGGCAAGATCGACCCATATATTCCGGGAATATAAGCAGATGCTTCCTCCGACGCCCACGAATAAAGACAGTATGGTGACCATGTTGGCGGGAATGCCCGCCCGGATAAACCCGTGGGAAAGCCTGATGGCTATGGGATCGTAGACCAGCACGTCAAAGAGATCATCCGTGTCCTGGGACTTTCTGGCCTCTTTGATCTCCTCGGCGCTTTTCTGAAGCCAGGGAGCCTTTTCCCACAGTTCAGCCGCCGCGCCGGGCTGTTTCTGTTTTTTCACGTTTCTGAAATTCATTCTATTATCTGACAGATCATTCTTCAGCATTCCGTATTCCTTATCTCTCCGCCGCTTCTTTCAGACGCTGCGGTCAATCTTATATATAATAGTTCATAGTGAGCATTTTTGCAACCGTTATCAGCAGAAAAATAGGCGGCATATTTACAGAAAAAACTGCATATCTGCAAAATAAGACAACATATTCACGGAAAAAGGCAGCCGATAAAAGCTGATCATTCTTCACAGGAAAAACACAGAATCAGGCCGGTTCGGGGATTGCTTTTTCCGGGCTCTGAGACTATAATAATTCTGTTATAAATAAAGCAAAGGATGGTATTTCCATGTACAAATTTATGCTTAATGAAACCTCTTATCACGGCGCAGGATGCCGCACCGCTGTTGTTGACGAGATCAAAGCCCGCGGTTTTAAAAAGGCGTTTGTCGCTTCCGATCCTGACCTGGTAAAATTCGGCGTTACCGCCAAGATCACGGATCTTCTGGACAATGCCGGCATTGATTATACCATATATTCCAACATCAAACCTAATCCGACTATTGAAAACGTCCAGACCGGCGTTGAAGCGTTTAAGGAAAGCGGCGCGGATGTGATCGTTGCCATCGGCGGCGGCTCCTCCATGGATACCTCCAAGGCCATCGGCATCATCATTACCAACCCCGAATTCGCCGACGTCCGTTCTCTGGAAGGCGTAGCGCCCACCAAGAACCCCTGCGTGCCTATCATCGCCGTTCCGACCACTGCCGGCACCGCCGCTGAAGTCACCATTAACTATGTTATCACGGATGTTGAGAAGAAGCGCAAATTCGTCTGCGTTGACGCCCATGACATCCCGGTCGTGACTGTTGTGGATCCCGAAATGATGGCTACCATGCCCAAGTCCCTGGCCGCTGCTACCGGCATGGACGCTCTGACCCATGCGATCGAAGGCTACATTACCGCCGGCGCCTGGGAGCTTTCCGATATGTTCCATATCAAAGCCATTGAGATCATTGCCCGCTCCTTAAGAAAAGCCGTTGCCGGCGATGCCGACGGACAGGAAGGCATGGCTCTGGGCCAGTACGTAGCCGGAATGGGCTTCTCCAACGTAGGTTTAGGCGTTGACCATGCCATGGCCCATACCCTTTCCGCCTATTATGATATGCCTCACGGCAAGGCCTGCGCGACCCTGCTTCCTACCGTTATGGCTTACAACGCGCCTGCCACAGGTGAAAAGTACCGCGAGATCGCCCGGGTCATGGGCGTTGAAGGCGTCGATGAGATGACCCAGGAAGAGTACCGCAAAGCCGCTGTAGATGCCGTCCAGAAGCTGGCGGAAGATGTGGGCATCGACTGCAGCCTGAAGGGCATCGTAAAGGAAGAAGACCTGGATCAGCTCTGTGTGGATGCTTACAATGACGCCTGCCGTCCCGGCAATCCCAGAGACGTCTCCGTGGAAGACATCAAGGCCATGTATCTGTCTCTTATGTAAGAACCGCCGTGCTGTCTGAAGGCCGTGAAACCTTTCCGGCAGCAACCTTTACGCCTGATAATATTCGAGCCCGCCCCGGGAATCTTTCCTGAGGCGGGCCTGTTTTTTATCTGTCTGATTCAATACCCCTCCGGCAAATCCAAAAGTCCTTCCATCCCGTGCAGTCCCTTTATCCATTCCAGGGTGTCCGTATCCACTTCCGGCCCATAGCGGGACAGTTTTTCCGCAGAAAGGACAAAGATCCTTGCCGGATTTGTGGGCTCCATATAATCCAAGCACCTGAATCTGATGAGACTTCCTGTCTTTGCCTTATCCAGTTCCTGTTTTACCTCTTCCTCCATATCCAGCATATAACACAGCATATCCTCTCCCGAAGGATAATCATGGGTCAGGACAAGATAGACGTTCTCTCCGTCCTGCCTGCCCTTATACAGGCGCCCCTTTTTCTCTACGTACGTCTTGCCATCCTTCTCAATGACCTTATGATAATCGAGAGGATCTTTTTCCTTTCCGCAAGATGCTGCTGTGAATAACACCCATGAGATCAGAAAGAAAGCCAGGGTTCTTCTTAGTTTGTTTATCATAACATCCTCCTGTCATCTTAAGCTGATGCCAAGGTATATAATCATTTTTGTTTCAGGTATTCTGTAAAAACACAAAAAGGCATCATCTTTCAACCACTTCCTTCTTCAGTATTTCCATATCCTCCGGCAGTTCTGCCGTCAGTTTTAACTGCTCTCCGGAAAAAGGATGAATGAAAGTGAGTTCTCCTGCATGAAGGGCAGTCCTACCAATGAATCTGGAAAGTTTCCCGTATAAGGGGTCTCCCAGGAGCGGATGCCCCGTTTCCGCCATATGAAAACGGATCTGATGCATCCTGCCTGTTTCAGGACAGACCCGGAGCAGCGCAAATTCTTCCTTCTGAAGGAGGACTTCGTAAAAGGTCTCCGCATACTTGCCGGAGGGATCCCGCTCTGTTTTCAGGATCCCTGTTTCAGGATCTCTTCTTTCCCGTATGGGAATCCGGATCGTTCCTTCCGTTTTTTCAAATACCCCCGAAGCTGCGGCCAGATAGACCTTCCGGATCTTTTCCTGTATAAGAATGTCGGCGGCGACGCTGTTTTTGGCCGCCAGCACCACCCCTGAAGTATCCTTGTCCAGCCGTCCGATAAGATGCACCCTGGCCCGGGGACAGGTGCGGTCAAAATGACCTCTCAGTCCGTTTGCCAGAGAATCCAGGATATGCCCCTTTGAGGGATGACACACCATACCGGCGGGCTTATTGACGGCAATATAATACTCATCCTCATAAAGGATCTTAAGCGGGATGGCGGAAGGCAGGATATTTTCCGAGCGGTTGGCGGAATCCCAGAGACGCACGGAAAGCTTGTCTCCTGCCGTGAGCTGCTGCCCGGCATTCGTCTCCCGGCCGTTCAGCCTTAACCCTCCCGGATCAAACTTTACGGAACTGATCTTCTTCTGGGAAAACTTCAGTTCACTTTTCAGGAAACTCACCAGTTTTCTTCCTTCATAGGACTCCGGCACGGTAAGTTCCAGATACTCGTATTCCACCGCTGTACGCTCCATTCTCTATGCTGATCATCCATTTTGTGGATACTCTCATTATACAGGAAAAGCCGGCAGTTTGGAAGCGGAATTCACCCTTTTTCCCGGTAACCCTGATGTCCCCCTGTCTCGGCTGATCCTGTCCTGCCTCTGCTGATCCTGCCCTGTACCTGCCAATCCTGCATCCCTCCTTCAGGCCATTTCTGTCCCATCCTTCAGGCCATTTCCCTATTGACATAGTAGGTTTTTATAGATATAATTTAAAAGTTCACGGATCGCTTTCTGATCCATTGAATAAATATTCTGATTAGAGGGGGCTTGATATGAGAAAAAGTTCTATCCTTCGCATAATGGCTTTAGCCCTGTGCGTGATCCTGTCCTTAGGCCTTCTGGCCTGCGGGAGCAGCGATAATTCTGCAAAAACCACCGCTTCTTCGGGAGAAAATGCCAATCCTTCAGGAGAAAGCAAAGATCTTCTGGCCCGGATCAGAGAGCGGGGCACCCTGGTGATCGGTACCGAAGGCAACTGGTCTCCCTGGACTTATCATGATGAAAAGGACAATCTTGTGGGCCTGGATATCGAAATCGGCACAAAACTTGCCGAAAAGATCGGCGTAAAGCCGGATTTCCAGGAAACCGACTGGGACGCCATCCTGGCCGGCGTAGATTCCGGACGGTTTGACATCGCCTGCAACGGCGTCGGCTATACGGAAGCGAGAGCCGAGAAATACAATTTCTCCACGCCTTATGTTTACACCCACAAAGTGCTGGTGGTAAGCGGCGACAATGAAGACATCAAGAAGATGGAAGATCTGAAGGGCAAGACCACCGCGAACTCTCCCGGCAGCACCTATGCCGAGATCGCCGAATCTTACGGCGCCACCGTTACTTCCGCTTCTACCCTGGATCAGACCATCGAACTTCTGCTGGAAGGCAGAGTCGATGCTACGGTCAACGCCCAGGTTTCCATCGAGGATTATTTAAGCCAGCATCCGGATGCCAATATCAAGGTCGTCCAGGTCCTGGAAGGCGATCCGGTGGCATTCCCGATGCAGAAGACCGACGACGCAAAGAGTCTTGTGGACGAAGTGAACAAGATCCTCGACGAAATGCGTAAAGACGGCAGCCTTAAAGATATTTCCATGAAATACTTTAAGCTGGACCTGACCAAAGAAGACTAAAAGGAAAAACCTTATGCTGATCGGATAGGAGGCTTCTCCTATCCGATCTTTATAATCCTCGTTGAAACCCGAGAACGAAAGTGTGAAGACTGATGTTTGATGAACGTTTATGGAAGATCCTCCTTGATGCTTTCCCGCGGCTGTTAGGCTACGGCATCAAGGTCACCATCCCCCTGACCGTACTGAGTTTCTCTCTGGCCATGGTGATCGCCGTTGCTGTGGCGCTTATTCAGTATGCCAATGTCAAAGTGCTCCGGCAGATCTGCCGGTTTTATATCTGGGTCATCCGGGGAACGCCCCTTCTGGTCCAGCTCTATCTGGTGTTTTACGGGTTTCCGAAGATCGGCATCAAGCTGGCCGCCTTCCCCACGGCCGTTTTTGTCTTCGGCTTCAACGAAGGCGCCTACATGGCGGAAACCATGCGCGGCTCTTTAGAGAGCGTCTCCGTGGGACAGGTGGAAGCCGGCTACTGCGTCGGCATGAGCTATCTGCAGATCATGAAGGACATCGTCCTGCCCCAGGCCTTCAGGACCGCTTTCCCGGCCCTGGGCAATTCCCTGATCTCCATGGTGAAAAGCACCTCTCTGGCCGCCACCATCACAGTGATGGAAATGTTCCGTCAGGCCCAGGTCATCAACGGCCGCGTCTACGAATCCTTAGGCCTGTATACGGAGGTCGCCCTGATCTATCTGCTGTTCTGCACCGTCCTGACCTGGCTGCAGCGCTGGGGCGAGAAAAAGCTTAGCGTGTATGGAGGTAAGAAGTCGTCATGATGCTGGAAGTAAAAGGCCTGAAAAAAGCATTTGAAGGTAAAGAGATCCTGAAGGGCATCGACCTTACCGTGAACAAGGGCGACGTCGTTGCCATCCTGGGACCCAGCGGTTCCGGAAAGACCACCATGCTCCGCTGCCTGAATTTCCTGGAACGGGCGGATGAAGGCAGACTGATCTTTGACGGCGAACCCTTCGATCTTCATCTGGCGGAAAAAAAGGAGATCGCCCGCCTGCGGAAAAAAACCGCATTTGTGTTCCAGAATTACAATCTTTTCCTGAATAAAACCGTTCTCCAGAACGTTACCATCGGGCTCACCACGGCCCGGAAGATGAAGCATGAAGAAGCAAAAGCACTCGCTGTCAACGCCCTTCGGAAAGTGGGTATGGCGGATCGGCTGGACAGCTATCCCCAGCAGCTTTCCGGCGGCCAGCAGCAGCGTGTGGCCATTGCCCGGGGCCTCGCCACGAATCCCGAGATCATCTATTTCGATGAACCCACCAGCGCCCTGGATCCCGAACTCATCGGAGAAGTCCTCTCCGTCATGCGGGATCTGGCGGAAGAAGGCATGACAATGCTGGTGGTCACCCATGAAATGGATTTTGCCCGGAACGTTTCCAATAAGGTCCTCTTCATGGAGGGCGGAAACGTCATAGAATCCGGTCCGGCAAAGGAATTCTTCGAAAACCCGAAGGAACAGCGGACCAGAGAATTCATCAACACCATTCTGGGCGATAAACTCTGATACGATACCCGGGGGTAAGCTCTGATACAACTAAATAGGACCGCAGCCGCTTTCTCTGACACGTTTCATGAGAAGCGGCTGTTTTTTTCCCCCGCAGTTTTCTTTATCTGACGATGTTATTCTCACATTCTGCAGCTGTCACCTTCTGCTGATGTCACTTCCTGCTGATGTCACTTTCTGCTGCTGTCATCTTCTGCTGCCGGCAGTTTCAGCTTTTGCTGTCTTCTGCCGCTGTCAGCTTCTGTTTTAATTCCAGGTCTTCTGCTATGGTATACACTGGCTCAAAGATCAGTGTATTGACTGTATCATGCGATCAGGTGTTAACGAATCTCGCAGAGATGTGTTTAGGGATATCAAACAGAGGTGCCTGCAGCGGTGTCACCCAATTGTATGCTTGTTGGTGTCTCGCTGAGATATACTTAATGGTATCACACAGAGACAGACTTAACAGGATCGCACTGTTGTGTGCATATTAGTTTTGCACAGAGAAGTATTTATGGCAGCAGGAAAAGATTCGTTTATTACTGTCAGAGAGATAGGGATAGACAAGAAGCCCGGGCTCTGATATAGTTTAAATAAAGAAGCCTTTTCCTGCCTGGAAACGGCCTCACGGAAAATTCTCATCTTTGCAGTCTTTTCCGAAGATCTGCAGTTAATACGTCAGCTGTATCGGTCTTGCAGTACCGATCAGAAAGGAGCCGTCATGCGTAAAAAGCCCGGTAAATACATGTTCTCTCTTCTTGCAGGAATCTTCATGCTGGTTTTCTGCACTTCATGCGCCGGAAAAACCGTCCGGGAAGCCCGGGAAAAGGCTTCCGCCTATCTTAATACCCTGGCTTCCGTAAAGGGGATCTCGGATACGTTTACCTTAAGCAGCAGGAATCCTTCCGACAGCAAGGCCGCTTTCCTGCCCTTTACGGTCACCTCGAAAACCTACGGGGATGATTTTACCGTCTGGGTATCCCGGGATCTGAAAACCGTTACGGATTCCTATTTCACCCTGACCCTTAAGGAAGCTGCCGATAAGGCGCTTACAGAACTGGTCAAAACAGTTTCAGACGGAAATGACATAAAAACGACCGTCCGTCTGAATCCTGCTGAGCTCAGCACCGCAGATCATGGGAAGGTTTTCGATGATCTGGATGATCTTTATCAGGCCGCCGGCCGGAATCCGCTCATGACGGTTACGGTCACGGAAGTCCGGAATGCTTCAGGAGAGACCGTAAGGCTTTCTGATGAGCTGAAAAACACGCTGCTGAAGGCGCTTCAGGAAAAAGGCTGGTCCTGCACCTTCTACCCGGACAGCAGCGATACCCTCTGGTATGAAGTCTATCCGGATAAGATCTGGGAGACCCGCCGGAGCGGCAAAGACGGCGGAAAAATGCTGGAAAGAGACGAATATTTCATAAACTGATAAAAAGCGAACTGAATAAAGTGTAACCTCTGTCTTTCTTCTGCGGTCTGTGTAGATAACGAAGGCAAAAGGATCAGCTCCTGTACAGGCTGCAGGGATCGGTTCTGCTGGTTCCTTTGCCCTGCTGTCAGGAGGTGCTTATCTATGAAAAAAATACTGATCAGCCTTATGGCGCTGCTGCTTCTGGCCTCTTCAGGTCTGAAAGCCCGGGCCGATATTATCTTTGAACCCGATGACGATTTCTACACTTCGCATCAGGAAGAGTGCAAAACGACCTATTACTGGTCCTCCTTCCGGTTCAGGGAAGATGCCTCTGTTTTTGTCTCCCCGGAAGACCAGGCCGTAAGCGGAAAAGTAGAGGCCGATGAGGTCTTCTCCGGCAATACCAGCTGGAAAGATGAGACCGGAAAGGTCTGGTATTATGTTGTCGGGACGATCCGTTCCTATTCAGATTATGAAAGGAATGTTTTCACCACCCGCACCATAAAGAATGGCTGGGTCCCGGCTGACGTCTGTGAGCAGCTGTATGATGCCACCTTATTTGAAAAAGATCATCAGCAACATTTCAAAACCGGTACAAAGCCTGAGATCACCGAGGCCGTCACGTTAACCTTTTTCTCCTATCCGAACGGGCCTGTCCTGGAAACCAGAGAGCTCTCCGGATCTTCCGAGAGCATGGAGCTTACCTGCTCTTCTACCTATATCGATGAATACGGCAGGAAATGGGGTTACGTCGGTTATTTTTACGGTGCGGTTAACGGCTGGATTTTCCTGGACGATCTGAGCGCCGATTATGACGCCGTGCACGCAGGACTTCCGGAAAAGGAGACAGAAACCACTGAATCCGCTTCCGAATCCACAGCCGGACAAGAATCGGAATCCGCCTCTGAGCATGAGTCTGAATCCGCTTCCGAACAGGCTTCCGAATCACAGTCCGCGGCCGTAAGTACTGAAGAAAACACTGCTTCAACCGTGGCGGAAACAACGGAAACCGCAAAAGAAACAAAACCCGAAAAGGCTTCTGAATCAGCTGCTGGATCCACGGAAAAAGCAGAGACCGTCACGAGTTATTCCGAGGAATCTTCCTCAAAATCTCTCACGGCTTCCGCGATAAAGAATCCCGTTCCCCTGGTGGCGGCATCCGTAGGCGGAGTCGTGGTCATTGCCGGAGCTCTGCTGCTTCTGATGAAGAAAAAGAAAAAGTAACCGATGAAGTGAAAGTAACTGAAAATCAAAAAAAAAAAGCTTCCCCTCCGGGGGAAGCCTTTTTTATACCCGCTCCAGAAGGGAAGTTTTATAATGATCTGCCCCTAAAGGGGAAGCTATATTAATGTTCTGTCCCGAAAGTGAGAGCTTTATCAGTGTTCTCTCCCGAAAAGGGAAGCTTTATCAGCGTTCTCTCCCGAAAGGGACCGTTTTCTGTTCACAGTCTGGTAAGAAAGGCCTTAAGGATCCTGTGAATACTGTCAAAGCCTTCCGGTTTATCTCCCTCGATAAAGAAGGCTTCCATTACTTCTCCGGAATCAAATTCCAGGTAAGTTTTGAAGGACTCCGAAATAGTCTTTTTATCCTCCCGGCTGTGCTTTACCTTCCAGCCGTTGATCCGCAAAAGGCCCGAGTTTTTCACCACTTTGCTAATCAGGGTCACCTGTTCATCGTCCGGAGAAAGGCAGATCTCCTGCCGGTCTGTTCCCTTAGCCTGCGTCCCGGCCGCATTTTTATCCTGGTCTCGTACCGTACCCTCATTCTGCTTCCGGGCAACATCTTTATCCTGGTTCCGCACTGCTTCTCTGCTCTTCTGCCGGATCACCAGAGACCGATCAGCGGGATCGTCGGCACCCAGATCCGCTGTCAGAGAAAAAACTTCTTCGGCATTTTCATAATGATAATCGAAAACCCGGATATCTCCGAACACCTCCTCCAGGGGTATCATGAAACGCTCATCAATCAATTCATCAGTACTGCCGGAGAAAGCATTGACCGAAGAAGCCCCGGCAGCGGAATTATTTTCGGTACGGTGCTTATTGTCCCGGGGCAGCAGGTTTTCCGGAAAGACGTACTTTTCCGTCTTTTTAAGCGCCTTATAGAGAAGACCGCCCAGGATCACGCAGGAGATCACTTCGCCCGCGCCTACGGTCAGGACCAGATACCACCAGGCGTCTCCGATGTGATATGCATGGATCAGCACCAGGGGCACCACGATCATATTGGAAAGGACCGGAGGCCAGAGGGCGGCAAAGGGCTGTTTTCTTAACAGTCGGGTCCCCAGAGCGCCGGCCAGCGTTGCCAGGCTGCCGAAGACCACGTCCCAGACGACGGCACCGGTAAGGGCGTTAGCCAAAAGACAGCCAGCAAATAATCCGGGGATGGCTGCCGGCGTGAAGATAGGCAGAATGCACAGGGCTTCCGAAAAACGCACCTGTATCACACCGGAGGAAAGCCCCAGGGCCGCTGCCAGATAAGTAAATACGACGTAGAGGGCAGCCGTAACTGCCCCCTGCGTCAGATATAAGGTTCTCTTATTCTTTCTCATATGGCTATCATTTCTTCCCGGACCTGTCCTTCGAGGTCCGTCTTTTTTTCAGGCAAGAGTTTCTTCTTTTTCCCTGATTTCTTCTTCTCTGATCTTTTCCTTCGCCTGGGAAAGCATGAGTTTGATCCGGTTCAGCTGGTTGACCTCGGATGCGCCGGGGTCATAATCCACCGCAGCGATATTTGCTTCCGGATAGGCTTTTTTCAGCGCCTTGATGACGCCTTTTCCCACCACATGGTTCGGCAGGCAGGCAAAGGGCTGGATGCAGACGATGTTCGGCGTGCCGTGGGTCAGAAGTTCCGCCATCTCACCGCAGAGAAGCCAGCCTTCCCCGTACTGGTTGCCCAGGGACAAAAACGGTTTGGCCAAATCTGCGATCTCGGTGATCTTAAGCGGCGGTTCAAACCGCTTCGACCTTTTCAGCGCTCTGATCAGCGGTTTACGGAAGCTCTGGATCAGGTCCACGCCCAGATGGGCAAAGATGGCCTGCCCGACCCCTTCTCCCAGATACTTATACTGGTATTCCCGCTCCCAGACCACCATGTTGAAGAAGTCCAGAAGATCCGGCACCACCACTTCAGCGCCTTCATTTTCCAGAAGGTCTACCAGATGGTTGTTGGCCAAAGGCATATATTTGACCAGGATCTCACCCACGATGCCGATCCGGGGCTTCCGGGCGGAATCATCGATGGGGAAATTGTCGAAGGCGTCCACAATGGCAGCGATCAGGCTGTCATAGGTATAGCCTTTCTTGCCGTAAACGATGGTATCCAGCGTCTGCTGCACCCACTTGTCATGAAGCCGGTTGGCGGAGCCTTTGACCAGTTCATAGGGCCTTACCTTGTACAGGAGCCTCATCAGAAGATCGCCCACCGTAAGAAGCCGGAAGGTCTCTATCAGAAGACCCGGCTTGATCTTAAAGCCCGGATTGGTCTCCATGCCGTTAAAGTTCAGGGAGATCACGGGGATATGGGACAGCCCGGCCTTATCCAGGGCTCTTCTTATGAAGCCGACGTAGTTGGACGCCCGGCAGCATCCGCCGGTCTGGGTCATGATGATCGCCAGCTTATTCGTATCGTATTTCCCTGAAAGCACCGCTTCCATCATCATGCCGGTGGTTACGATGGAGGGATAGCAGGCGTCGTTGTTCACGTATTTCAGGCCGACGTCCACCGCGTTCCGCGTGGCGTTGTTCAGGATCTCCACGTTATAGCCGTATTTTTTGAAGACCGGCGCCAGGAACTGGAAATGGATGGGGCTCATGGGCGGCGCCAGGATGGTATAATGATCCTTATACATCTGCTCCGTATATTCGGCGCGATCGTAGCGGATCGGTGCCTTTGTGGTGCAGATTGCCTGCTCCTGCCGCCGGTTCATGGCGGAGATCAGGCTCCGGATACGGATCCGGGCAGCGCCAAGGTTGTTGACTTCATCGATCTTCAGCACCGTATACAGCTTATTGGAACCGTCCAGGATCTCGAAGACCTGGTCGGTAGTGACCGCGTCCAGACCGCAGCCGAAGGAATTCAGCTGGAGCAGTTCCAGGTCGTCGCGGTCCTTGACAAATTCGGCGGCAGCGTAGAGCCGGCTGTGATAGGTCCACTGGTCCAGCACCCGGATAGGCCGGGTGGGCGATGAAGATAGCGGCAGGGAGTCCTCCGAAAACACCGCCAGTCCGTAGGAGGCGATGAGTTCCGGAATCCCATGATTGATCTCCGGATCCACATGGTAAGGCCGGCCGGCCAGCACGATGCCCCGCCTGCCTTCCTTTTCCATCCATGCCAGGGTCTCTTCTCCCTTTTTACGGATATCTGCCTTGGCTTTCCGCTGTTCATCCCAGGCATGGCGGGCGGCTTTCTTCACCTTGTCGGCGGGAATGCCCCACTCCTTCCGGCAAACGTCGATCAGCCGATTTTCCGCGGTTTTTTCACTGGTAAAGGCGATGAAAGGCCGGATGTAATCCACATCGCCGTTGATGACATCTTCCACATTGTTTTTCAGGTTCTCCGGATAGGAGACCACAATGGGACAGTTATAATGATTCTGCTGGGTCGTGAAATCCTGATGTTCATACAGGACGGCAGGATGGAAGATCGTCCTGATCCCTTCGTTTATCAGCCACTGCACATGGCCGTGAGCCAGCTTGGCGGGATAACACTCGGATTCCGAGGGAATGGATTCCATGCCCAGTTCGTAGATCCTCCGTTTGGAGAAGGGCGACAGCTTAACGGAAAAGCCCAGGTCCGTAAAGAATGTGAACCAGTAGGGATAATTCTCGTACATGTTCAGCACCCGGGGGATGCCGATGACGCCGTACGGCGCGTCTTCTTCCTTCAGGGGTTCGTAGCCGAACAGCCGCTCCATCTTGTATTCATAGAGGTTCGGCCCTTTTTCCTTATGGCGTTCGTTATTGACCACCTTCTCGCAGCGGTTTCCCGTAATATACCTGGATCCTCCCGGGAAAGTGTTGATGGTCAGCATGCAGTTGTTTTCGCAGCCGCCGCAGTGGGAGGTCCTGGTGGTATAGAAAAAGTCCCGGATCTCGTCAAAGGAAAGCATCGTGGTCTGCTGGCCCCGGTAATGATCCCGGGCGATCAGCGCTGCGCCGAAGGCGCCCATGATGCCGGAAATATCCGGACAGGTCACTTCCACGTCGGAGATCTTTTCAAAAGCCCTGAGGACCGCATGGTTATAGAAAGTCCCGCCCTGGACAACGATATGCTGTCCCAGGTCATGGGCATCCGCCAGCTTGATAACCTTGTACAGGGCGTTCTTGATGACGGAATAGGCCAGACCCGCGGAAATATCGGAAACGTCGGCCCCTTCTTTCTGGGCCTGCTTCACGTTTGAATTCATGAAGACCGTACAGCGGGTCCCCAGGTCCACCGGGTTCCGGGCATAGAGCGCTTCTTTGGCAAACTCCGCTGCCGTATAGCCCAGGGATGTGGCGAAGTTCTCGATAAAGGAACCGCAGCCCGACGAACAGGCTTCATTCAGCAGCACGTTGTCGACGGTATGGTTCCGGAGGCGGATGCATTTCATATCCTGTCCGCCGATATCCAGCACGCAGTCCACCGCAGGGTCAAAGAATTCCGCCGCGGTTTCATGGGCAATAGTCTCCACCTCGCCCTCATCCAGGGAGAAGGCCGCCTTCAGCAGGGCTTCCCCATAACCTGTGGAACAGGAACGGACGATCTGCGCGCTCTCCGGAAGCAGGCCTTCGATCTCCGCCATGGCTTCCTTGGCCGTCTGGATGGGATTCCCCTTGTTGTTGGCGTAGAAGGAATATAGAAGCTCCCCTTCCTCGCCGATCAGGGCCAGCTTCGTGGTGGTGGAACCGGCATCGATCCCTAAAAAGCAATCGCCGGTATAAGAGGCGATATCGCCCTTTCCGACCACCGCTTTTGCGTGCCGCGCAAGGAAACGGTCGTAATCCGCTTCGTCTTCAAAAAGCGCCGGAAGACGTTTGATCTCGAAATCCATCTTCACCCCTTTTTCAAGGGTGCCGATGAGTTCATCTATGGGATGGCTCTTTTCTTCTCCGGAATTCAGCGCCGCGCCGACTGCCGCAAAAAGATGGGAATCTTCGGGATCCACCACGTTTTCCGGACTTAAATGCAGGGTACGGATAAAAGCCTTTTTCAGTTCCGGAAGGAAATGCAGGGGGCCTCCCAGGAAAGCCACGCAGCCGCGGATAGGCTTGCCGCAGGCCAGGCCTGAAATGGTCTGATTCACCACCGCCTGAAAAATGGAAGCGGCCAGATCTTCCCGCCTGGCGCCTTCATTGATCAAGGGCTGGATATCCGTCTTGGCAAACACGCCGCAGCGTGCGGCGATATTATACAGTTCATGGTAATCCTTTGCCGCCTCGTTGAGCCCTCCCGCATCGGTCTGCAGAAGCGCTGCCATCTGGTCGATAAAGGATCCGGTGCCGCCGGCGCAGACACCGTTCATCCGCTCTTCCAGACCTCCGGTAAAGTAGATGATCTTCGCATCTTCTCCGCCGAGCTCTATGGCAACATCGGTTTTCGGATAATTTGTTTTCAGGGCGTCCGCCACCGCCACCACCTCCTGGACGAAGGTGATGTTCAGCGCTTTGGCCAGATTTATGGAACCGGAACCCGTGATACTGACTTTCAGGTCACAGTTTCCGATCGTCTCTTTTGCTTCTGAGAGAAGCTCAGCAAGGGTTTCCTGGGTATGTGCCTGGTGACGGCGGTATTCGCTGTAAAGAGAACGGTTATGTTCATCCAGCACCACCAGCTTGACCGTTGTTGAACCGACGTCGATCCCGGCACGAAAAACAGGCTTCACAAAATCATTCATCATGAAAAACCTCCGAAAGAGTATTTTACCTCAAACAGAGTAAAATTTCAACTTTTCGTTGCGTTTCACGGCAGCTCATCATTCCCTGAGCCCGCTATTGAGCTCCTGTCTCATACCACTGAGATTCTGCCTCATATCATTGTCTTTCTGTCCTCAATAGATTCCCATGGTTTCATTGACTGTAGTACGTCGGTATTTTTCCGGAATCCTTCAGCTGCCGTTCTCCATGCATGAAGCCCGCCTGTTTCCTCATCGCGGTTCACAAATAAAAAAGGAAGCCGCTGCTGCAGCTTCCCTATGATTCCTTAATCTTTCTTAAATTTGTCTTTGATGTTTTCCACGCCTGCCTTGATCTTATCATCGATCTCGGTCTTTTCCAGCGCTTCGCTGACCTTTTCTTTCAGCTTGCCGGCGCCTTCTTTGATCTTGTCATCGATCTCGGTCTTTTCCAGCACGCCGTCGATCTTCTCTTTCAGTTTGCCGGCGCCTGCCTTGATCTTGTCGTCGATCTCGGTCTTCTCCAGCATTTCATCGATTTTTCCCTTCAGTTCCATTTCCGTCTCCTTTCTGAAAACTTTTTTTGTTTTGAATTCCGCTTTACCGTTCCGGGGCGTACCTGAAAGATACATTTCCTTACCTTGATCCAGATTATTACAATGGGATCATAGAAGGATCCTCCCCGGCATATGATGCGCACAGCTGTCTGCCGCGCGCTCCTGCTGCTTTGTATTATATCACATTTTCAGAAAAACAGTATATAAAAGATATAAAAACATCTTCCTGAAGATGCTAAATTATCCTGAGGTGGAAATCTTCCTGAGGATGCAAACTCTTCTTCCTTCGGAATAAAACCCTTTCAACTGAGGATCTGCAGGGACAATTCAGTCATTTTTGTATTCAGACTGCCGTCTCCCGTACGACGTCTATAAAATCTTCCATGTAAGGCATTAGCAGTTTATCTTTGTGCCGGACGATGTAAAACCGTTGGGTGAAGGTGAGGCCTTTGACGGAAGCAGTGCAGACTTTGCCGGCCGCCTCGGCTTCCGCAGCGGCCTCGTGGGGAATGACGGATATCCCCATGCCGCGGGATACGGCATTGACCAAAGCCGTGGTGCTGTTGGCTGTCCAGATAGGGACGATAGACCGTCCCTTTTCACGCATGGTCTGTTCGAAGACTTCACGGGTGCCGCTTCCCGGTTCGCGAAGCAGGAAGGGAAGGGAACAGAACCGGTCAAAGGTCAGTACAGAAGAGGATCCTTTATCGGAGGGGGGAAGGATCGCTTCCAGACTGTCTTCCCTGAACAGGACCGCCTCCAGCATATCATCATGGACCGGAGTTTCAATAACAGCCAGATCAAGGGCATTGTCCAGGAGCATCCTCTCAAGATTTCTGGAATGATCGACCCGCACGCGCAGGTTGATATCCGGCTGTTTTTTTCTGTATTCCGCCGCGTACTCAGGCATGAACTGGCTGCCGGCCGTAATGCTGGCTCCCACATGGAGCACACCGGCCGTGTTCCAGCTGCTCATTTCTCTCTCCAGATCATCACAGGCGGCGGCGATCTTTTTTGCGTACTGTTCGAAACGGCGCCCTGCTTCCGTCAGATACAGACGGTGCGATAAACGGTCGAATAAAGGCACGTCAAACTCAGCCTCCAGTTCCCGGACAGCAACGGTAATGGAAGGCTGGCTGATCATCAGTTTCCGGGCAGCGGCGGAGATACTGTTATTACAGTTTGTTACCATAAGAAAAATGCGGATATGACGCAGATTCATTAAAGAGACCTCCTTATATAAGCAGCAGCCGACAAAGCCGGAGGGCTGCCCATAACATTCCGGATACAGCATAACATAATCATAATAAAAAAGCTATCATTTCTATAAAATAATAGTATTTTACACATTAAAAATCCCGTGGTAGAATGATGCCGGAAACGAAAAATATGAATTCTCGTGATAAAATGACGCCGGAAACGAAAAACGGATTTGAAAGGAGATGAAAAAAGATGACGGAAAATACAGCAGCCCTTACGAAGACGCAGAAACTCTTTAAGATCTTCCTTTCCACTTTATATTTAAGCGCCTTCACCTTCGGGGGCGGATATGTCATCGTTACCTTGCTCCGGAAGAAATTCGTGGAAGAACTTCACTGGATCGATGAGGAAGAAATGCTGGACCTGGTAGCCATTGCCCAGTCGTCGCCGGGCGCTATCGCCGTCAACGGCGCCATCGTCGTAGGCTATAAGCTGGCCGGCATTCCCGGCATCCTGGCCGCCGTCCTGGGCGCCATTATCCCGCCCTTCGTAATACTGACCTTGGTCTCCATCTTCTACAATGCCTTTAAGACCAGTTTTGTGATCCGGAGCCTGCTGTCCGGCATGAAAGCCGGCGTCAGCGCAGTGATCATTTCCGTAGTCTGGGATATGGCTTCCGGTATCGTTAAGTCCAGGGACATCCTGCTGATCCTCATCATGGCGGCGGCTTTTGCGGCGAATTACTTTTTCAAAGTCAATGTAATATATATCATTCTGGTGACGGCAGCCATCGGCGCCGTCAGGACCATCCTCCGGGAGAAGGGAGAAAAAGCATGATCTGCTGGCAGTTGTTTTTAGCTTTCCTTCAAATAGGCGCTTTCAGTTTCGGCGGCGGATATGCCGCGATCCCTCTCATCCAGGCCCAGGTCATCGATAAGTACGGATGGCTCACCCAGGCGGATTTCGCGGATCTGGTGACCATCGCGGAGATGACTCCCGGACCGGTAGCGGTCAACGCGGCTACCTTCGTCGGAAATCTGACAGCGGGCATTCCCGGGGCAGTGTGCGCGACCCTGGGCGTGATCCTGCCTTCCTGTATCTTTGTGACCGTACTTGCTTTTCTGTATGTGAAATACAGAAATCTGAAGCTCATGCAGGGGATCCTGAAGTCGCTCCGTCCGGCGGTGGTGGCCATGATCCTGGCAGCGGGACTGAAGATCTTATTGCCCGCGCTTTTCATTGAAGGCACAGGAAATGCATCATTTGCGAATATCAGCTGGCTTACTCTCCTGCTGTTCGCCGGAGCCCTCGCAGTGTTAAGGAAATGGAAGGCAAGTCCCATCAAAGTCATGCTCGCCTGCGGGATCATCTCCCTGGCGGTTGAGTCGATAAAGCTTTGGGTAAGCTGAGCTTTGGATAAACTGGGCTTTGGAATAATTAAGGTCTTGTCACGATAATTAATACCGGTAAAAAACCCGGTATGAATATAATTCATTAAGGAGGCTATAAATGAAAGTTCTGTTTGTGGATTTTGATACGTTAAGGCCTGATCATCTGGGCTGCTATGGGTACAGGCGCAATACTTCCCCTGTTATCGACAGCATCGCCGCTGAAGGCGTCCGTTTCAACGAGTATTACTGTTCGGATGCTCCCTGCCTTCCTTCCCGGGCGGCGCTTATCTCCGGCCGCTTCGGCATCCGGAACGGCATCGTCGGTCATGGCGGTACCGCAGCCGACAGGCGTCTCACCGGATACAGCCGCGGAATGAAAGACAGCCAGGATGACGGCAATTTCAACAATATCTTCCGCCGTGCCGGCATGTATACCTGTTCTGTCAGCACCTTCCCGGAGCGCCATTCCGCCTGGTGGTTCAGCGCAGGCATGAATGAGACCTTTAACGAGGGCAGCTGCGGTCTGGAGAGCGGTGATAGCGTAGTCCCCTATGCGCTGAACTGGCTGGAGAACAACGGTGTCTCCCGGGAAAACTGGTTCCTGCATGTACATCTCTGGGATCCGCATACACCTTACCGCGTTCCCGAATCCTTCGGCAATCCGTTCGAGAACGATGATCTGTCTGACTGGTGCTGGATCGATGAAGAGGCGCTGGAGCGTCATAAAAAGGTGGTAGGCCCCCATACGACCCATGAACTGAACATGTTCAACGATATGGAAACGCCCGTTCTTCCCCGGAATCCGGGCAGGATCGACGATATGGCCGGCATCCGCCGGATCTTTGACGGTTACGACTGCGGTGTTGCCTATGCCGACTGGTGCCTGGGCCAGATCGTCGGCAAGATGAAAGAGCTCGGCATTTATGAAGATACCGCCATTATCCTGACCGGTGACCACGGTGAAAACTTTGGAGAATTGGGTGCCTATGCGGAACACGGCACCGCCGACAGACCCTGCTGCAACATTCCCTTCATCATCCGCTGGCCCGGCTGCGGGCAGGGTACGACGGACAACGAATTCCACTACAGTCTGGATCTGCTGCCCACCCTCTGCGACCTTCTGGATGTGGAAAAGAATGAAGACTGGGACGGCATCAGTTTCGCGGATACGTTAAAGGAAGGCAAGGCCTGCGGCCGTGATGCCCTGGTCCTTTCCCAGATGGCCCACGTATGTCAGCGTTCCGCGCGGTTCGGCGACTGGCTCTACATCCGCACGGTGAATGACGGCTTCCACAACTGGGACAGCGAAATGCTTTTCAATCTGAAAGACGATCCTCATGAACAGTTTGACGTAAAGGAACAGTATCCTGAAATCTGCGCAAAAGGCGCCAAGATCATCCTGGACTGGATCGATGAGAACATGAAGAAGAATTCCACCCAGATCGATCCCATGTGGACGGTCTATCACGAAGGAGGACCCTTCCACGCTCATGAAACATCCCTGGCCACCTATGAGAAGCGGCTGCGCGACACAGGCCGTAACGAGGAAGCTGATGAACTGCTCCGGCGCCATGCGAAATATGCGCCGAAACCGGCGCCGGCTGTCATCAACCCGACCGTTGCCCTTTTGTTTAAAGGTCAGAGAGGATGACGGCTTTTAACAAAAAAGCCGTGAAAAAAATACAGGATCTCAACCGGCGGGCAAAACACAAGATCACAGCTGGGAGATTAAACGTAGGATCACTGCCGGCAGAAAAAACAGGATTACAATTGGGAGCGGTATATGCCGCTCCCTTTTTCGGCTCCGGGATCCCGGACGGTATGAAATAATCGGGAATAATTGGATTTCAATAGTGGTATACAGGCTGATTTATGGTATAATACTGTCAGCCGGAAAGAGAAAGGGAAGCGAAAAGCCATGAGATCCATAAATGTTATGATCAAGCCCGCGTCCGGGCTCTGCAACATGAAATGCGACTACTGTTTTTACTGTGATGAAGCAGCAAACCGGCAGCAGGCAAGCTTTGGGCTGATGAGCGAAAAGACGTTAAAAAATGTGATCCGCCGCACATTGACCCAGGTCACGGACCACTATACCCTGTCTTTTCAGGGCGGGGAGCCGACGCTCCGGGGCCTGCCGTTTTTCGAAAAGGCCCTGGAATACACGCGGCAATATAATCAAAACGGAGCCCAGATCCATTTTGCCCTGCAGACCAATGGTTTTGCCCTCACCGACGAATGGGCCCGCTTCTTCAGAGACAATCACTTCCTGATCGGGGTGTCCGTGGATGGCACGAAGGCGATCCATGATACCTTCCGGCACCCGGCAGGGACATCGGCAGACGGAACCTTTGAACGCGTCATTGAATCTGTCAGACTTCTGGAAAAGTATGACGTAGAATACAATATCCTGACGGTCGTGCATAAACTGACAGCGGAAAACATCCGGGAGATCTATGGATTTTACCGGAAGCAGCATTGGGACTACATGCAGTTCATCCCTTGTCTGGACCCGCTGGCGGAGGAACCGGGCCGGAAGCCTTATTCCCTGCTTCCCGAGACTTACGGCAGATTTCTGATGGACCTTTTCGATCTCTGGTACGAAGACGTGAAGAAAGGACAGATGCTGTATATCCGCCAGTTTGAGAATTACGTGGGCATGCTGATGGGCGTGCGTCCGGAAGCCTGCGACCAGCGGGGTCATTGCGGACTTCAGTATGTGGCCGAGGCTGACGGCAGTGTATATCCCTGTGATTTCTATGCCCTTGATGAATGGCGCCTGGGTAATTTCAACACCGACCGTCTGACTGTCATCGATGAGACACGCCTCAGCAAACACTTCCTGGAACGCTCAGACCCGCTTCATGAGGATTGCCGTTCCTGTCCCTGGCTTTCTTTGTGCCGCGGCGGCTGCTTCCGCTGCCGTACGGGGGACTTAAGCCCGGACCAGCCTGACGTAAGATTGAATTATTTCTGCAAAGGCTACCGCATGTTCTTCGAATACAGCAGCGAAAGGATGAAAGAACTGGCGGACGAGTTCAGAAAGGGAAGATAGATGCGAAGCCGGCTGACGGAGATGGATTTTTAATACTTTCAAGGAATAAAAGAAAATGAACGAATCAGAACAGAAAATGCTTGCCATACAGAAAAAACTGTTGCTTCACGCCCGGATCAAGACAGGAATTCTCCTGATCCTGGCGCTGATGCTGATCATCAGTACGGTTTCGCTGACAAAGGCTTCAAACAGTATAAAAAGCGTCTCGGAAACCGCTGAAAAAGTAATCGGCAGGACGGACTTTGACCGGCTGACGACAGCCGCGGATTCCCTCGGGAAAGCGGCGGAAGAGCTTCAAAAGCTGGACATTGACCGTTTCAATGAAGCCGCCTCCTCTTTCACGCTGGCTGCGGAAAAGCTGGCGGACGTGGACGTGGATAAGCTGAATAAAGCCATGGAAGCCTTCAGCGCGGCTGCAGAAACCTTAAAAGACCTGAACATCCAGGAGCTGAACGGCCTGGTGGCCTCACTAAACAACGTGTCTGAGGCACTGGAAAACGTGGTCAGTTCCATTCAGAATCTCTTCAGACGATAAAAAGGGTCAGCGAATAACAGAGCTGATCAATTGTATATCCGGCAGCAGCAGCCGTGTGTTCGGAAATAATAGCTGAATGTCCCGACAACAACAGCTATGTCCGTCAGAAAAGCTTCCTGTATAGTTTAAATCGTGGTGGACGTTGAAAAGAAAGAATACCTCAGAGTAAAATAAGATTTACTGACTTGCCGGTTGGTAAAAAACTTATTAAGCAGAGAGGTATTCTAAATGAAGTCTAACACAC
>JAFRVX010000035.1 GCA_017438305.1 Lachnospiraceae bacterium | reverse complement strand
TGATGCGCACAGTGGTGCGGACATTGGCGCCCCGCTGGGCTCCGCCTCTTCCGCTTCTGGAAGAATAGCCTCCGAATCCGCCTGTTCCGAAGAGATCACCGAATATGTCACCGAAAATATCGCCCATGCCGGATGCGTTGAAATCAAAGCCGGAGAAGCCTGAGGTGCCAGCACCGTCTCCGAAGGCAGCAAAACCATACTGATCATACTGCGCCCGTTTTTCATGATCCGAAAGAATGGCATAGGCTTCGGAAGCCTCTTTGAATTTGGCTTCGGCGTCCTTATCGTCCGGATGCGCGTCCGGATGGTATTTTTTCGCCAGCGCCCTGTATGCTTTTTTCAGTTCATCATCCGTGGCATTTTTCGAAACGCCAAGGACCTCGTAATAATCTCTCTTGTTTTCTGCCATATTAACCTCTGTACGGCCACACTGCAGGATGCAGTGTGGCCGCTAAGTCTTTATTCAGGGCTTCCCCTCTGGGTAATGCAGACACTTAACAAACACGAGCCAAAGGCGAAGGGTGAGTTTAGTGACTGCTTATGCAGCGAAGAAGCTGTCACCGAAGGTGACGTATGACGAAATGCCTCATCCGGCGCTTCGCGCCACCTTCCCCATGGGGGAAGGCTTGGGCATCCGGCTTCCCCTCTGGGGAAGCTGTCACCGCAGGTGACTGATGAGGCCGGCTTCCCCTCTGGGGAAGCTGTCACCGCAGGTGACTGATGAGGATCAGTTAAACTTCCTTATAATCCCCGTCTACGACGTCGTCATCGCCGCCGCCGTTATTGGAGGTTCCGTAATTCTGGTTGGGATCCTGGTAAGCGCCGGCGCCGGGATTTCCCTGGGCAGAACCCTGAGCCTGCTCATACATCTTCGCAAAGAGCTGGTTGGCGGAATTCAAAAGGGTCTCTTTCTTAGCCTTGATGTCTTCCGTCTGATCCGGCGTCATGTTGTTGATGTCGGTGGCATTAATGGCGTCTTCCAGAGCCTTCAGATCGTTTTCAACGGTGGCCTTCAGGGTCGGATCCAGTTTGTCGCCCACCTGTTCCATGGCCTGTTTGGTCTGGAACACCAGGGAGTCGGCATCGTTTCTCGCATCAATGCCTTCCTTCCGGGCCTTATCCTGGGCTTCGAATTCCTGGGCTTCCCGGACAGCTTTTTCGATATCATCGTCGGACATGTTGGAGCCGGCTGTGATCGTGATATGCTGCTCTTTGCCGGTGCCAAGATCCTTCGCGGATACGTTCACGATACCGTTGGCATCGATATCGAAGGTAACCTCGATCTGCGGAACGCCGCGGCGTGCCGGCGGGATGCCGTCCAGCCTGAACTGGCCTAAGGACTTGTTGTCCCGGGCAAACTGTCTTTCACCCTGTACGACGTTGATGTCAACGGCGGTCTGGTTGTCGGCCGCGGTGGAGAAGATCTGGCTCTTCTTTGTCGGGATGGTGGTATTTCTCTCGATCAGATGGGTCGCCACGCCGCCGAGGGTTTCGATGGAAAGGGTCAGCGGAGTAACGTCCAGCAGCAGGATGTCGCCGGTTCCGGCTTCGCCGGAAAGCTTGCCGCCCTGGATCGCGGCGCCGATGGCTACGCACTCATCCGGGTTCAGAGTCTTGCTGGGCTCATGGCCGGTCAGCTGTTTAACCTTTTCCTGTACGGCAGGGATACGGGTGGAGCCGCCTACCAGGAGAACCTTGGAAAGCTCGGATGCGGCAAGGCCTGCATCGGAAAGGGCCTTACGCACGGGCTCTGCGGTCATATCCACCAGGTCTCTGGTCAGCTCATCGAATTTCGCCCTGG
>JAFRVX010000034.1 GCA_017438305.1 Lachnospiraceae bacterium | reverse complement strand
CCCAGGTCCTTACGGACCTTCGGGATCTCCTCAAGCACATCGTAGTACTTGTCTTCCGCATGGGCTTCCTTCAGCTGGGAAACCAGGTTGGAAAGCATGCCGCCGGGAACCTGGTACAGAAGCGTCTTGATGTTGACGCCCATGACCTTCGGGGAAAGGGTGCCTTTTTCCAGATACTTCTCCTGGATGGGACGGAAGTAGTCCGCGATCTCGGAAAGCAGGTTCAGGTCAAGACCGGTGTCGTATTCGGTGCCCCGGAAGGTCTCCACCATGACTTCCGTTGCCGGCTGGGAGGTGCCCATGGCAAAGGGAGAAATGGCGGTATCGATGATGTCCGCGCCGGCTTCGATGGACTTAAGATAAGTCATGGCGGCACAGCCGGAGGTGTAATGGGTATGGATCTGGATGGGAAGGTCCGTTCCCTCTCTTAAGGCAGACACCAGGCGGGTGGCTTCATAGGGAACCAGAAGGCCGGCCATGTCCTTGATGCAGAGGGAATCCGCGCCCATCTCTTCTACCTGTCTGGCGGTCTCTTTCCAGTAGTCCAGGGTGTAGGCATCGCCCAGGGTATAGGAAAGAGCGATCTGGGTTTCGCCTTTTTCCTTCTTCGCGGCTTTGACGGCGGTCTCCAGATTTCTTAAATCGTTGAAGCAGTCAAAGATACGGATGATGTCAATGCCGTTGGCAATGGACTTCTGAACGAAGTATTCCACCACGTCATCGGAATAATGGTTGTAGCCCAGGATGTTCTGTCCTCTGAAGAGCATCTGGAGCTTGGTGTTCTTGAAGCCGTCGCGGAGCTTTCTTAAACGGTCCCAGGGATCTTCCTTCAGGAAGCGGAGGCAGGCATCGAAGGTAGCACCGCCCCAGCATTCGACGGAATGATAGCCCACCTGGTCCAGCTTCGGGACGATGGGAAGCATTTCTTCCGTGGTCATACGGGTCGCGATCAGCGACTGATGAGCGTCACGGAGAACGGTTTCTGTTATTTTAACGGGTTTTTTTGCCATGATTAAACTCCTTTACCACCTGATTTACTTAACACCGAAGATCGCCATGAAGGTGCCTGCCGCAACAGCGGTGCCGATAACGCCCGCTACGTTCGGACCCATGGCATGCATGAGCAGGAAGTTGGTGGGATCGGCTTCGGCGCCGACTTTCTGGGAAACACGGGCCGCCATGGGAACCGCGGAAACACCGGCGGAACCGATGAGGGGATTCACCTTGCCGTGGCTCAGCTTGCTCATGAGCTTGCCGAACAGCACGCCGGCTGCGGTACCGAAGGCAAAGGCGATCATGCCCAGGGCAACGATCTTAAGGGTATCCAGCTTCAGGAAGGCTTCCGCGGAGGTGGTGGCGCCTACGGAGGTGCCCAGGATGATGACGACGATGTACATCAGCGCGTTGGACGCGGTCTCGGAAAGCTGCTTCACAACACCGGATTCCCGGAACAGGTTGCCCAGCATCAGCATGCCTACCAGGGGTGCCGTGGTGGGAAGAATCATACAGACAACGATGGTAACGATAATGGGGAACAGGATCCTTTCCAGCTTGGAAACGGGACGGAGCTGTTCCATTTTGATCTTCCGCTCCTCTTCCGTGGTGAGAAGCTTCATGATGGGCGGCTGGATAACAGGCACCAGGGACATGTAGGAATAAGCCGCTACAGCGATGGGACCCATGTATTCGACCTGGCCGAGCTTGGAACACAGGAAGATGGAGGTGGGGCCGTCGGCGCCGCCGATGATGGAGATGGCGGCTGCCGCCTTATCGTTAAAGCCCATGAAGATGGCCATGAAATAGGCCATGTAGATGCCGAACTGAGCTGCCGCGCCCAAAAGGAAGCTCTTGGGATTGGCGATCAGGGGAGCGAAATCCGTCATGGCGCCTACGCCCATGAAGATCAGAGACGGCAGGATGCTCCATTCGTCCAGCAGATAGAAGTAGTGCAGAAGGCCGCCTTCCTTCATGATATCCGGATAGATATTCACGAGCAGCATGCCGAAGGATATGGGAACCAGCAGCAGCGGCTCGTAATCCTTCGCGATTGCCAGGTACATAAAGAACAGGGCGACCACGATCATTAAGTAATTTCCCCAGGTCAGACTCATAAAAGCCGTCTGGCCGAGGAGATTGCTTAAAGTATTCATTACATAACTCATGTCAGTCTCCTTATGTTTTTATATCCCTGGAAATCTCAGTTCATGGTGGCCAGAACCGCGCCGGCTTCAACGGAAGCGCCTTCGGAGGTATCGATGGTGGCGATCACGCCGTCCTGGGGAGCGACGATCTCATTTTCCATCTTCATGGCTTCAAGAACGGCGATGACCTGGCCCTTGGTGACCTGGTCGCCGGCCTTGGCCTTGATGCCCAGGATCTTGCCGGGCATGGGCGCCACGATCTGCACGCCGCCCTGGGCGCCGGAAGAGGCAGGAGCCGCAGCTGCGGCCTTCTTCGGTGCAGCGACAGAAGCCACGGACTGGACCGGTGCCTGAACCACGCCGGCGGTGGTGCCTTCTTCTACGGTTACATTGTAAACATTGCCGTTAACTGTAATGGTATAATTTTTCATCTTGTTTATCCTCTCTTCCAGGTTTTCTGTGAATTGACTTTCCGGATGGAACGGACCACGATGCCTTCCGCTGCCGTTCCCTCGTAAGCTGCTATGGCCGCCGCAATCACCGCGGCAAGCTCTGTATCATCGGTGACGTCATCTTCTTCCACCACCGGCTGCGCCGCCGCCGGAGGCGCTTTCGGAGCGGGTGTCTCAGGCTGCTTTCCCCTGTTCTTCATCCTGGCCTCCGCCTTGTTGATGAGGCTGAAGCCGGAAATGACAAAGGAGATCAGGATGAGCACGACGAAAACGACGCCCATACCCATAAGGGTATTCAATCCGGCATTCGCTAAAATTTCGCCCATAATGTTCCTCCGTTACTTGGCTGCGTGTTTTTTATAAGGAGCCTCTTCCCGCTTGTTGAAAAGCATCTCGAGCGCGATGAGGATGTTCTTCCTTAACGTTGAAGCGGAAACGATCTCGTCGATATAGCCGCGTCTTGCGGAGGCTTCCGCCGTCTGCTTTTCATCGAAGGCTGCCCGGACTTCCGGGATATCCTTCGCGTCCTTCGCCAGGATCTTGGCTGCCATGCCGGCATCCATCAGGCCGATCTTCACGCCTTCCAGAGCGTAAACAATGTCACAGCCGATGGCCTTGGAATTCATGGCCGTATAGGCGGAACCGTAGCTGTCGGCCACGACGACGCCGATCCTGGGGACCGTCGTATTGGCAAAGGCATAGGTCATCAGGGAAGCCGCCTTGGCCATATTCTTTTCTTCTTCGATCTCGGAAGCAAAGCCGGTCACGCCGGTAAGGGTCAGCACCGGGATCTCGAAAGCGTCGCAGAAAGTAACAAAGGCTGCGGTCTTTTCGCATCCCGCGGCGGAGATCTTCTCTTCTGCGTTGCCCACGACGCCGACGGTGATGCCGTCGAGCCGGATAAAGCCCGCGGTCACATCTTTGCCGTATTCCTTCTTCACTTCCACAAACTGGCCGTAGTCCGCCACGACGGAGATGATCTCCTTAACGTCCTTAACGCCTTCCAGCTGGCCGGTAAGGCGGTTCAGGTCGTCCTGGGTCTCCTGGACGGCAGGTTCTTCATTGTTGGACGGCAGGATGGCCACCAGCGAACGAACCGCTTCAAGCACTTCGTCTTCGGTGCCCGCACCATCCACAAGGCCGGTATTTGCTGCCTGATAGGCTGCGGATGCGGTGTTGATCTTCTCTTTATAGTTGCCGTCAAGGGTATTCGGCGCGTTCACGAAGAGGGCTGCGTTCTTCTCTTCCATGAATACAAAGTCCGCCACGCCGGCCGATAAAGCCATGCCGCCGCCGCATTTGCCGAAGACGATCTGAATCTCGGGAACGATGCCGGATGCCTTGGCCTGGACCTTAAACAGTTCACCGAAGGCATACAGTCCGTCGGTGGATTCTTCCAGCCGGACGCCCGCGCAGTCGATGAGTCCGATGATGGGCGCGCCCATCTTCATAGCCATCTCATACAGTCTGATGATCTTCTTTGCATGCATCTCGCCAAGGGATCCGCCGAGAACGGCAGCATCCTGGCTGTAGACAAAGACCAGTTTCCTTTCGATGGTTGCGTACCCTGTTACGACACCGTCTCCGGCTTCCTTCTTCTCGGAAAGAGAGAAGTCCGTCTCGCGGGCCGTAACATAAGCGCCGATTTCCACAAAGCTGCCTTCATCCGCCAGACCTTCAATTCTGGCCAGCGCTTTTGTCTGTTCGCTCATGCTCTAAACCTCCTAAACCTTTAAAACAAAAAGTCGGTATACGGGGGTGATCCAATTTTTCCCCATATACCGACATTCTATAAGAAAATCAAGTGAAATGCAAGTTGTTATTTGAATTCTTTTGCAGTTGGTCCGAATTCTTTTATGAATGGCCTTTCCGGAGGCTTCCGGAGGACGCCTGAAGGCGCCTCTTATCTGTCCTTTTTGTTTATCTCGCGGAAACCTGGTCCACCGGGAAATCGCCGAACTCATAACCCGCTGCCCGGGCCTGGTCGATAAAGTCTCCCAGCGCCGCGGTATTGGATGAAGATACCGCGTGAAGCAGATAGACGGCTCCGGGAGCCATATGGGAGACGCAGCGTTCCAGAGTCACCTGGGGATCTGGCTGGTCATCCGTGATGTAATCCCGGTGGGCGTAGCTCCAGAATACGGAGGTGTAGCCTAAATTATTGAGCTTGGCCATAAGCAGTTCCGAAGCTTCGCCTTCCGGGAAGCGGAACAGCCTCATGGTGTAGCCGAACCGGTCATAGACCAGCTTGTGAAGGGTAGAGACGTCCTCCGTAAAGGAATCCAGACCATGCTCGTCCACATAGCGGGGATATCCGCCGGAGGGATGGCGGCAGGTATGGTTTCCGATCACATGGCCCTCATTGATCATCCGCTGCACCAGTTCCGGATCGCTGTCATAGAACTGTTTGGTGATAAAGAACACCGCGTGGACGCCCTTGTCTCTCAGGGTATCCAGGATCGTGGGCGTGTAGCCGGCTTCGTAGCCTTCATCCATGGTCAGGTATAAAAGCTTCTGATCCGTTTTGATATAATAGACCGGATGGTATTTTCCGTAAACGTTATCGTAGTAATGGACGCCGTTGGGCAGGCCGACGGGATCTTTATCGTCCCAGTCGTTGCCGTAGGGAACGGAATTGTTGGGCAGGCCGGCAAGGTCAAAAAGCCCGTTGTCGACAAGCACGCCGTTTCCCGGATCGCTGCTCTGGCCTTCCGAAGGCTGGGTTTCCGGCTGAGGATCCGTGCTTTCAGCAACGGGATCTGTCTGGGCTTCGGAGGTATCTTCCTGTCCGGATGGCGCTGTCTCTGAAGACGGCTCCGTCCCGCCTGAAGTTTCGGACTGCGCATCCGCCGAAGAGGCTTCGGAGGAAGCGGAAGTTTCCGCTGTTTCAGAGGCTTCGCTGCCGGAAGCATTCTCCGCCGGAGAAGTGCCGGGAGCTTCGCTCTCTTTTGGGTCCTTCGCGGCCTCTGTCACCCTTTTGCCGTTCTGTTCCAGATACTCCAGGAGCACATAGCCCTCTGTATCGTTATAGGACACTTTCGCCCAGTCTCCCTCGACGGAAAGGAGCTTCACTTCCTTTCCCGCCGGGATCTGGGTAAGGCTCAGCGCCGCAATGGAAGCGCTTTTCCGCAGATGGACCCCGGTGGCTGTCAGAACCGGCGCATTGGCCGGATCCGTTTCAGACGCTTCGCCGGAGACCGGTACCGTGGTTTCTTTTCCCGCATTCCCGGCACAGGATGCCGCGAACAGCATGATGCCCGCCAGAAGACAGGCAAACAGTTTCTTCATTCTTTCTTCCCCCATATCATCTTTTTTGTATAACCATGAGCAAAAGCCGGCATACTGCCGGCAAAAGTATTAACAGGGTCCGTTGCACGGACAGCAGAGCGACATCATGCAGAGCGTCGGACACAGGAAGTTCGAGTCCATGATATCATTGCGGCCGTAGCCCCGTCCCATCGAGTTATAGAAGCCGCCGCCGGATTCCAGGCTCTGCAGGAAGCTCCGGTACTGCATATTGTTGGGCTCCAGGGAGGAGGCCATCCGGGCGTCTTCCAGAGCGTTCATCTGGTTTCCGAGCCCGGCGTTCGCCATACCTCTCAGATAATACCAGAGGGCGTTCCGGAATCCGGATTCCATCCGGTTCAGCACATTGAGTCCCTCCTGGTAATGCCCGGCGTTGATATAATTGGCGGCCGCCTGGAATTCCAACGGCATTTCCTGGCGGGTCTGGCGGCGTTCATAGAAGGAACCGAAGGGGTTCTGATAGAAAGCGCCGCCGTAATTGTCCCTTTCCTTGTATCCGTAGCCGTTCTGCCGGCCGTAGCCGTAACCGTTCTGCCGGCCGTAGCCATAGGTATTCTGCTGACCGTAGCCGTAGGATGATCCGCCTCCTGATCCTCTCGACGAGCGGATCTTCATGATCTCATCATAGGCCTGCTGGACCTGTTTGAACTGCTCTTCCGCCTTGTCCTTGTTAGGATTATTGATGTTCGCATCCGGGTGGTAGCGCCGGCTGAGCTCCCTGTATGCTTTTTTGATTTCATCGTCCGAAGCCGTTTCACTGACTCCCAGGACCTGATAGGGATTAAAAAACATTTATGACTCTTTTCCTTCTTTTGTCCTTTGGTTTCGGGATCCTGAATAAGCGATCCATACGCCTGCGTACAGGATGTTCCTTAAGATATCTCTGTGCCGGAATAACGGCAGCATCTCAAAATACCGGCAGCACTCTCCCATCACGGATTCCAGATGCCGCTGCACCAGATCGTCGAAGCCCTCGGTGTCCGCCAGGGCGGCATATGGATTATAGCTGCCCGATGCCAGATCGTCAAACACGTCCGTATAGGCGTCGCAGAGGTAGATATACTTGCCCAGGTAATAGAACATAGGCCGGAGGTAGGAAGCATACTCGTCTTCTCTCTCCAGAAAGACTTCCCGGAGCATCTCTCCGGTATAATTGGCCGCTTCATCCGGGTTATCCCCGGGATCCTTCTCCCAGGCGGAAAGCTTTTTCATATAGGTCTCGACCGCTTCCTTCTGCCGGGGATACCGGGCGGAGACCGCTTCATAATCCTTTTTCAGAAGTTTCACGGCCGTCTGCGCCTTCTTTGAGGCGGAATCATGGGCCTGGTCGATGTAATTGTTGTAGGAAAGCAGCAGGTTCATATCCGCCGCATAAGCAAGGCAGGGATCGGATTCCCGGAAGACCTGGGTATGCTTCCAGAAGCAGAAGCCTTTCTCCCGGGCAGTATCCTCTTCATAGAGCCCGTTCCGAAGAAGCGCCAGAAAGACCAGGTCATAGGCCAGGATCAGCTGGGACTTCATCCCGAACCGGTGCTTCAGTTCCCGGCAGAGGCCGCAGTAATAGGCCTGGTAGGTCTCCCGGTCTTTTTCGGAAAGCCCCTCTTTATAGGGTGTAAGATAGCCAAACATAAAAGTCTTCCCCGATCAGATCTTTTTAACGAAGACCGTTCCGCATTTCGGACAGCGGATCTCCGCTCTGACGCCCTTTTTCCGGGGGACCCTGATCTTCTGGGAGCAGCCCGGACAGCGGTAGATATGATGGGTCTTCAGTGATTTCAGATTCCGGAGTTTATTCTCAAAGAACCGGAGTTCCTTTGTCCTGGCGGGAATGTTCCGGGAAAAAGTCCTGAAGATACAGAACGCCAGAAGCACTCCGGTGATCAGGCCCAGGACGGCCCTTGCCGCCGCAGCCTTCAGGAATAAAGAGATCATATCCAGCAGAAGGGCTGATGCGAGCATCACCAGATTCAGCTTGTCGGTGCCGTAACGGCCCTGCATGAACCGGATCAGGGCGTTTTTCAGACGGCCAAAGAAAGTATTCAAATCAGTCTCACCTCTTTTCAAAAGCGTTCTTATCTTACCACGTTTCCGGCACAAAATCACCTACTTCACAAAGATTTCATAAAGAAAGCGTCCCGGAGGCCTGTTTTCAGGCCGGGACGCTCTCAGATCTTCTTAAATTGTCTGCCTGCCGTTTACCGGCGGGTATCGAAATTACCGGCCAGGGATAATACGCTTCTGGCATAGTCATAGCCGGTATCGTTAAGGCCGATCCGGAACTTGGCCAGGGCCGTGACCCAGTCGTACTGGGCGCCGTGGTCCACCAGGATCAGGACGCCGATCAGGATATTATTATAGGGGTCGTACAGACCGTCGGGATAACTCACGTTGTTGGCGGCCATCCGGGCCTTGTTCCACATGGGGATGACCTGCATCAGACCGTAGGAGATGCCCTCCACGCCATAGGTGCCCAGGGCCGACTTGTTGACGGAATTGGTATGGAAGCGGCTCTCATGATACATGACGGAAAAGATGATGGCCGGATCCAGCCCGTAGGAAGTACACAGGCTGATGGTGTAATCGATGACCCCCTGGTCAAGGTTGACGCTGTAGGCGCCGGACCGCTGAACATTGGCGGAGGTCATAAGGCCTCTCTGGGCCGTAAAGGCGCGGCGGGCATTTTCGGCTGCCTTCGCCTGGTCGATGAGGGAATTCTGCCAGGACTGGCTGGAGGCCAGACTCGCCTGTTCGGAGGCTATCCTGGATTCTTCCGCCGACCGTGAAGCGGCTTCTCTGGCGACGGCTTCCTGTTCGCGGGAAGACTGCTGCCAGGCGGCAAAGGCTGCGGCGGATTCTTCCACCGAACGCCGATAGGCTTCCTGGGCTTCTTCCAGGGAGCGGCGCATGGCTTCTTCCTGGGCTGCCTGCTCGATGGCGGCGAGATAAGAAGCTTCCGCCTCGCTAACAGAGATCGATTCCGAGGCCAGGGAGGCTTCCACGGAAGCAGCGTACGAAGCTTCTTCACTTTCCCGGACGGCTTCCTCCAGCGACGCCGAAGCAGATTCCTCCGCCTCCCGGGAGGCCTGTTCCCAGGCAGATCTTTCCGCTTCCCGTATCGGCTTTTCTTCCTCGGCTTCCCGGGATAAAGTATCCAGCACCGTCTGGTAATTCCCCAGGTTCAGGGAGTCCAGATAGGCTTCCGTGCCTTCGTCCAGGCCGTTTCTGACGTTGGGTCCCAGGAACTGGTAGAACAGGACCGCCTTATCCCAGTGGACGTAAAGATGGTCCAAAGTATCCGAGACCACGTCGATCTGGAAAAACTCGCCGGTGAGGCCGCTGACGGCGAATACATCCGCCTTGTCGGCCAGCCGGTGTCCCGGCGTCGAAGTATCCGGGACTTCATAAAGAACGGTATCGAATTCGCGGATCATGCAGGCGTAGCCGATATTGTGCCGCGAAGCTTCATAGGCTTCCGCGTCCGTCAGGACGTATTCTTCGCTGACGTAGCCGGTAAAGCCGTTCAGCTGGACCTTGTACCATTCATCCTCTTTGTCAACATAGGTCACTACCTCGTTGGGGTAAAGGATCGCCAGGATCTTGGACTCTTCGGAAGGCTCCTCCCGGACGTTCAGATAGGAATGAGTCTTGCCGGGGTCTACCGTCAGCCTGTTCTCAAAAAAGGCTGCCAGTCCATCCGGATTAGCCACTTCATCGGGGCCTTGTTCCGGAGCCGAAGAAGTTTCTTCACTGTCCGGACCATTCTCCGGAGTTGTTTCTTCCTCTTCCGGGTCTTTTCTTTCCGCGGTGCCGTCTTCTTTGCTGAAGTCTGCAGTCTCATCCGTCTGTTCCGGCTCCGCCGTACCCGTTTCCGGGCTGACGGCGTTTTCTTCGGTATCCGAAGCATCCGTCCTTTCTTCGGTTTCTTGTGTCTTTGCTGTTTCCGCTGACAGTTCTTCTCTTCCGGTCTCTTTCGCGGACAGTCCTTCTTCGCCGCCGCAGGAAACGGAAATAACGAGCATGAGAGAAGCCAGAAGGATCGCTGTCAGTCTTTTTAATAACTGGTTTTTCTTCATAACATCTGTGTCAGAGCATCCGCTCTTTTCTCCTTTTTAAGATCCCCTTCTGCATCCTTAACAAGGAGACACCCGGTGCAGATGAGGCCCGGAAACCGGCAGGAATAATTTACTTCTTTTCGGCTTCCAGGGATTTGTTACGCAAATGTTACGAAGACTTTACCATAAAATTACCAATTTGTCAAGTTTTGCCCAATTCTCCGGATTTTACATGCCCGATCTCTCGGACTTCACACGCAAGATCCCCCGGATCTCGCCCGGCCATCTTATCCTTTTTTCCGCCGCTGGCGGGCGGCTTCAGCCATGAGCACGGCTGCCGCGACAGACGCGTTCAGCGACTCCACTTCTCCCCCCATGGGGATATGGATCCGCATGTCGGAGGCCTCGCAGATCTCCTCCGTCAGACCGTTGGCCTCGTTCCCGATAATAAAGGCGCTCATGCCGCAGTAATCCGCATCGTCATAGGAAACGGAATCCTGAAGGGAAGCGGCATATACCTTTCCGCCCCTTTTCCGGATCTTTTCCACCGTTTTCTTAAGATTCCCGGACACCAGGCAGCTGACCCGGAACAAGGAGCCCATCGTCGCACGGACCACCTTGGGATTATACAGGTCCACGCATTCCGGACTTAGAATGACCGCATCAACGCAGCAGGCTTCTGCAGTCCTGATGATGGTCCCCAGGTTTCCCGGATCCCGCACGTTTTCAAGCAGCATGTAAAGACCGTTTTCCTTTTCCAGAACGGTGTCCTCATCCGGCTCCGAAACCGAAGCCAGCTTCAGGACGCCCTGGGGGGTCTTCGTATCGGAGACCCGTTCAAAATCCCTGTCCGGCACAACAAGGGCCCCCTCCGGTCTTCCGTAAGCTTTTACATAGCTTTCCGAGACCACGGTCCTTAAAAGACGCTCTTCCGGGACTTCCCGGCAGGCCCGGATCCCTTCCACGACAAAAACGCGGTCCTTTCTCCGGAGGGCCGCTTTCTTCTGATAATCCCTGATTTTAGCAAGTTCCTGATTCATGATCTGCCCTTTTCCTTCATTTCGGTTCAACTAAAGGCTGAAAACAGCCTCCCGAAGATTCCCCTCCGTACTGCGGCCGCATGGCTGTTTTGAGCCATGCCGAGAGCCCGCGGATTCCGTTCGCCCGCATATAAATAAGCGGAGCAACCTGCTGCCCCGCTGTGACTGGTCCGATCCTTCCGCAGCTTCTTCGGGCTTTAACGCTTGTTTCCGCCCTTCAGCGAAGAAGGATCCTCCGGTTTATTTTTTAATGAGATCGTAAGCTCTGATCCACTCGGGATCGATACTCTTCTGCATGGCCAGGGCTTCATCGATATCATAGTCCACGAAATCACCGCCCTTATAGGCAACGACACGGTTTGTTTTGCCCTCAAGCAGCAGGTCCACTGCCTTAACGCCCATCATAGAAGCAATAAAACGGTCTCTCACGGTGGGGCGGCCGCCTCTCTGGATATGGCCGAGAATGGTTGCTCTGGTTTCCACGCCGGTGGCCATCTCGATCATTTTGGCGAGTTCCGCGGAATTGCCGATGCCCTCGGAATTGACGATCAGGGCCGGAAGTTTGCCCCGCTCTTTCTTTTCCCGGACGTGGTCGATCAGCTTCTGGATATTGCCGTCATAGGTCTCCGGAAGCAGTACGTCCGCGGCGCCGCCCGCCAGGCCGGCCATGATGCCGATATAGCCGTGATCGCGGCCCATGACCTCGATGATGGTGCAGCGCTCGTGAGAGCTGGAGGTGTCGCGGATCTTATCGATGGCTTCCATGACGGTATTGCAGGACGTGTCATAGCCGATGGTATAATCCGTACAGGTAATGTCCATGTCGATGGTGCAGGGGATGCCGATGGTGTTGATGCCGTAGGCCGCCAGCTTCTGAGCACCGCGGAAAGAACCGTCGCCGCCCAGGACCACCATGCCGTCAATGCCGTATTTCCTGCAGATCTCGGCACCCTTCTTCTGGTATTCCGGCTCCATGAATTCCTTGCATCTGGCGGTCAGAAGCAATGTGCCGCCGTTCATCATGATGCCGGAAACGGAATCCGCTGTAAGGTCAAAGATCTCCTCATCCAGAAGCCCCTTATAGCCTCTCATGATCCCCTTGACCTGAAGGCCCTGGGCAATGGCTGCCCGCACCACTGCACGGGTGGCGGCATTCATGCCGGGAGCATCTCCGCCTGAAGTTAAAATACCAATGGTTTTCAGTTTGTTTTCACCCATAACCTTTATCTCCTTCTCCGGTATAGAGACTCATCCGGATTCCCGTACCAGGCAGGAAGAGCTCCGTACGCGTATAATTTCAATATCAGAAATTATATCAGAGGCTTTCTGGTTTTGCAAGCCTTTGAGACAGACTTTTCGGGAAGTAAACGTTCTCTGTTTTCAGACCGGAAAAACAGCAAAAAAGAGCTGCTTCTGCCCGGAAATGAACAGCCGGTTTCCGCCAATACACAAAACCGGTTTCCGACAATACGCAAATCAGGGTTTTCAAAAGCAGACGGGAATGATATAATAACCTCGCCTGAGGGAGTGTTCCGTACCGGGATCCCTCCGGGTGTTCTTTACAAATACAGGATAAGGAGAATTTCTTATGACGTATCAGGAAGCCCTCGAAAAACTCAGTTCCTGTCATCAGGAACATCTGCTGAAATATTATGACGAACTGAATGAAGCCGAAAAGCAGGCCCTGCTCTCCCAGATCGAAAAGCTGGATCTTTCGCTGTTGTCCCTTCTTTCCGATGAAGGCGGCGCCAGGGAAGCGGTACGGGGAACCTTTGCCCCCCTCGGCGCCACCACCGTAGAAGAGATCAATGAAAAGCGCGCCTTCTATGAAGAGGAAGGCCTTAAAGCCATCCGGGCCGGAAAAACCGGAGCCGTGCTGCTGGCCGGAGGCCAGGGAACCCGTCTGGGCTTCGACAAACCCAAAGGCATGTTCAACATCGGCGTTGACCGCGAACTTTACATCTTCGAATGCCTTATCAACAACCTGATGGACGTGGTCAGAGAGGCGGGCGTCTATATCCCGCTTTATATCATGACATCGGAGATCAACAACGAAGATACCGTCCGGTTCTTTACCGAAAAAAACTTCTTCGGCTACGATCCCTCCTATGTTAAATTTTTCATCCAGGATATGGCTCCCTGCGTGGGCTACGACCGGAAGATCCTGATGGAGAACAAAGGAAAGATCGCCTCTTCTCCCAACGGGAACGGCGGCTGGTATGCTTCCCTGAAGAAGGCCGGCCTTGATGAAGATCTGAAAAAGCGGGGCGTGGAATATCTTTCCGTTTTCGCCGTGGACAATGTCTGCCAGCGGATCAACGATCCCGCCTGGATCGGCGCGGTGGTTTCCTCCGGTCTGGACTGCGGCGGTAAGGTCGTCAGGAAGGCCGACCCCAATGAACGGGTGGGCGTGCTGTGCCTGGAAGACGGAAAGCCCAGCATCGTGGAATACTACGAGATGACCGACGACATGATCAATCTGAAGGATGAAAACGGCCGCCTTCTGTACGCCTTCGGCGTGATCCTGAATTACCTTTTCCGGGTCGACAAACTGGAAGAGATCGCCGGAAGCCGCATGATGACCCATGTGGTGGAGAAAAAGATCCCCTATATGGATGAAAACGGCAATTTTATCAAACCGGAAAAACCCAACGGCTATAAATTCGAACTCCTGGTCCTGGACATGATCCATATGATGGATTCCTGCCTCTCCTACGAGGTCATCCGGAACAGGGAATTCGCCCCTGTGAAAAACGCGACGGGCGTTGATTCCGTAGAATCCGCCAGAAAGCTTCTGGAAGAAAACGGCGTCATCCTGTAAAACAGCCGGGCTGTTCCCGTGAAATACACTCCGGATACCGTCCGATCAGATAAAAACCTTATCGGCGGAGATCCGGGATACTAAAAAAGCTGCTTCTCTTCATGCTTATGCTGAAGGAAAGCAGCTTTTTTCCCCGGCCCGGGTTTCTTTTATTCTCTTTCGCTCTCTTCCTTCTCTGTCCTTCCAAAGCCCGGTACTCAGGCTCTTCCCGTGGAGCCGAAGCCGCCCCTGTCGGAAGCGTTCAGCTGCTCCACCTCTTCAAAAAGGATCTCCGGCTGATGCTTAAAAATCCTGAACTGACAGATGCGGTCATTCAGATGGATCTCCGTATCCCGTACGGCATAGGCCGGCCACATCCATTCATCGTTGTCTCCCGAATAGCTTTCATCCACGATCCCGCAGGAATTGGTCTGGATCAGGCCGTAATTCCGGAAGGTGGAGCTTCTGGGCACCACGTGGGCTTCATATCCCTCGGGAAGGATCATGCCTACCCCCAGCCGGATCAGCCGGAACTCCCCTTCCTTCATCTTCACTTCTTCCGCGCATCTTAAGTCGATCCAGTCCGACTTTCCCGAAACCGGCGCCAGGTGGTCGATCTCCTTGCAGAAATATTTGATCTTGATATTTTTCCAGGCTTCTGCCATATGCTTCTCCCCCGCCGGATGATCCGGTCTTTCTTCTTTTTCTCTGTTTCGGCCCGTCTTTACCGCTTCCTTCTGCCGATCAGCCGGCAGCCCTTCGCAGCCTGATACGCCCGCTTCAGTGTTTTGAACCGGCCGCTGCCTCGGACAACTGCATCCCTTAACGGTCTTCTTCCGTACTTACCTTCTTTTTCAGGCCGCCGGATCTTCCTGTTAAGCCGCCTTTGCAGACCGCTTCTTCCCGGGTATCCGGCACCACAGAGCGATCAGGAAAGTCAGCCCGAAATAGTACCATACCGTAGGATTGGAAAACCAGGTGGAAAAGAAGCTTAAGGCAAAATAGATCACCAGCTGGCTGAACAGCAGAACGCTTCCCGGTCCGCCTTTCCGGGCTTTTTCCTGCACTGCGGCGGACACCATGCCCAGGATCAGACCGAAAAGATACACGCCTGCGGCACCGAAATCCCCGTACACGTCATAGATCACCGTAAGGGTCGTGAGCTCGGGTTTCGTAAAGAAGACCGGAACGCTTAAAAAATCCCGCACGGCCGGAATGAATTTCAGCCCGCTTAAGGAAAGGAAGGGAAGCAGGATGCGTTTTCCCAGAGAAAAAGCGGTCAGATCCTCCGTCAGGAGATTCAGGTTCTCAAAGTTGTTGACAACATACATATAGGGATACTGGACTGCAACGGGAATCTCTTTATTTCTGAATTCGAAGATCCCCTCCAGGTACTGATCCGGATACTTTCTTAAAAAGATCATGGCTGCGGCTGCCACGACAAAAGCCGCGCCTCCGGCTGCCAGAAGAAAGAAAAGCTTCTTCCGGCTGATCCTCCGGTTTGTGAGAAGCCATACCGAAAAACTCATGACCAGGCTGAAGAACAGCTGCAGCTTGGAAAGGATCATCACCGCGATCAGGACACTGACAAGATTGATGCCTATCAGAAGGAGCAGCCGTTTCCTGTACCGTTGTTCCCCGGAGGCCGCTCTGTCGGTCTTCATCAGATACCAGACGCTCATGGCGTGGATAAAGGGGGTGGACACCACGAAATAATGGATGCCTGTAATATGAAATTCCGTATAGGCATGAGGCTTGTCCGACATGAAGGGATAGACAAATCCGAATTTGACCGACTCGATCATAAACGAAACCAGGATCAGGCCGAACAGGATCAGCAGCGCCTGCCAGACCCGTTCCGTTACGATAGCCTCTGCCGGAGCAGGACCCTTGTTCCGATCCTCTCCTTCTGTTTTATCCTCTCCCTCTGTCCCGGTTTCGGAAACCGCTTCTTTCAAAATCCTCTCTTCCGGCCCTGCCTTTTTCCTTCTTTTTTCGGAAAATGAAGCCTTAAGATAGGGAAGCACTTCATAGCCGGAGATCGTCAGAAAGTAGAAGCCTCCGCAGATGAACCACATCTTCAGGCGCCATTCCTGCTGCAGGGAAGACAGGTTCAGCACGGCCAGGGAAAGGCCCCCCAGCCAGGAAAGCGTCAACAGCAGCCTCAGATCCAGGATATTGCGGGTCTCCAGAAAGAAAATGGAGGCCTCCGTCACGAGCAGAAACAGAAAAAGAAGAAATGAGCCCGTGTAAAAGCCTCTGCTTCGCAGAAAAGCCGCCCCGGCAAACAGCAGTACGCCGCCGATGGTCTTTAACAGGAACAGTTTCGATCTGTCTTTCGATACCATAAAACGTCCTGCCTCCTCGAAATTTAGCATCACAGCTTCATATGATATAGTCGACAAAAGTAGATTCCGGATGGTTCCGTGCTTCGCACTCCCACCATCCTCCCTCATTCCGCACTCTCGTGGAATAAAAACTCCACTTCGTGCTTCATGAGGGGCACGCCAAGAAGTCTTTCCTCCACTGGAATGTAAACATTCCGCGGAGTCCGACTTTTGGCGTTGGAATCTTCATATTACTGTGTCACAGCCTCCAAAAAAACGGAGGGAGACAGTCTCCCTCCGTAAAGGCGTTTCAGATCTTATTTATCTCTTCTTAAAAAAGACGGGATCACGATGGTCTGTTCATCTTTTTTGCCGGAAACAGGGGTTTCCTCTTCATCATCCTCGTCGTCATCATCGGTCTTGATATTGGCGGATGTGAAGCGAAGCGGACCCGCGTTCTCTTCTTTTTTCTTTGCTCCCGTTTTATTTGCCGCTTTATTTACCGTTTTTTTTTCAGCATCGACGTCTTTGACGCCGGTGGCAATAACGGTAACGGTTACGGTATCTTCCGCACTCTCGCGGTATGCGGTACCGAAGATGATGTTGGCTTCGGGATCCGCCATCTCACGGATGTAGCCCACAGCCTCGTTGGCTTCGATCAGGGATACGTCGCCGGAGATATTGACCAGCATATGGCTCGCGCCTTCGATGGTGGTCTCCAGCAGCGGGCTCTCAATGGCCATCTTCATGGCTTCGTTGCACTTATCGTCGCCGGAAGCCGTGCCGATGCCCACATGGGCCAGGCCCTTGTCGTGCATGATGGTCTGGACGTCTGCGAAGTCCAGATTGATGATACCGGGTTCATTGATCAGGTCGGTAATGCCGCGGACAGCCTGCTGAAGGACTTCATCGGCCTTCTTCAGGGCATCGGGCACACTGGTCCTGCGGTCGACGATCTGCAGCAGTCTGTCGTTGGGGATAACGATCAGGGTATCCACCACTTCCTTTAACCGCTCGATGCCGTCTTCGGCGTTGACCATGCGGGCTCTGCCTTCAAAGGAGAAGGGTTTTGTCACGACACCGACGGTAAGAATGCCCATATCCTTGGACAGTCTGGCCACTACCGGCGCCGCGCCGGTACCGGTTCCGCCGCCCATGCCGCAGGTAACGAAGACCATATCCGCGCCGCGGATCTTGTCCGCGATCTCTTCCTTGCTCTCCTCAGCTGCCTGTTCGCCTTTCTGGGGATCCGCTCCGGCACCAAGACCCTTCGTGAGTTTTTCACCGATCTGGAGTGTCTGGGGTGCCTTGCAGAGGAACAATGCCTGCTTGTCCGTATTGATGCCTACAAACTCCACACCGCTGACATTCTCTTCCACCATCCGGTTGACGGCGTTGTTTCCTGCTCCGCCGACTCCGATTACTACGATTCTTGCGCCATTATCATCAGAATTAACCTTGATTTCCAAAACGGAATCCTCCTTAAACCTGTCTATAAATTGCTGAACCTGCCTTCGTAAACCCGCGGGCCTTTCCGGCAGGAAATCTGTCACAGATAATACAAGTTAAAATATACACGAAAAACCCATAAAAAGTCAACCGCGAAATACGATTTCCTGAAATTTATTCTGCCTCTTCTTCTCCGGAGGCTTCCTTCGTTTCCGGCGGGACCATATCGGGATCCACTTCAAAATAGATCCTGACCGTTCCGTTTTCCGGGGAAAAGTGTTCCATATGCAGCGTTCCCTTCAGATCCCGGTACAGCGGCACCTGGTCGCGGATCTCCCGCACCTTGGCTTCGGCCTCGGAACCGGTTCCCAGAAGGATGGCCACGCCGCCGATCCTGACGGTGCAGCCGTCCTTATCGGAGGTGATCTCATCGATACCGATCCCGAACTCTCTGAACCGGGCCAGGTACGTAAGGCCGTCCGCAAGGGATTCCTCAGGTTCCGTCACGATCTCTTCAAGGACCGCCGCTTCCTTAACGCGGATCCCCTGAAGCAGCATCAGATCAGGATCCTGATCCTTAAGCCTGGCAAGCACCACGCCTTTTTCCGTCAGGATATCGTAAAACGAGCCGTCATAGACCTGGCACGCCGCTTCTTCTTCCGACACCGCGATGTTCCAGACCTTCAGGTCTTCGGGTTCGATCTGCACGGACCGGATCCCCGGGATCCGGGGTTTTGTAATATATTCTTTGATCAGCACCTGGAGAAGAGACCGTTTTTCCGGATCAGGGAAGACCCGGGCTTCTATCAGCGCCCCGGTAACGTACCGGTTTCCGGACACTGTCAGCGTTTCCGCTTTCAGAAGGATCAGCGACACGAAAAGCGCCACCGCCGCCAGCAGCGCCGCCGTAAGAAGGATGATCTTTCCTCTGGTACTCTTTTTCCGCTGCTTCATGCCAGTGTATTGACCAGCTCCTTGAAGATATCGCCCCGCTCTTCAAAGTTTTTAAACATGCCCCAGCTGGCGCAGGCAGGTGATAAAAGGACCGCTTCTCCAGGCTGGGCTTCCGAGGCGGCTGCAAACACGGCTTCTTCCAGGGAGCCCACGAATTCATAGGCCGTAAAGCCGTGCTTTTCGCAGCAGGCGGCGATCTTTTCCCTGGTCTGTCCCAGAAGCAGAAGTTTCCTGACCTTGTCTCCGAAGGCTTCGATCCATTCGTCGAACTCCGATTCCTTGTCATAGCCGCCGCCGATCAGGATCGTCTTCCTGTCCATGGCCTTGATGCCCTGGATGGCAGCATCGGGATTGGTTCCCTTGGAATCGTTGTAATAGCGGACGCCGTTTACTTCCCGCACGAATTCGATACGGTGCGGCACGGCCTTGAAACTGCAGACGACCGGCAGGGAGACCTCCCGGGAAACGCCGAAGGCGTCCGAGATCGCAATGGCTGCCAGGATATTCTCATAGTTGCACTGGCCGACCAGATTGACGTCTGAGGTATAAAGCAGCAGCTCATCGTTATCTCCGTCGGTGTACCGGAGTTCATTTCCGGAGAGATAGTATCCGCAAGGCGGCTTCTGGGTTCCGGAGAACCAGATCACTTTCGGAGCGATGCCGCTCTCTCCGAAATCTCTTAAACGGCTGTCGTCATAATTCAGGACGATGGCGTCCTCCGCAGTCTGGTTCATCGCGATCTTTTCCTTAACCGCGGTGTAGACCTCCATCGTATGATGCCGGTTCAGATGGTCCGGCGTAATATTCAGGATCGCGCTTACATGAGGCCGGAAGGTCTTCACGGTCTCCAGCTGGAAGGAGGACAGTTCGATCACGGATACCGTATCTGCTCCGGACTTCAAGACTTCCCGGGTATAGGGAAGGCCGATGTTGCCGACGGTAAAGGCTTTATCCTGGCCGGCATATGCCTTCATGATATCCCCCACCAGCGTCGTGGTGGTCGTCTTCCCGTTGGTGCCGGTAATGCCGATGACGCTGCCCTTTTCATAGAGCCAGGCCAGCTCGATCTCGGAGATCACCGGAAAACCCGCTGACAGCAGTTTTTCCGCGAAGGAGGTCTCCAGGGAAATGCCGGGGCTGATCACGGCATATTCGCATTCTTCCATGATGCTTTCATCAAGTTCTCCCAGAAGGATCCCGATCTCCTGCCCGATATCCGCTTTCAGTTTTCCGGCATCCTTGCTCACATCAGAATCAAAAAGAACGACTTCCTTTCCCACGGAAAGGAGCATCTTCGACGCTTCTATGCCGGAGATCCCGCCTCCCAGAACCAGTACTTTCTTTTCCATAACTTCTCCTTACATGGCCCAGTATGCGACGATGCAGGCCAGTACCGTAATGCAGGTAAACATGGCAACGATCTGCGTTTCGGAATACCCGCTCAGTTCAAAATGATGATGGATCGGCGCCATCTTGAAGACTCTCTTTCCATGGGTCAGATGGAAATAGGAGATCTGGATGATATCCGACATTACCTCGATAACATAGATGATGCCGAAGATAATGATGAACCAGCCGATCTTCAGCATGATGGCTGCGCCGGCAACGAAGCCGCCCAGGGCCAGGGCGCCGGTATCTCCCATAAAGACTTTGGCAGGATGCGCGTTATAGAAGAGGAAGCCCATCAGGACGCCGGCGACAGCGCCGGAGATGCAGGCGATCCCTCCGTTTTCGTTTCCCGCGATCAGCATCAGGAACAGGGCGACCACCACGGTCACGGAAGAACACAGACCGTCCAGGCCGTCGGTGAAATTGGTCCCGGTATCGGTTCCCAGGACGCAGAACATTACAAAGGGAATGTACAGCCATCCCATATGCCAGATCTTTCCGCCGGTAAAGGGAATGATCACATCCGTTCCCAACGCTTTATAGCAATAAACGGAAAAAGCCGCCGTCAGGATAAACTGGCAGAGCATCTTCTGCCAGATCTTAAAGCCTTCCGACTGTTTTTTCACCACTTTGAGATAATCATCGATAAAGCCGATGATCCCGAACCCCATGGTAAGGATCAGGACCGGCAGCATCCGGGGATACCTGAAAACAAAGATCAGGCAGGTCACCAGCAGGGCTGCCAGATAACCGATGCCTCCCATGGTGAGCGTTCCCTGCTTCTTATAGTGTTCGGGATTTCCCTCCTGTCTGATCTGCTGCCCGAACTTCAGCTTTCTTAAAAGCGGCAGCATGAGCCTGCAGAAAATGACACTTAAGAAAAACGACACGACAACGGGGATCAGCAAAATACCGTTCATAAAGTCTCCTTAACAAAGGGTCGTAGAATCGGAACCGTGATCCGGTCCCGAAACATGAATTATAACGCATTCCTTTCCGGGATGCAAGCCCCGGAATCAAATAGTTCGGTTCTGTATGATCAGGCGTTTCAGCCCTGCACGGGCACGTCTTCGGGCGGCGCTTCGGATGCCGGTGTTTCCACGGGCGGGGCTTCGGGCGCAGGCGTTTCTGCGGGCGGCGCTTCGGGTGCCGGTGTTTCCGCGGGCAGAACATCCGGTCCGGGGACAGGAGCATCCGCAGGCGGAGTGTCCTGTTCAGGGGCCGGCGTCTCAGCAGGCGGAGTATCAGATTCCGGCACAGGCGTTTCACCGGTGCCCTCTTCGGATTCGGCAGGGCCTGTCTCCTCCGTCACCTTTTCGACGCCTTCCATATTTTCAAGCGTTTCCTGTTCCTGGATCCATTCGATGCTGTTTTCGGGATCGTCTATGATGCCCTCTTTGTTCTGGGCGTCGGATTCTCCGGAGAAGTCCTTAAGCTTTGACCAGTCGTAGGTATAGGCGTCTTCGGCGTTTTCCGGATAGAGATTCCAGTAATCATACAGCTTGTCCCAGATGATCTTGGAAAGCTGCTGGGCGGGAAGGGACTGGGACTGATCCTCCGTATAGGGCTCGTCTATAGTGACGTAGAGAAGATACTGGGGATCCTCCACCGGGCAGACCGAAATGAAGGAAACCAGATATTTCCCAGTGCCTCTGGGGAGCTTTTCGGCCGCCCCGGTCTTTCCGGCCGTCATATAGCCTTCGGTGCCGGCAGCGCCGGCGGTCCCGTTGGTGATGACGTACCGCATGGCTTCCCGCATATAATCAGAGGTCTCCCGGGATACGGTCCTTCTTACCAGGATCGGATCGATCTTCCGGATGAGGTTCCCCTCCAGGTCCCGGATCTCCCGGACCACATGGGGCTCATAATAATATCCGCCGTTTACCAGGGAACTGTAGGCTGCCGCCATCTGGACCATGGTCAGGTTGTACCCCTGTCCGAAGGCATTGGTGGCGATCTCCAGGGACTTCAGTCTTTCCGCCGGATAGATCAGAAACGAGGTATTGGCTTCTCCCGGGAGGTCGATGCCGGTCTTCTGCCCCAGGTTGAAAAGCTCCTGGTATTTGGCCAGCCGCTCCGCCCCGAGGGCCAGGCCGTATTCCACGAAGCAGACGTTGCAGGAACGGCCGAAGGCTTCGATGGGGATCAGGTCGCCGCAGGGGTTTTCCTGGTGGCAGTGGATGATGTGATCCGCTACCGGGATCTCCTTATCGCAGGTAAAGATCTGGTTTTTGGCGATGACGTTTTCTTCGATGCAGGCCGCCAGGGTAAGCCCTTTCGAGGTGGAACCGGGCTCATAGGTGGCGCTGACGGCAAAATTCATCTGGACCTGCTGGCGCAGGGCCTGCAGCTTTGCGCTGTAGGACATGTTCTCCAGCACGTCTTCGCGGCCTTTAAAAGCTTCCTGAAGCAGGAAGGTTTCTTCCGGATGCTTCAGCTCCTCTGCCGTAAAAAACGGGGTCAGATCGGAAAGATCGCTGCTGTCGTGCTTATTATTCACTTCCATGACGACGTTCAGGTCGAAATCCGTATCCGATGCCATGGCGATGATCTCGCCGGTATTGGGATCCATGGCCAGCACGTTGATCCTGTGGCCGCCGGTCTCCTCCTGGAACTCCCGGATGCCGTCCTGCATCAGCCGGGCGACGTTGGCGTCCAGGGAGGTGATCAGGTTCCCTCCGTTTTCGGGCTCCTTCACCTGGTTCACCGCATTCCCGTCGCTGTCGATGTAGCTGTAGGAAACGCCGTTTACGCCCCGGAGCACCGGATCATAGTAGTTTTCCAGGCCGATGATCCCCTCCTGGGCGTCCTCCGTCGTATAGCCTACGACTTTTGAAAGGACGCTCTTCTGGGGATATTCCCGCCGGTATTCCTTTTCAAACCAGACGCCCACCACGAGGGCCGTGTTCCGTTTTGCCTTGCTGACCTTTTCGTTATAGGTTTTTCTGGCGTCTTCATATTCTTTTGCCGCATCGTCGAAAGTCTTCTTCTGGTGTTCGGTAATGATGACGTCCTTAAAGCGCAGATACGGCGATTTGGGATCGGAAAGGTAGGCTTCCTTAAGTTCTGCCGGGTCCAGATCCAGGATCTCATGCAGCATTTCGATGGTCTTATCCATGCTGCCCTTGAAGGTCTTTTCGGTTTCAGCCATGACCTTGGGATCCAGGATCACCCGGTATACGACTTTGGAGACCGCAAGATAGGTCCCGTTGGCATCCAGGATGCTGCCGGGCTGAGCCATGAGCTGGGTCTGGGAACCGGAGGCCTGGTTCAGGGTCTTGTAGGAATAACTTTCTCCGTCCACGCTGATCCTGATGCCGGCGATCACCAGCACCCCTATAAGAAGAAGGCTGACTCCGATGAGTGTCAGAGCCAGCCTTTTCTGAGATCGTCTGTTATTCATTCGGGATTTCTCCGTTTTTTGAAACATATTCCGGATTAGACCGTTTGTAGGTGAGGATCTGCTGCTTCTCCGGCGCTGACATGCCGCGAAGAAGCGCAAATTCATAAATGCCGCTGTAATCGATATTGCTCTCGCAGCTGTTTTTGAGAAGGGCATTGTCCTGAACGATCTCCTGGTATTCCTTCTCAAGCCTGGCGGCTTCCATCTTATTGGCCCTTAAGTCCAGAGACTGCATCAGGAAAAAGGAACCGGTAAGGAGGATCAAAGCCAGCGCCAGCGCCGCGATAAGGATCTGGCGGCCGGTATAGATCTTCCCGCCCAGGCGGTTTTCCTCCACACGGCTTTCCACCCGGCGGTTCAGGACCTTTAAAGGATCCTGCTGCTCATGTTCGATCTCCGGCTGGACAGCCAGATTGTTTCTGATATAAGGCTGCCGGTTATTGCTGCCGGCCGATTTTCTTCTCTGTCTGGTATCAGGCATCCGGTACCTCCTTTCAACCCTCCCGGCTTCGTTCGAAAACTCTTAATTTCGCGGACCGGGAACGGGGATTCTGTTCAAGTTCTTCTTTCGACGCGGTTATCGGTTTTCTGGTGATCACCCTTCCCTTCGGCTTCTTTCCGCAGACGCAGACAGGGAAATCCGGCGGGCAGGTGCAGGGGTTTTCCGCGTTCCGGAAGGCGGTCTTAACGATCCTGTCTTCCAGGGAATGGAAGGTAATGACGGCGATGCGCCCGTTGTCAGTGAGCGCATCAACCATTTCATTCAGTGAATCCTTCAGGACCTCTAGCTCATGGTTGACTTCTATTCTGATCGCCTGGAAGGTCCTTTTTGCAGGATGTCCGCCTTTTTCACGTATTCTGGCCGGGATTGCCTCCTTGATGATGGAAACCAGCTGAAAGGTGGTTTCGACAGGCTCCCTGTCCCGGTGCAGACATATGTGTTTTGCAATGTTTTTTGCAAAGGGATCCTCGCCCAGATCCCTGATCATACGGTACAGTTCGGATTCACTGTATTCATTCACGATGTCTCTGGCGGTCTTCGTGCTCCGCCGGTCCATACGCATATCCAGCGGCGCGTCTTCCCGGTAGGAAAAGCCGCGGGACGGATCATCAAACTGATGGGAAGAAACGCCCAGGTCCAGCAGGATGCCGTCGGCCCGGTCTATCTCCAGATCATTCAGGACCCGCCGGAAATTGACGAAATTCTCCCGGATGATGACCACCCGGTCCCGGAAAGCTTCCAGTCTTTTCGATGCCGCTTCAACGGCTTCTTCGTCCTGGTCCAGGCAGATCAGCCTTCCGCCTTCCGTCAGGCGTTTCGCGATCTCGTAAGAATGTCCGCCGCCTCCGGCCGTGCCGTCCAGGTAGATGCCCGACGGATTGATCCGTAGCGCGTCTATGGTCTCGTTCAAAAGAACCGATATATGCGAAAATTCCATTATAATCCTTTACAAATTGATGCCGCCGAGGTTATACTCTATATCAGAAAGATCAGCTGATTCGTTGTATGCATTCCAGGTGTCGGCATCCCAGATCTCCACGTGGTCGTCCACGCCTACCAGGGCGACGTCCTTCTCCAGGGAAGCGTATTTCCGAAGATCCTGGGGAATGATGATCCGGCCCTGTTTGTCCGGCTCGGGAGTGGAGGAATTGCCGAAATAGATCCTTCTCAGACGTCTGGCAGGCTCGGAAGAGATCTTCGGAAGCCCGTCCATGGCAGCGATGAGTTCGTCCCATTTTGCCTTCGGATAGACGGAAAGGCAGTGATCCGGGTTCTTGGTGATCACGAAGCCTTCGCCCAGTTCTTCCCGGATCTTCGCAGGAATGATCAGACGCCCTTTGGCATCCAGCGAATGACTGTATGTGCTCATCAGCATGCTGATCACTTCCTTTCTTCAGGGGTAATTTCGGTTCCGTTCCCCCCACTTTTTGGGTTTTGCCGCCACTTTTTGGGATGAACTACCACCATTTTACCACTAAACCTTCAAAAAGCAAGGTTTTTTTGTGAAAAAATGAAGCTTTTGGGGCCTTTTTTTCAAGGCCTCTAAAAGTAGTATGCCTCTTGTTTTTTTGATCTATATATGGTATACTGTCGTTTGGTGTTTTATTATTAATGAAAGGTTTCGGAAAACAACCAGTGAAGCTCGGTATTATCGGACTGCCCAATGTGGGAAAAAGCACCCTTTTCAACTCTCTTACCAAAGCCGGCGCGGAATCCGCCAACTACCCTTTCTGCACCATTGACCCCAATATCGGCGTCGTGCCCGTGCCGGATGAAAGGCTCACCCGGCTTTCGGAGATGTATCACTCCCAGAAGACCACTCCCGCCACCGTGGAGTTCGTGGACATCGCGGGACTTGTCAAAGGGGCCTCCAAAGGAGAAGGCCTGGGGAACCAGTTCCTGTCCAATATCCGGGAGGTGGATGCCATCGTCCACGTGGTCCGCTGCTTTGACGATCCCAACATCATCCATGTGGACGGCAGCGTCGATCCGGTCAGGGATATCGAGACCATCACCCTGGAACTGATCTTCTCGGATCTGGAGGTGCTGGAAAAGAGGATCCAGAAAAACCAGAAGGCGGCCATGAACGACAAGGCTGTCAGGAAGGAAATGGACACCTGCAGGGCCCTGAAGGCGCTTCTGGAATCGGAAAAGTGCGTCCGGGAATACCAGGCTGAGGATGAAGAGGAAGAAGCCTTTGTCCACTCCCTGAACCTGCTGACGGACAAACCCGTCATCTACGCGGCCAACGTTTCCGAAGACGATCTTCCGTACGACGGTGCTTCCAATCCCTATGTACAGCAGGTCCGGGACTATGCCGAAAAGGAAGGCTCTTCCGTTTTCGTGGTCTGCGCCAGAATCGAGGAAGAGATCGCGGAGCTTCCGGATGAGGAGAAAGCCATGTTTCTGGAAGATCTGGGAATCTCGGAATCGGGCCTTGACAAACTCATCCGCGCAAGCTATTCTCTTCTGGGTCTGATCAGTTACCTGACGGCAGGCGAAAAGGAGACCCGCGCCTGGACCATAAAGAAAGGCACAAAGGCCCCTCAGGCCGCCGGCAAGATCCACTCGGATTTCGAACGCGGCTTCATCAAAGCCGAGATCGTCAGCTATCCCGACCTCATTTCGCTGGGTTCCTATAACCTGGCCCGGGAAAAAGGCCTGATCCGGATGGAAGGAAAGGACTACGTGATGCAGGAAAACGATGTCGTCGTTTTCCGCTTCAACGTCTGAGGCTTCATACCCGGTCTGCCGGCGGGCTTTATCCATAAAAAGTCTTCATAGAATAGTTTTTGAAAATAACTCAGAGGAAAATCATGAGCACGGAAAGAGATAAATTAGAGAATGATGAAGAAGTGACCGTCACCCTGACACTGGAAGACGACTCAGAGATCGAATGTTCAGTCGTAACCATTTTCGACGCCGGTGAGCACAGTTATATCGCGCTGCTGCCCACCACGGGGGAAGATGCCGAAAGCGGCACCGTTTACCTTTACCGCTATGTGGAAACCGAAGACGGAGAACCGGAGCTTGAGAACATTGCGGATGACGATGAATATGAGCTGGCTTCGGAAGCCTTTGACGAATTTCTGGACAGTTCGGAATTTGATGAACTGATAACCGAAGATGAAACGTGATCAACAGACACGGAAGGATCAGAAAATGAGAAAGAAAAACCATTTTGTCAAATTCTCTTTTGCGGCGCTTTTTACTTTAGGCTGTGTGCTTTTTGCCGCGTTCTCCTTCTCCTCCGCCAATGCGGAAGAAGTCAAAAAGGAAGCGCTGATCGTTACTCCGGGCACGCTGGCCGCCTATGTGGATTTTGAAGGCAGAGCCCTTTCGGGGATGACCGTAGACGAAGCGCTGAAGGTCATCGAAGCCCCCGTGGAAAAGATCAAGGATACCCGGTTTTTCCTGAGAAGTCCGGAGGTCGACGAGCATATCTATGAGGTGTCGCCCTCGCAGATAGGCATCTCCTGGGATCTCAACAATATCCAGGAGACACTGCTGCAATGCGAACTGAACGGCAGCCTGCTGGAGAGATACAAGAAAGCCAAAGATGTCCAGGCCAGTCCGGTTTCGATCTCCATCAATCTTTCAGTGGACAAAAAACAGGCTCTTGACCTTTTCGAGCCCTTTAAGGAATACTGGCGGCAGGAACCTTCCAACGCCACCATTTCCATGAAGAGCGGCGAAAAGATCATAACGCCTTCCGAAGACGGTCTTGAATATGATTTCGAAGAAGGCGTCGAACAGATGGAAAAGGACGTCCTTACCGGCAATCTGGGAGATTCCGGAAGATATATGATCAACGCCACGGTAAACGTCAAAAAACCTGCCCTGACAACGGAACAGGTTTCCGGCTTTACCATCATCGGCAGTTACGTCACCAATTACAATCCTCCTTCAACGGAGATCCTGGCGAACCGGGAAAACAACCTGATACTGGCCTGCAAAAACATGGACGGCAGCATGTTTGCCCCCGGAGAGGAAATCTCCGCGCTGACCATGTACGGTCCCGTTACGGAAGAAGCCGGATTCAAGCTCGCCGGAACTTATAAGGCCGGCATGCATGTGGATGAGATCGGCGGCGGCATCTGCCAGGTCACCACAACGCTGTACAATGCCGGGCTCTACGCCGAGCTGGAGATCGTTCTCAGAAACCAGCACTCCATGTATGTGGACTATGTCACCCCCTCCCGCGACGCCATGGTCTACGCCCTGGGCGGACGGGATTTCAAAATGAGGAACAACACCTCTGATTACGTCATTATCGAGTCCTGGGTAGATCCAGCCACCTTATCCCTGCATATTATTATCGTAGGACATGAAGATCATGATCCGGACCACCATGTGGAATTCGAATCGGAAGTGCTTGAAGTCACCACCCCGGATCTGATGCAGCCTGTGGACTCGACCCTCCCCGTTGGTGTGGAAATGATGGACCGTTCCGTAAAATACAACGTTATCGAAACCGGTTATCCCGGTCTCAGATCCAACCTGTGGAAGCTGACCTATGATGGAGATGAGCTCATCTCCCGCACCCTGCTGAATTCCGGGGATACCTACAAGCCCGGCGCAGCCGAGGTCCATCGTTCGGCGGATATGTTTGTCACGCTGCAGAGCGTCTGGAATCCGGAAGCCGGAAAGGTCCAGAATAATTTCAACTTCTTCTACCTGAACAATTACCCGCTGAGCGTCAACCTCGCCACCCTCTCCGATGCCGAAGTCTACAACTTCCATCGGGAAATGGCCCGCCTGATGGCGCAGTACGGCGGCCACTGGCCGGGATACAGCGAGCCTACGACAACGGCAGAGCCCACCACCAGGGCAACGACCAAAGCTCCTACGACCAAGGCGACCACGACTGCAGAAGAAACGACCACGACCACGGAGGCCCCGACGACGACAACGGCTGAGCCGGAGACCACCACCGAGTCTACCGAGGCCGAACGTCCCACTGAAAAAGATGCACCTGCCGACGCCGATGAGGACGCTGAAGACTGATCTGCAGCTGACCCACAGCTGACCCACAGCTGACCGGCAGACCTGCAGATCTGCAAAATGACAGACCTGCAGAACCCCAGGCAAAGGAACCGGCAGAAAGGGTTCTGTAAACCAACCTATAAAAAAAACAGGCCGAAAGCCCGGCACGCAGCCGGAATTCCGCCTGTTCAGGATCAGAAAACCCGCTCGGAAGAGCGGGTTTTCTGGTCTTTGCTTTATGTTTGAGCGGTTTTCCCGGCTCACAGCTTCACTTTCGCCTTCTCTTTCTCTTTCCTTTTTTCGCCCTTCTCAATGCTCTTCCGGTATTTTCTGGACAGATTGTCTTTGATATACAATTCAAACCCCACCGGGTCATTGGTGTGCCGGACAAAGGCTTCACCCAGTTCCAGACTTCTGTCCGGGATAGCGAAGAAGTCCGGGATGAAATTGTAGAGATAGGACATGTTCCGGTTATAGTTGGGATCGTTGAACGCTACCCGGTCCCGCCACTTACGGCTTAAGTAGTCCATTTCATGAGCAAAACGCCGGTATTTCTCCGGAGTGTTTTCCGCTCCGCGGGATTTGGATTCATAATGATGCAGCTTGGCCTGGGCGTCGTAGACGATGGTATAGCCCTTTTCCCGGACCTTAAGACACAGGTCTACATCGTTGAAGGCCACCGCCAGATCTTCCTCCAGACCGCCCACTTCTTCGTAAACCTTCCGGGGCATCATCAGGCAGGCTGCCGTGACGGCGGATACGTCGTAGGCCACGATGCCGCGGCACATATAGGCCGGGGCGCTGTCCTTGTAGCCCTTCAGCATATGATCCGCCAGACCGCCGCCGCCCACCAGGACGCCGGCATGCTGGATGGTGTTGTCCTTGTACAGGAGCTTGCAGCCTACCATGCCCACGTCTTTCCGGTCGAAATAGCCCAGCATGCTTTCCATCATATCCGGGGTGATGACTTCCACGTCATTGTTCAGAAGCAGTATGTACTCGCCTTTGGATATCCGGAAGCCGTAATTGTTGATGGCCGAATAGTTGAACCCTTTGCCGGGCCAGGTCACCACATGGACCTGGTTAAATTCCTGCTGGATCTTCCGATAATACTCAAAAGTCTCCTTTTCCGTGGAGTTGTTCTCGATGACGATGATCTCCAGGTTCCGGTAAGTGCACTTTGTCAGTACGGAACGGATCGCAACATCCAGATCCTCGGAATGATCCTTGCTGGGGATCAGGATGGATACCAGGGGGCTGCCCTGCAGCGAAAAACGGGTATTATACCAGCCGGGGACCGAAGCCGTGTCAGCCTTGGCATGATAGCCCATCCGCCTGAAATGGGCGTTTAATGCCCGTTTCCCCGCATCCTCCGCATAAGATTTGTTCCCGTGGTTTTTGGACGTGGAAGCATTATAGCTTCTCCAGTGATACAGCACCCGGTCGACGTGTTCGATCCGGTCTGTCTTTTCCAGACACCGCAGGATAAAATCATAGTCCTGGGCACCGTTGTATTCCCGGTCCCAGAGCCCTGCCTCTTCCGCCAGAGTCTTCCTGACACAGAGGAAATGGCAGATATAATTGTTGGCATAGAGCATGTCACGGTTGAAATCCGGCTTGAAATTCGGGAAAAAATAGTAATCCGGCTTCTCGCTGATCTTATCCTCGTCACAATAGATCATGTCCGTTTCCGGTTTCTCATTGAGCCGCTTCACATACTGATAAAGAGCATCATGCTCCAGCTTGTCGTCGTGATCCAGCATGGCCACGAATTCGCCCCGGGCCATGGAAAAGGCTTCGTTGGTATTTTCGGCAATGGACCGGTTTTCCGCAAGATCCCTGACTTTGATCCTTTCATCCAGAGAAGCCCAGAGGGCCAGCTCCCTGCTGACCGTCTCATCCGACGGATCGGCGTTGACGATGCAGAGCTCAAAATGAGGATAGGACTGATTCACGACAGAGCTCAGCATATCCCTCAGGAAAAGAAGGGGCGTCCGGTAGACCGGTACCAGGATGGAGATCAGCGGCTGATAAGGAAACACGGTCTTCTTCTGTTCGCTCAGCTCCAGGGCCGAGGTCCGGAAGTTTTTAAACCAGGCGTTGTACTTATTCAGGGTACGGTTCCAGACCTTGTAAACCAGGCTGGAATCTTTATATTTCTTGCCGGCCCACCAGGCTCTGGCGTCCTTCAGAAAGCGCCTGAGAGCCGTCAGCCGGGAATTGATGACGATGGTGCTGCTCTCCGTCTTCCCGCTGCTGTCCTTCCGGGATGCCGTAATGGCAAAGGTCCTGATCCCCCTGGAAGGGAACTGGATATAATAGCCGACCTCTCCGATGTCGGGAGACTTGAACATGGCGTAGCCCACGTCCGGGCGGCTGGCCCGGATCAGGGTGTGATCGACCGTTTTCCCGCCTGATGAAACCGAGAAGGAAACATCGTTCTCTCCGTCTTCTCCGGAGGCCCAGCCGGTGATATTCATCATCTGGTCTTTCAGAAAGACCGCATCTGTATGAAAATGCATATCTGTCCTCCGTTTCTTAATTGACAGCCCAGTATTCCCTGCGGGAACTGAAGGCCCTGACAAAGGAAAGCGGCAGCCGGTGATAGTATTTTCCCAGTCTGTCCCCCAGCTTCTTTAAAAGGCACGAAAAGGACAGGCCGGGACCGGGAAGGACCGCTCCGTATTTCCGGGCAGTGGTGACGGCATAGTCCCGTTGGTCCTCATAGATCTCTCCCATGGAAACGTTCAGGATCGGATACGGCCGGTCGTCGTAGATCCGCGTCATCTGCACCGTCATCCCTAATATCTGGGGATACATGGCCTGCAGCACGCCGCAGTCGAAGCTGTCCTGGAAAGCGGCCTTAAGGGAACGCTTCAGGTTATAATTGACCCGCGCGTCCGCGTTATAGTGGATCGTAAGATCCTGGTAGAGTGCCCTGGCGCACCACAGGTATTCCGGCCGGGAAAGGCAGACGTTTTCAAACACGCCGGTCTTCTCAAAGGCCGACCGCCGGTATAAAGCACAGGCATTCCGGTGCATGAACACCCTCATGCCGTATTTATAGATATCCCGGAAGCTGTAATCGCCGGAGACCTCCTGATAGAAAAAGCTCTGCTGGGCCCGGGACCGGGTAGGCGCCGAAAAATCCGAGACCAGATGTCCGAAGGACACTGCCGTATATTCTTCCTTCATATCCTCCAGAAGCAGCGCTGTCAGATCATTCCGCATGGGACTGGCAGAACCGTCCATGAAAAGGACAAAGTCGGAAGTGCAGGCCTTCAGCCCGGCATTAAAAAACATGCCTTCATAGTCCGCATCCAGAAGGATCGTTCTGGCATGGTATTTTGCGGCAAGCTCCTTCAGGACCGCTTCCTCCAGGAGGCCTGTCCTTACTGCAATGATCAGATTTTTATAGCTTATCGTCTGATTCCGAAGGCTCTTCAGCACTTCAGAAAGATTATCCTGCTGATCCGTTACGGTTATAACCGCGTCCACAGAACCGTTCATCCCCGCTCCTTAAGAGTGTCCGGACCCTCTGTATGCAAGGCCCGGACATTACTCCTGAATGTGTTGATCTATTACTTTTATCCGACAGGACAAAAACTGGCGTCCTGTCTGTTATAAGATGCTCTTCGAAAGCAGCTCCGTCTTAAAGCCGTTTAAAGTCCTGCGTCCTTCAGACTCACGCGTCTTTCAGGAAGGCCTCATAAGCCTTCTTGGCTTCATAAATATCGGACTTTGAACAGATCTCCCAGGGAGCATGCATCGAAAGCACCGGTACCCCGGCATCGATGACTTCCATCCCGTAATTGGCGCTGATATAGGCAATGGTTCCGCCGCCGCCCACGTCCACGCGGCCAAGCTCGGAGGTCTGGAAACGGACGCCGTTGTCGTCCATGATCTTCCGGATCACCGCAACGTATTCCGCGTTGGCGTCGTTGGAGCCGGACTTGCCGCCCCGGCCGGTGAATTTCATGAAGCAGATACCCTGGCCGAAGAAGGCAGCATTCTTCTTTTCCATAACAGCCGGATAGTTGGGATCAAAGGCGGCCGTAACGTCGGAAGAAAGCATGCGGGAATGCTGAAGGGTCCGTCTTACCGCCAGGTTGGAATCGATGCCCATGGTGTTCAGGATCTCCGCCACCGCATTCTCGAAGAAGGCGGACTGGGCGCCGGTGGCTCCGACAGAACCGATCTCTTCCTTATCCGTAAGCAGACATACCGCCGTTTTCTTCGGATGTTCCACGCTGAGCTGCGCCGCGAGGGACGTAAAGGCGCAGACGCGGTCGTCCTGGCCGTAGCCCATGACCATGGAACGGTCCAGACCGAAGTCCCGGGCCTTTCCTGCGGGAACCACTTCCAGCTCGGCGGAGATGAAATCATCTTCTTCGATATCGTACTTTTCCTTCAGGAACTTCAGGATGTTGGCCTTGACGGCTTCCTTCGGCTTGTCCTTTTCATCGGCATCCTCATCAGCCTTTAAGGGTCTTGAGCCGATCATCAGGTTCAGGTCTTCGCCTTCAATGACCTTCGCCGCGTTCTTCTGCATCTGATCCTGTGCCAGATGGATCAAGAGATCCGTAATGCCGAGGACCGGGTCATTTTCATCGTCGCCGATGGCAACGTCCACCACCGTGCCGTCCTTCTTCACCACAACACCGTACATGGCAAGGGGCAGGGTCACCCACTGATATTTTTTGATGCCGCCGTAATAGTGAAGGTCCAGGAACGCAAAGTCCGCTTCCTCATATAAGGGGATCTGCTTGACGTCGATCCTGGGAGAGTCGATATGGGCGCCCAGGATGTTCAGACCCTTTTCCAGCGGTTCTTCACCGATGTTGAAGAGCGCCAGAGTCTTCCCCATGCCGTTGGCGTAAACCTTGTCACCGGCCTTCAGGGTCCTGCCCTCTTCGATCACCGTATTCAGATCCACATAGCCTGCCTTCTCGGCAGCTTTTACCGCGTTGATCACGCTGCGTCTTTCGGTCTTGGAATCGGAAATGAAGGCCTTATAAGCTTCATTCAGTTCTTCCAGTTCCTTCAGATTCTCATCACTGTATCCCAGCCATGCATTTTTCTTTTCCATTGTCAGATCTCCCTTGTTTCATAACGAAGCCAAAGCTTCTCTTCGTTTGTCAGATAAGGCGCCAGTGTCCTGAAGACCAATTTGTGATACTCGTTCAGAAGCTTCTTTTCCCTGGGGGATAAAAGCTCCGGATTCACAGCCTCCAGATCAAAAGGACAATAGGTTATGGTTTCAAAACCTAAAAATTCTCCGTACTCCGTCTCTTCTTCGACCCGGCACAGCAGTTCGTTTTCATGCCGGATGCCGAAACGGTGGTCCAGATAAACGCCCGGCTCGTCCGATGTGATCATGCCCTCTTCATAGGGCACGTTTTTATTGCCGATACGCCACCGGAAAGAGTTGGGTCCCTCGTGGATATTGAGCAGATTTCCCACGCCGTGCCCGGTGCCGTGCCTATAGTCAAGCCCCAGTTCCCATAAGGGTTCCCGGGCCAGAATGTCCAGATTCGCGCCGCTTACGCCCCGGGGGAATTTCGCGGCAGCCAGATTCAGGTTGCTCCTAAGGACGATGGTAAACAGATCCTTCTGTTCGTCGGTCACAGGTCCCATGACGATGGTCCTGGTAATATCCGTGGAACCTTCCAGGTAATGTCCGCCGGAATCCACCAGCAGAAAACCCTTCGGCTGTATTTCCGCGTTGGTCTCTTCCGTCGCGCCGTAATGGATGATGGCGCCGTGCTCTTCATAACCGGCGATGGTGCCGAAGGAAATGTCCAGGAAATGCTCCTGCTCACTCCGGAAGGCTTCCAGCTTGTCGGAGACTGAGATCTCGGTAAGGGCTTCCTTCCCGACGCTTTCCTTGAGCCACTTCAGCCACTTCACCAGGGCCACGCCGTCCTTCACGTGGGCATAGCGGATATTCTCCACTTCGGCCGGATTCTTGCAGGCCTTCATCATCTGGGAGGGATTCTCCCGGTCCACGATCTCACAGGATCGTGAAATAGCCTCGTACAGCCGGTAATTGATGCGGCCGGAATCCAGCAGGACCCTGCCCACCTCCCGCTCGGAGAGGGCGTCCGCAACGGCGTAGATATCGTTGTAAGGCGCTGCGGTCACGCCGTTTTCCGCAAGATAAGCCCTGACCTCTTCCGTCAGCTTTTCTTCATCCACATAGAAGACGCAGCCTTTTTGGGAAAGGATCAGATACGACAGCACCACCGGGCAGTGACGGACATCATTGCCGCGGATATTCAGGATCCAGGCGATATCGTCCAGCGAGGTGATGATATGCATGCTGGCGTTCTCTTCCTCCATCTTATCCTGAAGCCGTTTTATTTTTGAAGCGGCCGATTCTCCCGTATAGTCTTCCGGGAGCAGCCAGATCTTTTCCTTAGACATTTCCGGGCGGTCCGTCCAGATCTCATCCACCAGGTCATAAACCGTGGCCAGGCTTCCGCCCTTCTTTTCCGCAATTGTTTTGAGCCGCTGCCCCCAGGCTGCGTTTACCACGCGGCCGTCAAAGCCGATGCATCCGCCCTCCGGAAGCTTTTCTTCCATAAAGGCTTCCATGGACGGCACGCCCTTTTCGCCGGTGCGGAACAGGGTAAACCCGGATCCTTTCAGCTGCTCTTCAGCCTGGAGGAAATACCGTCCGTCGGTATAAAGGGCCGCTTCATCCGCCGCGACGATGGCGATGCCGGCGGAGCCGGTAAAGCCTGTCAGGTATCTCCTGCACGCAAAATACGCCCCGACATACTCGGATTCGTGAAAATCCGCCGTCGGCACGACGTAAATGTCGATGTTTCTTTCTTTCATGAGGCTCCTTAAAGCCTCAAGCCTCTCATTCATACACGTCCTCCTGACTTAAGCCGTTTCTTCAGAAAAACGCCTTACCTGCCTTCCAGGGCTTCACAGACGGCTTGCACAGCGGCCTCTTCGTCCGGTCCTTCCGCTTCCACCGTGATCCTGTCGCCCAGGGCAACCCCCAGGGACAGCATGCCCATGATGCTCTTGGCATTGATCTTTCTGGTCCCGTCCGTCAGATGGATCCTTGAAGAGAAATTGCAGGCAGTCTGAACACAATAGGCCAGAGACATGGTATCCTGACTTTCTCCCAGGGAAATCGTTACGGTCTCGCTTTTCACAATCTTTCCTCCTCTGCGATACTTAACAGCTTTCGCATCCTGTGATTGACCCCCGATTTGGATACCGGAGGATCCATCATTTCCCCGAGCTCCTTTAAAGAGCTTTCGGGATATTCCAGCCTCATTTCCGCAAGTTCCCTGATGGGGGCCGGCAGAAGTGAGTATAAGTTCAGGCTTTTGATCTTTTCTATGGCTTGAGTCTGGGAAATCGCTGCGGAAATGGTCTTTTCCAGGTTGGCGGTCTCACAGTTGACCTGCCGGTTGACAGCGTTTCTGACTTCTTTATATACACGGGTATTTTCAAAGGCGAGCAGGGACGCCGACGCCCCGATCAGGGCCAGGAAATCCACGATGACATCGCCTTCTTTTAAATATACCACAAACCGGTTTTTCCGTTCAATGACCTTAGAGGGGATTCCGTTCAGCTTCAGCAGGCTGCGGAATTCCCGGGCCTCTTCCTGCGTCCGGAAGACCATCTCGAGATGATACATCTTTTCCGGGTCCGAAACGGTCCCGCTTGACAGGAACAGCCCCCGGATATAGGCCTTTTTGCAGCAGGGACGCTGCAGGATCTCGGCATCTGCGGGATCAAAGTCCTTTGAGGAAAGACCGGCGTAAAGGGCGGCCAGCAGCGGATTCAGGCTCTTCGGATATTCCTCCTGAAGGCCTCCGTGAAGGATCCCTGCGATCTCGGCTCTTAAGCAGTGCTCCTTTTCCGGCATGATCTGCTTCAGCTCATCCTTTACCCGGGAAGAAAATGACATTTCAGAATTCTCCTATAAACAGTACCTCAGGTTCCAGGTCCAGTCCGTCTTTTTCCTTCACCACTTCCTGAACATGGCGGATAACATGATAGATCTCTTCGGAAGTGGCGCCTCCGTAATTGATCACGAAATTCGCATGCTTCTCCGAAACCCCGGCATTTTTGTACCGGTAGCCCTTCAGACCCGCCTGCTCGATCACAGCGCCGGCATACTTTCCGGGCGGCCGCTTAAAGGTGGAACCCGCTGAACCGTATTCCAGAGGCTGGCGGTCTTTCCGCCTTACACCGAGTTCCGTGATCTTCTTAAAGATCCCCTCCGGATCTCCCGGCTCCAGCAGAAAAGACACCGACAGCACCACCGCCTCCAGCTCTTTGACGATGGAGGAGCGGTAGGTGAATTTCAGTTCTTCATTGGGAAAGGTCCGGACGTTTCCGTCCTTCAGAAGCAGCACCGCCTCCGTAACGATATCCTTAAACTCGGGACCGTAGGCGCCGGCATTCATCCTCAGGCCGCCCCCTATGGTTCCGGGGATACCTGAAGCAAACTCGAAGCCGGAAAGGCCGGCTCTCGCGGCGGCTTTGGCAGCCTCGTGCATCATGACGCCGGCTCCGCAGATCATATGCGTTCCATAGATCTCTATGTTCCGGAAATGCTGTTTCAGCGAGATGACCGCTCCCCTGAAGCCCTTATCGGACACCAGGATGTTGCTGCCCCTTCCCAGCACAAAGTAAGGGATCTGATTCTCCTGAAGGATCCTGACCGAAGTCCTTAAGGCTTCCGCATTCTCCGGCATCAGGAAATAGTCACAGTTTCCCCCCGTCTGGAAAGTCGTATGATTTTTCAGACTTTCGTCCGTCCGTATGTTGTCTGCACCCAGGACGGCGCAGAGATCAGAATAAAAACTCATCGCTGTCCTCAGTCAGTGTCCCGCCCAGCACGTCCTGTACCCGCTGATACAGCGCCTGTGCGGCATTATAACCCATTTTTTTCTGGCGGTGGTTGACGGCCGCCGCTTCTACGATAATGGCCAGGTTCCGTCCGGGACGGACCGGCAGATGGTGGCAGACCACCTTATTTCCGAGATATTCGATATAATCGTCTTCCATGCCCATGCGGTCGTATTCGTCATCCTTGTTCCAGTCCTGGAGCTGGATGACCAGATCGATCTGCTGGGTGGTTTTGACCGCTTCTACGCCGAACAGGGTCTTGACGTCCACGATGCCGATGCCCCGAAGCTCAATAAAATGCCTGGTGATGGCCGGCGCCGACCCGATCAGCTGGTTGTCGGAGACCCGGCGGATCTCCACTACGTCGTCCGAGACCAGGCGGTGGCCCCGCTTGATCAGCTCGATGGCGGCTTCGGATTTACCGATGCCGGATTCGCCGGTGATCAGCACGCCTTCGCCGTAAACGTCCACCAGCACGCCGTGGATGGATACCATGGGCGCCAGCACCGTGTGCAGCCAGGTAATGATATCCGACGTGATCAGGGACGTGGATTTTTCGGTCATGAGCAGGGGAACGCCCTTTTCATTGGCCATATCGATAAATTCCGGATTGGGCACCTGGTTTCTGGCAAAGATGATGCAGGGCACCTGCTTATCCAGAAACTCGCCTTCGATCTGCACCTGCTCCTCATGGTCCATCTTCATCAGATAGGTGTATTCCACCTTGCCGACGATCTGGACACGGGCGGGCTCGAAGAAATCCCAGAATCCCGTGAACTGAAGAGACGGCCGGTTGATGTCCGGCATCCTGATGTCGCGGTGTTCAAGGTCGACCTGTTCAGTCAGATTTTGGAGGTTCATGCGTTTGGCCAGCCTGGCCACGGTCACTGTTGAAGCCATCTTATACTCCTTAAAACCTCTTCAATTATTTTTCGGAAATCTTCTCTTTCTTCCTGACCGGCTTTCTTAAATTCAAAGAAAAGATGCTGTACCCCGCCGCCGGTCTGGACAAAGCAGTCGTACAGGAGACGGGCCGGATCTTCGGGATCCGTCTCTTCGGAAAGCAGATACCGGCGAGGCAGCGTCTCCTCCGGCTGGAAATCCAGTACGCGCACGCTGCATTCCCCGGAGGGGGACATAAATACCCGGTCCGAGGTCTGTTCCCCAGCCCGGTCTCCGTTCTGCTCACCGGCTTTTTCCCTCGGTATTTCGGAAAAAACCTTCGGAAGAGACAGGACGATATGGCTGCACCGCACTTCTTTCCATCCCTCTTCCGCCCGGCTGCCGGGATATGCCTTTTCAGGCACCAGGGTATTTTCAGGTACTTCGGTCTCAGATCCTTCAGACTCCGGGGTACCTTCAGTTTCTTCGGTCTCAGTCTTTTCGGGTTCTCCGGTCTCAGCCTTCTCCGGTCTTTCGGGGAAGGGTCTTCCCGTAAGGACGCCGGCTTCCGGATTCTCCTTCTCCAGGCTCCGGATCACGTCGGAGACCCGTTCCATGGCCAGCGCGAAATTTTTCCGTACATTCTGTTCCCGGAACGTAAGCCGTTTTTCCTCTTCCGTCGTTTCTTCAGAGGAAAAGGTGGCTTCCATTCCCGGAACGATCCTGATAGTAGTATACAGGCTGGCATCACTTTTTTCAACTGTTATCCGCACCTCTTCGTCATGAGTGTACGCGAGGCACTTCCTGACCATGGCCTTCAGCCTGTTTTCCGCGTCCGGAAGGTTGTTCAGCACCATTTCATCAGCGGCGATGACGATGCTGTCCCGGATCTTCGAGAGCCGGATCAGGGGCAGGGTAAACAGGTACAGAAGGGTCATGCCCGTCAGGTCTTCATACCGGATCACCGGCCGCAGCAGGCTGCCGATATGCTCCAGATCCTCAAAAAAATACGGATCCTCTTCCACATAATAAAAGAGCCGGACGATGTTTTCCGTGATCTCCCTCAGGTTTTCCGCCAGCCCGGTCTCATACCGCAATTCATCCGAGAAGGCGATATCCCGGATCCTGTGACGGCCGTTCTCATAGGAAAAGCCGTCCTCCGGTATATAGACAAGCCCCTCCGCCAGAATGGATCTGAGCAGCCGGAAACCGCTGATCTTCTCTTCTGTTCCGTTAATTATCATGCTTTTTCTCTCTGATAAGAGTGTCCAGGTATTGTTTCTCTTTTTTATTCAATACAGCGTTTTTCAAGAGATCCGGACGATGTTCCAGCGTCCGTTCGATGCTCTTTCTCCGCTGCCATTCTTCCACTTTCTGATGGTGCCCGGAAAGCAGGACCTCCGGCACCTGTTTTCCCATCCACACCTCGGGACGGGTATACTGGGGATATTCCAGGAGACCGTCGTGGAAGGTCTCCACCTCGGCGGAGCCTTCGGAAAGAACGCCCGGCACCAGACGGGCTATGGCATCGATCAGGATCATGGCCGGAAGCTCACCTCCCGTAAGCACATAATCCCCGATGGAGATCCTGTCTGTCACGATCTCATCGAGCACCCGCTCGTCGATCCCCTCATAATGGCCCGAAAGCAGGATCAGGTTTTCTTCCCCGGAAAGCTCCCGGGCCTTCTCCTGGGTAAAAACACTGCCCTGGGGCGTCAGATAGACGACCCGGGCTTTATCGCCGGAAAGCTTCCTGACGGCCTGATAACAGTCATAGACCGGCTGGGCCTTCATCAGCATGCCCTTTCCGCCGCCGTAGCAGTAATCATCCACGGACTGATGCTTCACATCATCGGAATAGTCCCGGATGTTGACCGCTTTTATGGAGATGACGCCTTTTTTCACGGCTCTTCCCAGGATGCTGGAGGCGGCGATGGAGTCGATCAGTTCCGGAAAAAGCGTCATGACGTAAAAATCCATCAGTCCTCCAGTCCCGGCATCACATAGACTTCCAGCCGGCCGTTTTCGATATCCACCTTCAGGATGCACTCCGGAATGTCCGGAAGCAGCAGTTCCTTCCCGTCGGTCTTCGTGACCACATAGATATTGTTGGCGCCTGTCTGATAAAAATCCGTCACCGTCCCCACATGCCGGTCCTTTTCATAGACCTCCAGGCCGATCAGGTCGACGATAAAATAATGGCCTTCTTCCAGGGGGGCGGACTGGCTTCTGTGGATCAGGATATCGGCGTTCCGGTACTTCTCTGCGTCATTCATCGAGGAGAGGCCCGAAAGCTTCAGGATAGCCATGTTCTTAAAATATTTGGTATTTTCGATCTTCATGGGCTCCCGCCCCTTTTTCGACTCCACGATCACGTCTTCCACTTCCAGGAAGCGGTCCATGTCGTCCGTCGTGGGATAGACCTTCACTTCCCCATGGACGCCGTGGGGAGACGTGATGATCCCGATACGTAAGTATTCCTCCAGTTTTCTCATCAGATAATGCCTTTCCTCAAATAATGACGCCGTCCCCGGAAAACCAAATGAGGGAACAGGCTCTGCCCGTTCCCTGAAATCCTTCTTATTCGATGTCTACTATAACATGCACACCTTTTCTGATACCGGCGGCCTTCACGACGGAACGGATCGCGTTGGCTACGCGTCCCTGTTTTCCGATGACCTTGCCGATATCGGCCTCGGCGACCCGCAGGGTGACAAGGATGCCCTTGTCATTCTCTTCCTGGGTCACCTGGACCTGGTCCGGTGCATCCACGAGCGCTTTCGCGATCGTTTCAACTAATTCTTTCACTCAAGTACCTCCTGGTATGGCTTCGATAAACAGCTTATTTCTCGATTCCTGCTGCTTTAAGGAGTCTTGCAACCGTTTCGGTAGGCTGTGCGCCGTTGGCTAACCACTTTTTAGCGGCTTCCTCGTCGATCTTAACTAAAGAGGGCTCCTGGTTGGGATCGTAGATACCGATCTCTTCGATGAATCTGCCGTCACGGGGTGATCTGGCGTCCGCTACGATCACGCGGTAGAAAGGTGATTTCTTTTTGCCCATTCTCTTTAATCTTAACTTAACTGCCATTTCTGTTCTTTCTCTCCTTCTGGAAAATGTTTATATAGGTTAACGGAATGAACCGCTTGCCATCAAATTATTTAAAAAGGAAGCTTGAATCTTCCGCGGCCTCCCTTTTTCATCATGCCGCCCATCTGCTTCATCATCTTGCGGGACTGCTCGAACTGCTTCACGATCCGATGCACTTCCTGGATATCCAGCCCGGCGCCCTTGGCGATCCGGATCTTCCGCTGGATGGTGATGGCATCGGGATGTGTTCTCTCGTAAGGCGTCATGGACATGATCATGGCTTCGACCTTCTTCATGGCCTTGTCCGTTTCTTCCGTGTCCAGCTGGTCCTTAAGCTTTCCCAGATTCCCCATGCCGCCCATGCCGCCGAGGCCGGGGAGCATGTTCAGGATGGCGCTTAAGCCGCCCATGTTCTGCATCTGCTGCATCTGCACCAGATAATCCTCATAATCGAAGTCGCCCTTTTTGATCTTCTTTTCCAGGGCTCTGGCGTCTTCCTCGCTGATCTCGGCTTCCGCCTTTTCAATGAGGGTCAGGATATCGCCCATGCCTAAGATCCGGGAAGCCATACGCTCCGGATAGAAAGGCTCCAGGTCGGTGAGCTTTTCACCGGTGCCGGAGAAGAGGATGGGCTTTCCGGTGACCTGGCGGACGGAAAGCGCCGCGCCGCCGCGGGTATCGCCGTCCAGCTTCGTCAGGATAACGCCGTCAATGCCTACGGAATCGTTGAAGGCCGAAGCAACATTTACCGCGTCCTGGCCGGTCATGGCGTCGATGGTAAGGAGCGTCTGGTCCACGTCCACATTGGCCTTGATGGCCTGCAGCTCTTCCATCATATCGTCATCCACATGGAGACGGCCAGCCGTATCCAGGATCAGGATGTTCTGATGATTGTTCCTGGCGTGGGAGACCGCTGCCTTCGCGATATCCACCGGGCTGTTGTTGTCTCCCATGGAGAAGACTTCCACACCGGCTTTTTCGCCATTGATCTCCAGCTGCTTAATGGCCGCGGGACGGTAGATGTCCAGCGCTGCCAGAAGCACGTGCCGGCCCATGGATTTCAGCCGGGCAGCCAGTTTTGCCGCCATCGTGGTCTTGCCGGCGCCCTGAAGGCCGCACAGCATGATGACGGTAAGTTCATTGGACGTCTTTAAGGGAAGTTCCTGCACTTCTCCGCCCATGAGCTCCACCAGCTCTTCATTGACGATCTTGATGACCATCTGGCCGGGATTCAGGCCGTTCATGATATCTTCGCCGACAGCCCGTTCCTGGACCTTCGCCACGAAGCTCTTGACCACCTTGAAGTTGACGTCCGCTTCCAGGAGGGCCATGCGGACTTCCCGCATGGCGGACTTGACGTCATCCTGGGACAGCCGTCCCTTGCCGGTTAAGTCCTTGAATATTCGCTGAAATCTGTCCTGAAGACTTTCAAATGCCATTAGCTTTCCAAATCCTCTGTTATCTCGTCAATAAACGCCTGTGTTTTTTCATCTGCCTGGGGTCTGAAAGCCACCAGCTTTTTCCTGATCTTTTCAAACCGTTCGATCATATGAAGCTTATTTTCGTATTCCTGCAGGCTTCTGTCGCACCGCCGGATCAGATCGTGCACTCCCTGGCGGGAGATGCCGTATTCCTCCGCGGCTTCCGACAGGCTCATGTCGTTGAAGACGACGCTTTCATATATCTCCTGCTGATGCGCGGTAAGAAGTTCGCCGTAAAAATCAAACAGCAGGGTCTTTTCCACGATCTTTTCCATAGGCTGCCCTCCTTAAGGAAGAGGCCGTGATCCGCTTATTCCTCATTGCGGGTCACAAAAACGCGCCTTGTGTATCATACAGCAAGGCGCGTTATCTGTCAAGTCTTTTTTCTTTACAGTTTTCCGGAACTTTTCTTTTCGGAACTTCTCTTTTCGGAGCTTTTCTTTACACTCTTCCGGAACTATTCTTTAGTTGGCCGGAACTTATGTCCCGGCGGTCCGCCCGTCCGGGTCCTTTTTCGGAACGCAGGGGCTGTCCCGCTGCTTTCATTTAATTCTTGGGCCTGGACCAGGACATATAGTCGCAGTCCTTATTCTCGCAGCCGTAGAACCGGCGGCCTTTCTTGGTCCTCAGGATCAGGATCTCCGAGCCGCATTTGGGGCATTTCACGCCGGCTTTCTCCACAAAGGGTTTTGTATTCCGGCACTCGGGAAAGCCCGGACAGGCCAGGAATTTGCCGTGAGGGCCGAACTTGATGACCATCATGCGGCCGCATTTGTCGCAGACCACGTCCGAGACCTCATCCCGCACTTCCACCTTCTCCAGTTCGGCTTCCGCCTTTTTCACTTCGCTGTCGAAGTTCGGGTAGAAATCCCGCATGACCTGGTGCCAGTCTTCCCTTCCCTCTGCCACGTCGTCCAGCTGCTTTTCCATATCCGCGGTAAAGCCGATGTCCACGATATCCGGGAAAGAGGTCTCCAGCAGATGGTTCACCACCTCGCCCAGCTCCGTCGTATAGATCAGCCGGCCTTCCTTGGTGATGTAATGGCGCCCCAGGATATTGGAAATGGTCGGCGCATAGGTAGAGGGCCGTCCCAGGCCGTTTTCTTCCATGGCCCGGACCAGGGAGGCTTCCGTGTAATGAGGCGGCGGACTGGTAAAATGCTGTTCCTTTTCCGTCTTCTTAAGCTTCAGTTCATCCTTTTCCGAAAGCCGGTCCAGTTTTTTGTCTCCGGAAGTCTTCTCTTCATCCGTATCGTAGACCGTCAGGTAACCGGCAAACTTCAGATGGGAGGCGGATGACGTAAAGGTATGGGTCCCGCAGCTGAACCGGGCGTTCAGGGTATCAAAGACCGCCGGCTTCATCCGCGAAGCCGTAAAGCGCTTCCAGATCAGCTGGTACAGCCGGAACAGGTCCCGGGAAAGATCGTTTTTCACCTTGTCCGGCGTCAGATTGATGTCCGTCGGCCGGATGGCTTCATGGGCGTCCTGCTGGTGCTGGGCCTTTCCCAGCCTGCCGGATCCTACAAAGGCCTGGCCGTATTCCGCGGCGATAAAGGCCTTGCAGGCGGCATCCGCTTCATCGGAGATCCGGGTAGAATCCGTTCTTAAGTAGGTGATCAGGCCCAGGGTCCCCCGGCCGGCGATCCGGACGCCTTCATAAAGTTCCTGGGCCAGCCGCATGGTCTTCGATGTAGTAAAATTCAGCCGGTTGGCCGCGTCCTGCTGAAGAGTCGAGGTGGTAAAAGGCAGCGGCGCCTGACGGAATTTCTCGGCCTTTTTAAGTTCTTCCAGCAGGAAGATGCCGTCTTTAACGTCCGCTTCGACCTTCAGGACCGCTTCTTCGGAGTCAAGCTCCGTTCTTTTATTGTTTTCTCCGTAATAATCCGCGGAAACGGTAAAAGCATCCTTTGAGAGGATGGCCTTTAAGGACCAGTATTCCTTCGGGATAAAGTCCGCGATCTCCTTTTCGCGCTCCGCGACCATATGAAGCACCGCTGACTGCACCCGGCCTGCGGAAAGCTTTCCCTTGACCTTTTTCCAGAGGACCGGACTCAGTTCATAGCCTACAACCCGGTCCAGTACGCGCCGGGCCTGCTGGGCATTCACCAGATCCTCATTGATGGCGGACGGATGCTTCAGGGCTTCCTTCACCGCATTTTTGGTGATTTCATTAAAGGTGATCCGGAGCACCTTCTTGTCCTTCATGTCCAGGCCTTCGGTAAGATGCCAGGAAATGGCTTCTCCTTCCCGGTCCGGGTCGGTGGCCAGATAGATGACGTCCGCCTTTTTGACGGCTTTCCGCAGGGCGGTCATGATCTCCGCCTTGCCGCGGATGGTGATATAACGGGGTTCGAAATCATTCTCGATATCGACGCCCAGGGTGCTCTTCGGCAGATCCCGGATATGACCCTGGGAAGCGATGACTTCATAACCGCTTCCTAAAAATTTCTTTATGGTATGAACCTTGGCGGGAGACTCCACGATAATGAGCTTTTCGGGCATAGGGTTCCTCTTCCTGATATAGATTTCTTTTTAAGCCCCGGGCTTCCGGCCGCTTCCGGCCGGTTCCGGCGGCTTTCTGCCGGAGAAGCTTTCAGGATCTCCGGGCTTTTATCTGTACTGTTCTGAAGTGCGCTGCTCTCAGGCGTGCCGTTCAGAACCGGGCATATTTACCTGTCAATTCCGTTTTTATTCCGTGGTTTTTTCGGAATATCTCTTCGGGATCAGTCTTCCGGGTCCTCGGACGTTTTGATGTCTCCGGCTGTTCCTGTCTCTTCTCCCGCAGCAGCGGCTTCGGTACTTCCGTCAGGCGCCGTCCCGGCAGCGGCTTCCGCAGCCTTGTTGTCTCCAGCTGCTTCCGCATTTCCGCTGCCCTTCTTCAGCATCACGAAATAACGGGCGGAATAAAGGGCGAAGGACACCAGCATCATGCCGCAGCAGGTCAGGATCATTGCATCGGATGCCGCGGCGGGGATATTGACCCATAAGATATGGGTCAGCATGGTGGCATAGATCAGCACCGTAGCCAGCTTTCCGTGCCACACGGCGCCTTCCACCTGGCCGGTCTTCTTGATGGTCACCAGCCCCAGGATGCCGGAAGTGATCTCCTTGATGACGATCAGCACGATGGGGTAGATCATATGGGGGAAACGGTGCACCAGACACAGCATGATGGCAAACTGGGTCAGCTTGTCCGCTATGGGGTCCAGGGCCTTTCCCACGTCCGAGGTCATATGGAAATGCCGGGCGATATAACCGTCGGCGATGTCCGTAGCGCCGGAAAGCAGGATCAGAAAGGCCGTCAGCATATAGTCGCCGTTGGCCACATAGAAATAGACGAAGACCGGCACCAGCGCAATCCTGGCCATGGTCAGCAGGTTGGGGATCGTAAAGATATCTCCCTTGCTGTCCCGCACCACCTTCTGCTCCGGATCCAGAGGCTCCAGGTTTTCCACGATCATCTTTCCGGTTTTGGTCTCTTTTAAACGTTCGCTGATCTTTTTTTCAGCCGAGCCGCTGTCTTGTGATTTCATAAGCAAGTACTCCCGCTGCCACAGAGGCATTCAATGAGTCGATATCTCCCTTCATGGGGATGGAAGCCGTCATGTCGCATTTTTCCCGGACCAGCCGCGAAACGCCTTCTCCTTCCGAACCGATCACCAGGCCGATGGGCCCTTTCAGGTTCAGATCGTACATCCGGGTGCCGTCCATGTCCGCCGACACGAACCAGACGCCCCGTTTCTTCAGTTCATCGATGGTCCTGGCCAGATTGACGACCTTTACCACCGGCGTATACATCAGCGCGCCGGCGGAGGTCTTCGCCACTGTCGCCGTAAGCCCGGCGGAGCGGTCCTTCGGAATGATGACGCCGTGGGCCCCGCACAGGTTGGCGGTCCGGATAATGGCTCCCAGATTGTGGGGATCTTCAATGCCGTCCAGCAGGAACAGGAAGATATCCTCCTGCCTTTCCTCCGCCTTTTTGAAGCAGTCCTCCAGACTGCTGTAGGAAAAGGCCGAAAGCTTCAGGGCGGTTCCCTGATGGTGCTTATCCCCGCAGAGCCTGTCCAGGAATTCCTTTTTCACGCTTTCCGGGCGGAGGCCTGCCTTCCGGGCTTCCGAAAGGATGGCCTTCATGGACCCGGAATTCAGGTCCTCCTGGATATATATTTTTTCCGCAGACCTGCCGGCTTTCAAAGCCTCCAGGCAGGCATTTCTGCCGTAAAGGATCAGATTATCGATCGTTTCCAACGCGTTCCCATCCTGTTCTGACAAGCGCTGTCAGGCGGTCAAATTCGCCCGACAGGTACAGATACCCCAGCACCGCTTCCAGAGCGGTGGCCATATGATAATCCGCCAGGGAATAGTTTTTGGCCTTCGTATAGACCTCCGCATTCCTGGCCCGTCTGAAAACAGCGGCCTCCTCATCGGTAAGTTCCTTTTCCAGAAGCCGCATCATCTCTGCCTGGTAGGCGGCGTTGGCCCTTGAAGAGCATTCCCGATGGAGTTTTTTTACCGGCCGGTTCCCTTTGAGCAGGGCCTCTGTCCGGTTCATGACTTCATAGACCGTGTCCCCGATATAAGCCAGGTCCAGCGGGGAATAAAGCGACGGATTTACTGAATTTCCCACAGGGTGCCCTCTCTGGTGTCTTTAAGCACGACGCCCTTCTCCAGAAGCTCGTTCCGGATCCGGTCGGCCTCCGCGAAGTTCTTTTCCTTCTTGGCGGCTTTGCGGAGCTCGATCTGAGACAGGATGTACTGCTCCAGTTCCGCGTCCACGCCCTTCTTCTCTTCCGGCGCTTCCGCTTTCAGAAGATCCAGCCCCAGGACCGTATCGAAGCGGTCGATCAGGGCCTTCCTGGTATCCGCATCCGTATCCGCCTTCAGGACGTCATATAAAACCGTCAGAGCGGAGGAAGTGTTCAGGTCGCTGCCGAGGGCATCGGCAAAGGCTTCGTCGAACTTTTTGAAGCAGGCTTCGTCGATGGCCTTTCCTTCGGCATTCTTCACGATATCCTGGCAGCGTTTTTTCAGCTTCAGGTACGCGCCCTGGGCATTGTCCAGCGCCTCGTAGGAAAACTCCAGTGGCTTGCGGTAATGGGAATTCAGGCAGAAGAACCGATAGGACAGCGGATCGTAGCCGTTCTCCTGAAGGACGGATACCGTCAGGATATTGCCCTTGGATTTGGACATCTTCCCGCTTCTGTCATTCAAATGATTCACATGGAACCAGTAATTGCACCATTTATGACCCAGATAGGCTTCCGACTGGGCGAT
>JAFRVX010000033.1 GCA_017438305.1 Lachnospiraceae bacterium | reverse complement strand
TAGTGCTCCATAACATATATAATGCCGATAATACCGGCAGACTGGGCTAGTTGGATTTGAACCAACGAATGCAGGAGTCAAAGTCCTGTGCCTTAACCGCTTGGCCATAGCCCAATGCGCAGGAATCCTGCAAAGGTGGATGGTGGGACTCGAACCCACGATCTCCAGAGCCACAATCTGGCGCGTTAACCAACTACGCTACACCCACCATGCTTTCCCATAGGGAAAAGCGGGTGATGGGAATCGAACCCACGTATACAGCTTGGAAGGCTGTCATTCTACCATTGAACTACACCCGCAAAATATATAATTATATGCATTTCGGGGTGACAGGATTCGAACCTGCGACCCCCTGGTCCCAAACCAGGTGCTCTACCAAGCTGAGCCACACCCCGACATTGGGCCTCAGGCGCAATGAGTATATTACCAAAACCCACTTTATTTGTCAAGCTGTTTTTTTCAAAATGCGTTCAGGCACTTTTTCAAATGTATGAAGGCATTTCTCCACGGCATTTTTCCGCCGAAGTGAAAAGTGTATTTCAAACGTATATTTCAAATGCCTGAAGACTTTTCCGCAGCGCTTTTCTTAATTGCCGGAAACCATTTAGCCAGAGCAGCCGGAAGAGCCTCCTGCCGCTGTTTCAGTGCCGCGCTTTAAAGAAGACTTTCATAGGGTCTGAGACTCTTCAGAAGATCTTCCACGGTCTCATCGGCAAGGATCTCGCCGGCCGGCAGGTAAAACCGGTGCTTTTCTTCCAGCGTTTCCTTCAGCTTCATGAGATCCAGGGAGGTGAGTCCCAGATCCCGGTTCAGGGAAGCTTCCGGCGTCACGTCCTCGGGACTGATGTAAAACAGCTCGGACAGACAGTCTTTAAGTATATTCAGCATTCTGTCTCCTTTCCCCTTTTCTCATGAAAAAAATCACGGATCCCGTCAAAGTCCAGGTTCAGCTGATGCTTCAGATCATCCACTGAATCAAAGCGTTTTTCCGGACGGATATATTCCAGGAATTCGGTCCGCAGCGTTTTGCCGTAAAGATTGCCGGAAAAGCCGGAAAGGCTTACCTCCAGCAGTACGGCCTTTTCATCTGTTACAGTGGGCTTGACGCCCAGATTGGCCATTCCCTCATAGACTTTTCCGCCGGTTTCCGCCAGCACCGCGTAAACGCCGAAAGGCGGAAGAAGTTTTTCCGCGGGCGGTACGACGTTGGCTGTGGGGAAGCCGAGATAGGTCGCAAGATGCCGGCCGTGCACCACTTCGCCCTCCAGAAAGTACCGGTATCCCAATAACGCGTTGACTGCGTGCATCGCGCCGTCAGACAGCAGCGTCCGGATACGGGAGCTGGATACCGCTTCTGCCCCGCCGTTTTTTTTCGGAAGCACATGAAGAGTGAACCCATAAACCGCCGACAGATCCTCCAGAAGCCTGATATTTCCCCTTCTGTCTTTTCCGAAGAAAAAATCTTCTCCGCAGAAAAACGCCTTCATCTGAAGCTTTTCCGCGAGGATATCTTTAATAAATGTCTCCGCAGGCATGTCGCGGAAAGCTTCGGTAAGGGGGATCTCGGCCAGAATATCAACGCCGAGGGCTTCCAGTATATCCCCGGTCTCCTTTTCCGTCAGCAGGCTTTCACCCTGCTGCTTTTCGATCTTCAGCCGGATGACCACTGCTTTATGCCCCTTGTCCCGGGCCTTCAGGACGCCTCCGATAAGCTCCCTGTGCCCCAGATGCAGCCCATCGAATTTTCCGACGGTGACATAGCTTCCTTCAGGGCAGGAAAGTTCTTCCAGATCGCTGATCGTTTCCATCATCTGTCTCCAAAGGGATCCGCACCCGGACAGCTCAGGCTGCCTGATCACGGATCCCGTATCCTTTTCTGTCAGTTTAAAAACATCATTTCGGGCTTATAGCTGTTTTTTTCGGGATCCCAACGATATAGACCTTTAAAAACACCCTCCGTATCCAGTACCTTAAGAAGCTCCGGCGGGCCTTCGTTTTCGGGAAGGTTCGATCCGTCTCCGGCTTTATCATGCTCCGGTATGTCTCCGGTTTCGGGAAAGTTCGGTCTGTCTCCGCTGTCACGAAATTCCGGACCGTCTCCTTCATCGGGATCAGCGCGGAATACGGCAGATATCAGATCAGCCTCGGCCAGCCGGTTTCCGTTAAGAAGCTTTTTCAGGCTGTCCTCCCGTACCCTGGTTTCGGGGCAGTCAAAGAGCTGCTCCACGGGGATCAGCAGGCTTTCGGCCCGGTCTTCCTTTGCGTCACGTTCCACTTCCTCCAGCGTCAGCGCCTGATCCAGGGAAAACCGGCCGTGCCGGACCCGCCGAAGCGCGCTCATACAGGCAGGGACACCCAGCTTTTTCCCTATATCCGTGCATAAGGTCCGGATATAGGTGCCCTTGCT
>JAFRVX010000032.1 GCA_017438305.1 Lachnospiraceae bacterium | reverse complement strand
TTTCTTCCTACAGCCTTCCCCTGGCTGTATCGAAAATGGTCAGTGCCAGGCTGACGGTGGGAAAGTGGAGAGAGACCGGCAGGATCCTTATAACGGCCATGATCTTCGCGGTCTCCGTAGGCCTATTGTTTGCTCTGATCACCTTTTTCGGGCCCGAGTGGTTCTGCGATAAGATAATGAACAGCCCCCTTTCCGCCATTCCCCTGAAATGGATGGCGCCTACCGTCTTCATCATGACGGTGCTGGGGGTTCTCCGCGGTTTCTTCCAGGGAATGCAGACTACGATCCCCACGGCGGTCTCCCAGATCCTGGAGCAGATCGTCAACGCCTTTGTTTCCGTCGGGATGGCCTACGTCCTCTTTCAGCACGGCAAAGAGGTCGATCTCCTTTTAAACACTTCGGGCTATGATGCTTCATGGGGTGCTGCCGGCGGCACCATCGGCACCGGCGCGGGAGCGCTGACGGCGCTGATCTTCAGTATTGTTGTCTTTTTCTGGTACAAGCCCAGGTTTATGGAGCACATCCGGCGGGACCGCCACGTCAAGATCAGAAGCTACCAGAAGCTGATGAAAGTCCTTGTCATGACAGCGGTACCGGTCATCCTTTCGACTGCCTGCTACAACAGCATCGATATCCTGGACACAGCCCTTTTCAATTCAGCCATGAAGCAGCAGGGCATGGCCCTGAAAGAGTATTCCTCCATCTGGGGCAATTACAACAGCGCCTATCTGCTTCTGATCCATCTGCCTGTAGCTTTTTCCTCCGCCATTGCTTCAGCCCTGATCCCGTCCCTGACGGAAGCCTTTGTCGAGGACGACAGGACTGCCGTTATGAAGAAGATTTCATTGACAATATCGGTGACTTTACTGATCTCGATCCCCTGCGCCTTTGCCCTGACGGTGGTCGGCGGCAATCTGGCCAGGCTGTTATTCCCCTCCGTATCCCGGGAAGCAGGCAATTACCTGGTCGTGGGTTCTCTGGCCGTGGTCTTTTTCTCCCTTTCAACGGTGACGAATGCCATCCTCCAGGGTCTGGACCGTATGAGAAAACCGGTGGTCCACGCGGCCATCAGCCTGGGCGTCCATCTTTTGCTGCTGCTATTGTTCCTGTTTGTATTCAAAATGGGGATTTACAGCGTCATCGTCTCCTATATGATCTTCGGACTGGTGATGGCTCTTCTGAATCTGCGAAGCGTTTACCGGCTTACGGGCTACCTGCCCAATCCGGTCAGGAATCTGGCCATCCCCGCAGGCGCGGCTCTCTGCATGGCCTTTGTCTGCTTCATCATCTCCTTTGTCCTAAGCCGCTTTTTAAAAGGAAATCTGCTGAATCTGATGATCATCCTGCTGTCCGCGCTGTTCGGCATAGTAGTATACGGCGTGATCGTCCTGCTGTTCGGTTGTCTTTCCAGAGAACAGCTGAAGGAACTTCCCGCGGGAACGAGGATCCTGAAGATGGCAGAAAAACTGAAAATGATCCGTTACTGATATAGAAAGATCAACCTGTCTGACAGCGGATTATAGTGTCTTGTTGACAGCGGATTATAGTGTCTTATTGACAGCTGAATATAGTGTTTTTTGACAGCGGAGTCCGTTTCTTATAGCTGAAAACAGGCTGTTTCGGCAGCTGATTAAGAACTGTTATGATAAATGTCGGCATAATCGGGGCAGGCGCTTCCGGCCTGGCTGCCGCCTGTGTTCTGGCAGCCGGCGCCGAAGATGTCTGCGTGACCCTGATCGAAAAAAAAGAACAGGCAGGAAAAAAACTGCTGCTGACCGGAAACGGGAGATGCAATTATTCCCATACGGTGATAAGCCCGGAGGATTATCATGCCTCCGATCCGGCCTTTATCAGCCGGTTTCTCGAACGCTTCTCACCGGAGGATGCCCGGTCGTTTTTTCTGTCTCTCGGCATGCTTTCCGCCGAACGAAACGGCGGGCTGTATCCCGCGAGTTTTCAGGCGTCTTCCGTACTGAACGTGCTTCTGGACGCTCTGAAGCAGAAAGAAGTCCCTATCCTGTGCAATTCTGCGGTTTCCGATATTAAGCCTGATGACCTTGGCTTTCTGGTAAAAACAGAGGAGGGAAAGACTTACCGCTTTACCCATCTGATCCTGGCCTGCGGTTCGGCTTCCGGAACAAAGGACAGACGGCCTTTCAACGCGTACTCGCTGCTGGAAGCCCTTGGCCATACCGTGGCAAAACCGCTGCCTTCCCTGGTAAAGCTGAACGGAGCAGAGGGTTTTGAAAAAGCCTGGTCCGGCGTCCGGGTCCGGGCACGGGTTTCCCTGGATGAAGATTCAGATACCGGTGAAGTCCAGCTGACGGACCAGGGGATCTCCGGCATTCCGGTATTTCAGTTAAGCCACAGGGCTGTCCGGGAGTTGGAAGATCATTCTTCTGTATCGGTTGAACTGGATTTTCTGCCGGAGTATTCCGCTGAGGTCCTGACAAAGCTCCTGTCCGCAACAGACAAAAACCGCGCTGTTTTATCTGTTCTCCGGGGCTGGCTCCCCCGGAAGCTGGCGGAAGTGATCCTGAAGAAAAAGCATATTTATCCGGAAACAAAGGCCGGGGAGCTGACAGAACAGGTGAAGCGAGATCTTGTCGGGTTTATTAAGAGGTTTCCTTACCGTGTCACAGGCCATGGTTCCTTTGCCGAATCCCAGGTGACTTCAGGCGGCGTGCTGCTTAACGAGATTACCGATGATTTCGGATCCCGCCTCTGTCCCGGCCTTTATATTACCGGCGAACTTCTGGATGCCGACGGAAAATGCGGCGGTTACAATCTGCATTTTGCCTGGGGATCCGGAAAACTTGCCGCCGAAGCCATTCTGAGAGGAAAAGGATGATCCTTGATAATATCGTGCTTCCCGTGGGCTATTCCCGTGAAGAGCTGGAAAAGACCGTAAGAAAGCATCTCAGGAAAAATCAGAAAAACTTCAGATCACTGCGAGTCTTAAAAAGAAGCCTTGACGCCCGGAAAAAACCGGATCTTAAGATGGTTCTTAAGGTCGCCGTGGATGAACCGGAAGAAACTTTCACCGCGCCGGAAATCAAAAAAGAAGCCTCCTGTGTGATCGCAGGGAGCGGTCCCTGCGGTTATTTTGCCGCCCTGGTGCTTTCCGAAGCAGGGGTAAAGGTGACGGTCCTGGAACGGGGCCGGGACATGGACCAGCGGATTCTGGACACGGAAACCTTCTTTGAAACCGGACAACTGGATCCTTCTTCCAACGTCCAGTTCGGGGAAGGCGGTGCCGGAACGTTTTCCGACGGAAAGCTGAACACCCTCATTAAGGACCGGAATCATTTCGGCGCCTTTGTGCTGAAGACCTTTTATGAGCATGGGGCAGACGAATCCATTCTTTATGACGCGAAGCCCCACATCGGTACGGACGTGCTGCGGGACGTCATAAAAAACATCCGCAGAACGCTGGTCTCCCGGGGCGTCGAAATACATTTTGGATCAAAGCTTACGGATATCCGGACAGCAGAAGGTGCCTTAAAAGGCGTGGAGATCAATAACAGCCGCTTCCTGGAAGCCGATCATCTGATCCTGGCTATTGGCCATTCGGCAAGAGACACCTTTCAGATGCTTTTTGACCGGGGCCTGTCCATGGAACAGAAACCTTTTGCGGTAGGCATCCGGATGGAACACGACCAGGATATGATCACCCTGTCCCAGTATGGTACCCTGGATTATGAAGAACTTGGCGCGGCATCCTATAAGGTGACTCATAAAGCGTCCAACGGAAGAGGGGTCTATTCCTTCTGTATGTGTCCCGGAGGCTATGTGGTCAACGCCTCATCCGAAGAAGGCCATCTGGCAATCAACGGTATGTCGGACAAAGCCCGGGATTCCGGGAATGCCAATGCCGGGATCGTGGTCCAGGTGACGCCGGAGGATTTTCCCGGAAGCCATCCTCTGGATGGGATCCAATACCAGCGCGAACTGGAAAAGAAAGCCTGGGAGGCCGGAAACGGACGCATCCCGGTCCAGCTGTACCGGGATTTTAAGACGGGCAGCGTCAGTGAAGCCTTCGGCAGTATTCTGCCGAAAACCAAAGGAAAAACTGCTTTTTCGGATTTGAATGACATTCTCCCCGAAGCTGTGACTGAAGCCCTGAAAGAGGCCATTCCCGCCTTTGGAAAGAAAATAAAAGGGTTTGATACCGGGGACGCAGTCCTGTCAGCCGTCGAATCCCGGACATCCTCCCCGGTCCGGATCATAAGAGATGAAAACCGGGAAGCCTGCATCAAAGGCATTTATCCCGCCGGTGAAGGCGCCGGCTATGCGGGCGGCATCATGTCCGCCGCCATCGACGGCATGGAGACCGCGCTGGCGGTGATCAGGAGTATTAACGGAGAATTTAAGGATAAACAGAAATGATAGATGATAAAATGATCGCCAGGATCAATGAACTTGCGAGAAAACAGAAGGCCGAGGGCCTGACCGAGGAAGAAAAGGCTGAGCAGAAGGAGCTCCGGCTGGAGTATGTTCTGGCCTTCCGGAAAAATCTGAGGGCCCAGCTTGAAAATATCGATATCCAGAATCCCGACGGATCGGTGACGTCCCTGAAAGAACGTCACGACAAGCTCTACGGAACCGATGAGACATGACTGACTGTAAGAATCGCGGCGCCGGGCAAGAGCAGGCAGCCATAAGAAAACATGCTGCAGCTGTCCGAGATAATCTGGACAACAGGCAGCAGAAGGAAGAGGCGCTCCGGACCCGTGTGATGAACTGGCTGTCCGATAACCCTCAGATCCGTCAGGTGTTTATCTATGCTTCTTACAGATCGGAGGCGGATACTATTCAGCTGATCAGAGAGCTGCTGCGGGAAGGTTACCGTGTCTTATGTCCGAAGGTCAGCGGCAGTGAAATGGTCTTTTACGCCGTCGGATCGCCGTCATCGCTGAAGCCGGGCTACCGGGGCATACCGGAACCGGACGAATCCAACGGGGCGGCCGCGGCTGAAGAACCCGATGAAGCGTCGCTGATGATCTGCCCCGGACTCATCTTTGACCGGACCGGCGGCAGGATCGGCTACGGCGGCGGTTTCTATGACCGTTACCTGTCGCTTCACAGGGTCCTTAAGGCAGGTTTCGGTTTTTCGGACCAGATATCCGGGGCGGAGCTGCCCCTTAAGAGCCATGACATCCGGATGGACCTGCTGTTTACCGATGCGGGAATTCTGGATCTTCGAAGCCTTCAGGAGAAGCCGTGATGACCATCACCATATTATGCGTCGGGAAGATCAAGGAAAAGTTTTATTCCGACGCGGTTTCAGAATATGCGAAACGCCTTTCCCGGTACGCGAAGATCAGCATTGCCGAAGTAAAGGATGAAAAAACACCGGACCAGGCTTCCGAAAAAGAAGAGCAGGAGATCCTGAAAAAAGAAGGAGAGCGGCTGCTTTCCAGAATGCCGGATAACGCCTACGTTATTGCCCTGGCGATAAAGGGAAAGTCCTACGACAGCATCGGCATGGCCGAGCATCTGGAAAAGCTTTCCGTTAACGGGAACAGTTCCCTGGTATTTGTCATCGGCGGTTCGCTGGGGCTTTCGGAAGAGGTCCTTAACCGGGCGGATGAACACTGGTCCTTTTCAGCCCTGACCTTTCCTCATCAGCTGATGCGGGTCATCCTGCTGGAACAGCTGTACCGCTCCTACCGGATCAGGAATCACGAACCCTATCATAAATAAACATCCGAAACAGCCTGCCGGTGTCCTTTCAAAAAGCCGGGTTTTTTATAAGCTGGTTTTTTCATGAGTTTTTTTGTCAGGTGTTTTTACATAAGGTGTTTTTGCATAAAATGAAAGGTGTTAAACTGTGAGATTTGTCGTACAACGCGTAAAAGAAGCTTCCGTAACGGTGGACGGCGCCGTCGTCGGAAAGATCGGCAAAGGGTACCTGGTGCTCATCGGCATCAAAGATGATGATACGGAAGCCACTGCGGACAGAATGCTGCAGAAAATGATCAACCTCCGGATCTTTGAAGATGAGAACGGAAAGACCAATCTGTCCCTGGAGCAGGTCGGAGGCGGACTTCTGCTGATCTCCCAGTTTACGCTGTATGCGGATGCCCGTAAGGGAAACCGTCCTTCCTTTATCCGGGCCGGAAAGCCGGATATGGCGGAACCGCTGTATGAATATATGATAAGAAAAGCAAAGGAGACGGTCCCGGTCGTTGAACGGGGGATCTTCGGGGCGGATATGAAGGTGTCTCTCCTAAACGACGGCCCCTTCACCCTGTATCTGGATTCGGAAGAACTGTTCGGGAACTGACGGCGGCCTGCTGCTTTCAGAGCAGGATGGAACGCGGCCTGGAAAACCGGCCGGCAATCTTTATCAGAGACTTCTGACACCCATATCATATGAACGAGATAGAAGCGTTTTACAATAAATACAACGAAGAAAAAAGACTGCTGAGACCCTACGGAAGAGTGGAATATCTGACCACGATGAAATATATTCATGAGGAGATCGGCGGACGGAATGACCTGGAGATAATGGATCTGGGCTGCGCCACCGGCCGGTACAGCCTTCCCCTGGCAGAAGAAGGGCACCGGATAACTGCGGTGGATCTCGTGAACTACCATCTGGGGATACTCAGGCAGAAAGCCGAAAGACAGGGGATCACGAATATCACGGTCAAAAGAGGGGACGCCCTGAACTTAAGCAAATTTCCGGAAAACCGGTATGATATCATTCTCTGCCTGGGGCCGATGTACCACGTCTTTTCGGAAGAAGACAAGGTCCGGGTCCTGCAGGAATGCCGGAGGCTCCTTAAGCCTGAGGGAACGCTGTTTACCGTTTACTGCATGAATGAATTCGGCGTTATCCTCTATGCCTTCCGGGAAGGACAGCTGAAAAAATCGCTGGAAAACGGAAAACTGGATGAGTCCTTTCATATCCGCAATGATATATCGGACCTGTTTTCCTTTGACCGGCTGGAGGATATTGACCGCTACAATGAAAAAGCGGGGCTTGTCCGGAAGAAGATCATTTCTTCCGACGGACCGGCCAACTATATGAGGGAACTGATCACCGCCATGGACGAGGAGACCTTTGAAGGGTTCATGCGGTATCATCTGTCTTCCTGCGAAAGACCGGAACTATTGGGCGCAGGGAACCATACACTGGATATCTTAAGGAGGAAAGAAGATGAAGAGTGAAAACAAAAAAACGCTGAAGATCGTCCTCGGAGTGATCTTCGGCCTCGTGTCCGCGGCTTTCGGCTTTCTTGTGACGCTGGCGCTGTTTCTTTACAAAATGGCGTTTTCAAGAGACCTGCCGAAGGTGGTGGAGCGTTACCAGGAAAGGCAGAACGCCGACGCGGCTGACCGGGGAGAGGATCCGGACGAGATCCGCCACGAGGAACTCCGGGCAGAGACCGTTCAATGGGTCATCAATCAGGAGCCCGCGGACGTATACATCCGTTCCTATGACGGCCTGAAGCTCTACGCCAGGCTGATCCAGGCGGAAGAAGAGACGAAGAAGACTGCGATCCTGGTCCATGGCTTCCGGGCCCGTCCCGAAGGGGATTTTGCCGGGATCATCCAGTTTTATCATGAGATCGGCTGGAACGTACTTATGGTCTCTGACCGGGCCCACGGCAATTCCGAAGGCAATACCCTGGGCTTTTCCTGGCTCGACAGACGGGATATCATCGACTGGGCCAGGCAGATCATCCTGCTTTTCGGAGAGGATTCCGAGATCGTCCTTCATGGCGTATCCATGGGCGCCGGCGCGGTCATGATGGCTTCCGGCGAAGTATCGCTGCCGAAGCAGGTGAAGGGGATCATAGAAGACTGCGGTTTCTCTTCAACGCTGGAAGAGTTCCGGCACGTTTTCCCCGAGAAGTTCAAATCCGTTTCAGGACCTGTCCTTGCCATTGACAACATCATTTCCAAAATGCATTCCGGCTACTTCCTGTCAGAGGCTTCATCGGTAAAGCAGCTGAACCTGAATACCCGGCCGGCCCTGTTCATTCACGGCGGAGCAGATGACTTCGTGCCGACGGAAATGGTCTACGACAACTATTATGCCACCAAAGGCCCCAGGACCCTGTACATCTGCGACGGCGCCGGCCACGCCAGGTCCTTTACCCACGATCCCGAAACCTATAAGGAAACGGTCAAGGCCTTCTTGGAGACCTTGTAAAGGATTAAGAAACACAGGCTTCCGTGCCTGCTGTGTCAGATTCCGGAACCTCGGAAGATCCCTGAGCTTCATCCGGGAATACACTGCTTTATTTGGAAAAAAACCGCTTGCAAAACCATGGCGGGTATGGTATAGTTTATGAGTTGCGAAATAATCACGCAGAGATCTTCAGCCCACGGTGCTTAATTGTCGGGTATTTTCAGGACTCTGCGGAAGAAAAAACCAAAAAGGAGAAAAAACATGAGCATTATTTCGATGAAACAGCTGCTTGAAGCAGGCGTCCATTTCGGACATCAGACCAGAAGATGGAACCCCAAGATGGCTCCGTTTATCTTCACGGAGAGAAACGGCATCCACATCATCGACCTTCAGAAGACCGTCGGCATGGTCGATACCGCTTACCGTGCGGTAGCGGACATCACCGCCCAAGGCGGCACCATCCTTTTCGTCGGCACCAAGAAGCAGGCGCAGGATGCGATCCGTGAAGGCGCTGAAAAGTGCGGTATGTTCTACGTCAACCAGAGATGGCTCTGCGGCATGCTGACCAACTTCAAGACCATCCAGACCCGTATCCAGCGGCTCCGCCAGATCGAGAAGATGGCAGAAGACGGCACCTTTGACGTCCTTCCCAAGAAGGAAGTCGCAACCCTTCAGAAAGAATGGGAAAAGCTCGAAAAGAACATCGGCGGCATCAAGGAAATGAGAAAGATCCCGGATGCGATCTTCGTCGTAGATCCGAAGAAAGAACGTATCTGTGTACAGGAAGCCCACAACCTGGGT
>JAFRVX010000031.1 GCA_017438305.1 Lachnospiraceae bacterium | reverse complement strand
TCACCAGCTTATGCTCCCGAACGGCCTCGCCGATGATCTCACCCACCGGCAGCCTGGGAGAAAGCGAGGAAAACGGGTCCTGAAAGATGATCTGCATCTTGGTGCGCATGTCCCGCATTTCCTTGGTCGTCAGATCGTATACCTCTTTGCCGTTGAACAGCACCTGGCCGCCGGTCTTCTCGCCGGAAAGCCTCAGGATCGTCCGTCCCGCCGTGGTCTTGCCGCAGCCGGATTCGCCCACAAGGCCCATGCAGTGGCCGCGCTTTAAGTTGAAGGTAACGCCGTCGACGGCCTTGACATAGCCCGTGATCCGGGAGAACATGCCGCCCTTGATGGGGAAATACTTCTTCAGGTTGTTGACCTGGAGGATGTACTGGTCATCCGGCACCACCGGGTCAAAGGTGTTGTCAATGCGGAGTCTTTCTTTTAATTCAGCTTTGTCTGCCATTGCCCTGACCCTCCTCTGTAAATCTGTAGCAGCTCACCTTATGGGTATCGGAAAGGCTGATTTCCTCGGGATAAGCGCCGTTGCAGCATTCAAGCCGCATTTCGCAGCGGTCGCGGAAATAACAGTAATTCGGCATATTGACCGGATTCGGCACCTTTCCGGGGATGGAATAAAGCTTGTCCACCCGCTTGCCGACGACCGGTTTTGAAGCCATAAGGCCGATGGTATAGGGATGCGCGGGATGATCGAAGATTTCTTCCGCCGTGCCTTTTTCGACGATCTTTCCGGAATACATGACCACAACGTAATCTGCCATTTCAGCGATAACGCCCAGGTCGTGGGTGATCAGCATGATGGAGGAATTGATGCGGTCCTTTAAGTTCCTGAGAAGGTCCAGGATCTGGGCCTGGATCGTAACGTCGAGGGCCGTCGTAGGTTCATCCGCGATAATGAGCTTCGGGTTGCAGGCCAGAGCCATGGCGATCATGACACGCTGGCGCATGCCGCCGGAAAGCTCGTGGGGATACATCCGGGCCACGCCTTCGGAATTGGCGATGCCAACCATTTCCAGAAGCTCGATCACGCGCTTTTTCAGTTCCTCTTCCGATCGGTTTTCTTCATTATGAAGGGTCAGGACCTCTTCCAGCTGGTCGCCGATCCTGAAGACCGGGTTCAGGGAGGTCATGGGCTCCTGGAAGATCATGGAGATGTAATTTCCCCTGATCTTCTGCATGGTCTCCGTGGGGGTCTTCGCGATGTCATAGGCTTTCTCGCCGAAATTAAAGCGGATCTCGCCTTCCACGATCTGGCCCTGGGGCCGCTGCAGAAGCTGCATGATGGAAAGGGAGGTCACGGACTTGCCGCAGCCCGACTCGCCCACGACGCCGATGGTCTTTCCCAGAGGTACCTCAAAGGAGATGCCGTCCACAGATTTGACCGTTCCCACGTCCGTGAAGAAATAGGTGTGGAGGTTTTCGATCTCCAGAACGTTTTCCGGATTTTTCATCGTGGTCATGAATTCCGACTCCGGCACGTTCTTTCTTTTATGCTGTTTTTCCAGCTCATTGGTGATCTTCCGGTTCTCCCGGGAAATGCGCCGGGACTCCTTCGCGGAAAGATAACCGTCTTCTCTTTTTTTAGCCACTTCTCTCCCTCCTTATCGCTTCATCTTCGGGTCGAAGGCATCACGCAGGCCGTCACCGACCAGGTTAAAGGCCAGAACCGTCGCCAGAAGCAGAACGCCTGCAGGGATCCAGATAAACCAGTAGTGCTGCAGCACGTAGGTGTTGTTGACATCATTGATGATGTTGCCCCAGGAAGCAAAGGGGAAACGCACGCCGAGTCCCAGGAAGGACAGAGAGGATTCCGTCAGGATGGTTCCGCCGAGGCCCATGGTCACGGAGACGATGGTCTGGGGGATGACGTTGGGGATCAGATGCTGGAAGATCCGCCGATGGACGGAAAGGCCGGTGGCCTCCGTCGCTGTCATGAACTCCTGTTCACGAAGGGAAAGGATCTGGCCTCTGATCATACGGGCAAGACCCGGCCAGCCCAGGAATCCCAGGATCAGCATGAGGTAGATCATCCTGGTCTGCGGCGGTACGGACGCATTGTCCATGGCCGCGCCGATGATGATGATAATGGGCATGGAGGGGATACAGTAGAAAATA
>JAFRVX010000030.1 GCA_017438305.1 Lachnospiraceae bacterium | reverse complement strand
GGCGACTACACGGACAAGTTCGTCCAGGCGTACTTCCAGTACGACTCGAAGAAGACCGGCGGTATCACCATCAGCCATCTGCGCTTCGGCGACAAGCCCATCAAGAGCCCCTACTACATCAACAAGGCTGACTTCGTGGCCTGCCACAATCCGTCCTATGTTGAAAAAGGCTACAAGATGGTCTTTGACGTCAAGCCCGGCGGTGTCTACCTGATCAACTGCCAGTGGGATGAGAAGGAACTGGCCGAGAAGCTGGATGCCGAAACCAAGCGGTACATTGCCAACAACAATATTCAGCTTTACACCATCAACGCCATTGACCTTGCCGCCTCCATCGGCATGGGCAAGCGCACCAACACCACCCTCCAGGCTGCCTTCTTCGCTCTGGCCAACGTCATGCCCAGAGAGGAAGCCATCCAGCACATGAAGGATGCGGCCACCAAGTCCTACTTAAGAAAGGGCCAGGACGTTGTGGACATGAACCACAAGGCCATTGATGCGGGCTTTGATGCCTATGTCAAGATCAACGTTCCCGAAGAGTGGAAGAACGCCGTTGACGAAGCCGCTGCCGGTACTGCCGAAGGCGCTTCCAGACTGGAAAAGCAGGTGGACAGCATCCTTCGTCCCGTTTCCAAGATGGATGGCTACAGCGTATCCGTTTCCGCTTTCCTGGGCCATGAAGACGGTACCTTTGAACAGGGTGCTTCCGCATTCGAAAAACGTGGTGTTGCCGTTAACGTTCCGGTATGGAATGCCGCAACCTGCGTGGGCTGCAACGCCTGCTCCTTCGTCTGCCCGCACGCTACCATCCGTCCTTATGCACTGACCGAAGAAGAAGCTGCCAACGCACCCGAAGGCATTGAGTTCGCTCCCAAGGCCGCTCAGGTCGCCAAGGCCGGCTACAAGTTCACTCTGGCGGTTTCTCCCATGGATTGTATGGGATGCGCCGTCTGTGTAGGCGTCTGCCCCACCAAGTCTCTGACCATGGTTCCCAGAGAGACCCAGGACGACAAGCAGGCCGTCTTCGATTACTGTGTGGCTGAAGTGTCCGAGAAGAAGGAACTGGCGACCAACGCCAACGTCATCAGCTCTCAGTTCAAGAAGCCTCTCCTTGAGTTCTCCGGCTCCTGCGCAGGCTGTGCCGAGACCTCTTATGCAAGACTCATCACCCAGCTCTTCGGTGACAGAATGTACATCTCCAATGCTACAGGCTGTTCTTCCATCTGGGGCGGTCCCGCTGCTACCTCACCCTATACCACCACTGCCGAAGGCCACGGTCCTGCATGGGCGAACTCCCTGTTCGAAGACAACGCTGAGCACGGCTACGGCATGTATCTTGGCCAGAAGGCCATCCGTGACCGTCTGATCGCTGATATTACCGAGATCTGCGGCGCCGAAGGCACGGCTGAAGAAGTCAAAGAAGCTGTCAAGGCCTTCCTGGATACCGCTGAAGACGGCGAGAAGAACGGCGCTGCGGCAGAAGCCCTTATCTGCGCCCTTGAGAAGATCGATGACAAGTGTGATCTTGTAAAGGATGTCCTGGAGCATAAGGAATATCTGGCGAAGAAGTCCGTCTGGATCTTCGGCGGCGACGGCTGGGCATATGATATCGGTTACGGCGGACTGGACCACGTCCTGGCTACCGGCGACGATGTCAACATCATGGTCTTCGATACCGAAGTTTACTCCAATACCGGCGGACAGGCCTCCAAGGCCTCTCAGATGGGCCAGGTAGCCCAGTTCGCAGCAGCCGGCAAGGAGATCCAGAAGAAGAGCCTTTCCGAGATCGCCATGTCTTACGGCTACATCTACGTGGCGCAGATCGCCATGGGTGCCGACCGCAACCAGACCCTGCGTGCCCTTAAGGAAGCTGAAGCTTATCACGGACCGTCTCTCATCATCGGCTACGCACCCTGCGAAATGCACTCCATCAAGGGCGGCATGACCAACTGCCAGTCCGAAATGAAGAAGGCTGTCGATGCTGGTTACTGGAACATGTTCCGTTACAACCCGGCTCTTAAGGCTGAAGGCAAGAACCCGTTCTCCCTGGATTCCAAGCCCGCTACCGCAGACTACAAGGAATTCATCCTGAACGAGGCTCGTTATTCTTCTCTGACCCGTTCGTTCCCCGAGCGCGCGGAGAGACTGTTCAACCAGGCTGCAGAGAATGCGGTAACCAGATACAACCACCTGGTCGAGCTGAAGGAAATGTACGAAAGAGAAATCAAGAAAGACTGATAAATACCTCTAAACAGGATTTAGTCAGGCGGAAGATCCTGATGATCTGAAACCGTATCGTTTCCTGTAACTTAAACTAACGGGAAAGGCAGTGGCTATCACTGCCTTTCCTTTTTCAGAAACGGCGGCACGGCATTCCGGCCGGATCGTTTGCCGGGAGGTCGCATTGACTGCCGGAATACAGGCACGGATGGGGTGATGAATGGCTCCGGTACCGCCAGGCAGTACTGAGGGCTGTGGAAGAACAGCTGGTGCGGTGTTAAAGCGCCGGTTGATGCTGAATAAAGACAGGCACTGCGGAAGAACGGCGGATGCCGTGAAAGAACATCGGATAATAAAAAAATGAGAACCGCCGGGTTCTCTGTACGCAATAAAAGGGTATTTTAACAATTATGGCAAAGATCGAGATTGGAATCACACAGAAATTAACAGTAGTCCGGACAGCGGAGTTCGGCGTCTATCTGGGACTTCCCGGGAAGGATCCCGAAGAGGCGGTCCTGCTTCCCAAAAAGCAGGTCCCGGGAAGCGCGCATATCGGTTCCGAGATCACGGTTTTTGTCTACCGGGATTCGGAAGACCGGATCATCGCCACCACCAACATCCCCCTGGTAAAGCGGGGCCAGTTCGGCTATCTTAAGGTAAAAGGCGTGACGAAAGTCGGCGCTTTTCTGGACTGGGGCCTTGAAAAGGACCTTTTTATGCCCTTTAAGGAGCAGGAAGAGCCGGTCAGGGCCGGAGATAAGGTCATGGTCTACGTTTACCTGGATAAGAGCGGCCGGCTCTGCGCCAGCGGCAAGCTGTACGCCCGGCTGAAAAGCGCCGGATACCGGGAATTCAAGGATAACGATGACTTCACCGGCGTAGTCTACCGCACCGAGAAGGAACACGGCGTCTTCGTGGCGGTGTTCCCGAAAAAAGAGGCTGATCTGGCAGGCGAATTCGCCCTGGATGAACTCTATTTCGGTCTGATCCCGCCCACGGAAGCTTTCCGGAAATACCGGGTGGGCGAGCTTGTCACCGGGCGTGTCATGCGCGTCAGAAAAGACCGCAAGCTGGACGTGTCGGAACGCGGGAAGATCCCCGAAATGCTGGATAAGGACGGGGAGACGATCCTGAAAAAGATCGACGAATACGGCGGAGCGCTGCCCTTCTCGGAAGGCGCTTCCCCCGAAATCATAAAGCGGGAGCTCTCCATGAGCAAGAATGCCTTCAAACGGGCTCTCGGCCATCTGCTGAAGGCAGGCAAAATAGAGATAAAAGAAGAGGAAGTCATCCGGAAATAAAGGATGATAACAGAATAAAAAGCCGGGAAGCCTCGATGAGGCTTCCCGGACATCAGTCAGTGCTATTCCTGAGGGATCTGACGATTCCGGCCCTGGGCCAGATACGTATGGATCATGTTGTAGCAGGCTGACTGCTCTTCCGGCGTCGCGACGTTTAACAGGACGTTGATCTTGTGTCTTACAGGATCGTCATAATGGGAAGATTCCTGAACGTATTGGGCGATCATCGTTCCGGTGACGGACAAGCCATCCAGGAGATAGTCATAGGACAGGTTCAGTCTGTCGTGAAACAGTTGGATCATGCGCTTTGACATGGGTCTGACGCCTCTTTCCATGGAGCCTAAATAGCTGGTGGAGATGCCGAGATAGGCTGCCATCTGTTCCAGGGTAAAGGAACGCAGAAAACGTTCCCTTCTCAGTCTTTCGCCTACGTTAAGTGTAGAGGGATCACGGCTGAGAAGCGTGATTTTGACGGGTGAGTAAATGCCTGACAGACTGCTCACATTTCCTTTGCTGCCGGTACTCTTTTTGCGTTTTTTCATCTTTCTTTCCTCCGCAGAATATCGAACAGTAAAGCTGTTCATTATTAGATTATCATGTAAACCCGGAAGTAATCAAGAAGCAAATAGTATAAGTTATTGTTTGTTTTTTTGTCTGCTTTTTTCCTCGAAACGTGGAAAATACACGTTTTCAGCGCTTTTTATGCAGACAAAAAGATAAAAAAATTTTTTTCAGACATTATAAAAAAATGCTGTATTTTCGGGTGTAATTGTATGCCTGGAGGCTGTTTCTCCGGCATTGCTGCATCCATTGCAGTCAGTGCGTTCAGATGATTCATTGTTTTAAGTGCTGTCAGTTTGTTTAAGACCAGGTATCCTATATGATCAGTATTATCGTCCCCGTTTATAAAGTTGAAGAATACCTTTCCCGCTGCGTCGGCTCGATCCTTAAGCAGACGTATCAGGATTTTGAACTCATTCTGGTGGATGACGGCTCTCCGGACAACTGCGGAAGGCTGTGCGATGACTACGCTGCCATGGATCAGAGGATCCGGGTGATCCATAAACAAAACGGCGGCCTTTCCGACGCCCGGAATGCCGGTATGGCCATAGCTTCCGGGGATTACCTGGCCTTTGTCGACAGTGACGACTGGGTGGCGCCTGCGTATCTGGAATCTCTTTTGCGGGGGCTTGAAGAAAATCAGGCGGATATCTGCGAATGCGGGACCCTATGGACAACAGGCGAAGGACTGGAGGAGCAGGAAAGTCCGATCCGTGAGCGTGCTGTGCCTGACGGCTCCGATCCTGAGCATTCCGTGAGCGGCGGTTCCGGCCGTGAGTATTCCGTGAGAGAAGATCCTTTGCCCGGAGAGTCTTACGGTGCCGAAGAAGCCCTTAAGGCTCTGATCGGGGACCGCGTCTTCCATCAGCACGTCTGGAACAAGCTGTACAAAAGAAGCCTGGTACAGGATATACCTTTTGCTGTCGGCAAGCTTCATGAAGATGAATTCTGGACCTATCAGGCCTTCGGAAGATCGAAGAAAACGGTGAAGATCCCGCAGCCGCTGTATTACTATTTCCAGCGTTCGGACAGCATCATGGGCGCTTCCTGGAATCTCAGGCGGCTGGATGCCCTCCAGGCGAAGCAGGAACGCCAGCAGTACCTGGAGAAGCATTTCCCGGCCCTTTCGGTTACGGGGGCAGAGAACCTGCTGTCGACCTGCATCTATCACGGACAGATGGCCCGGAAATATCTTCCCGAAAACGACAGGAAGGAAGCCGTGAAAAGGATCAACGACGTCCGGAAAACCGTCAGGCTCTCCCTGAAGGATATCCGTCCCCTGGGCTTTAAAGAGGGCCTGTGGATCAGACTTTCGAAGGTAAGCTTCTGGGGGACCGTGAGACTTAAGAACCTGCTCCGAAAAGGTTTCTGAGAAAAAAAGTCCGGGAGAAGCTTCTGAGAGCAGGGCTTCGGATAATAACATTCTGAGACGGAAACGTAAAAACTGCGGAGATCCTTCGGGATTCCCGCAGTTTTTTATGCCCCGCAAGGCGTTTTTTACCGCTTCCGGTAATCAACAGCACAGGCATTTTGCAGACTTTCTGTGTCAGCCCTGCCTTTTTACGAACTATCTCTGACAGTCTTTTTCCGAACTTTTAAACAGCCTTTTAAGAGGCCGTCAGGAAATGACGCCCATTTTTCTGGCGCACGCTTTTATGGCGTCAAAGGTCTCATCGCTGAGGTCATGCTCCACGCGGCAGGCGTCATCAACGGCCGTCTCTTCCGAAACGCCTATAGCCTTCAGCAGTTCGGACAGGACCACATGTCTTTCATAGATTTTTTCGGCGATTGTCTGTCCTTTTTCGGTAAAGGTGATATGGCCGTCCGGATCCACATTGATATAACCGTCATTCTTCAGGATGCCCAGAGCTCTGCTGATGGACGGCTTGGAATAATGTCGGTATTCGGCAATGTCAATAGCCCTTACCCGGGGCTTCTGCCGGCTCAGGACGAGAATAGTTTCAAGATACATTTCACCCGATTCCTGCATGGGTAAAACCTCCTCCGGTAAATCTGAGACCAGTATACCATAAAAGGGGGACGAAAAGCAAGAAAGCGGCGAAAGGAAAAAGGAAAAGGAAAAAGGAAGCTTTCGGTTAAGAAAACATACAGACTGACACTGGTACTTTTCCCGAATTGTGCTATAATACCTTTTCGTAATCTCCCGTTACAAGTCCCCTTTATCAAAAAAGGAAAAACAGAAGAATGAGTGAAAACAGCAGAATGAGCAGAATCCTGAAAAAATCGGCGGCAGTTCTTTGCTGCCTGCTTCTAGGCCTGGCGGTTTTTTCCTGCGGGGCGTCATCTGACAAAACGAGTGCCGGCGGACAGGGATCCGTTCAGTCCTCCGCGGTTCAGGAAGATACCCTTCCGGACCAGACAGGAGACCGGGAAACCGGGGCTGATGAAAAATCCTCTGAAAAGGAGGCTGCTTCCTCTGCGGAAGCAGATCCGTCCGGCAATGTGACAGCCGAAATGCCGGAAACAACCGGAACCGAAGAGGGCTCGTCAGAAAACCCGGAGCCGGAAAGCAGCGAAGGACCGGATGCTTCCGAAAGCGATGAAACGGCGGGGGATGAGGCAAACAACGGAGAGCTTTCCTACGGCGGTCCCGCCTACATGTGCATGCGCTATATCAACGACCATTTCCCCTGGCGGGTCACGGGCAATCCGGAGGTCACCCAGGAGGCAAGGGATGCCTGCGGGGCGTGGATCGTCAAAACCATGGGAAATTACGGTTATACGCCTATGGTGCAGAGCTGGAATCATGATAATCTTACGGACACCGTCAATATCACCTCTTATATTTTCAGAAAGCCCGGAAGAAGCGGGAAACGGATCATGATCGGCGCCCATTATGATTCCCGGGAGAGCCGCGGAGCGGAAGATAACGGCAGCGGCATCGGCATGGCGCTGGAGACGGCGGCACGGTTTGCCGATAAGGACCTGGAATATACCCTGGATTTCTGTTTCTGGGATGGAGAAGAACTGCGGGGCTGCGCGGGTTCCTATTATTATATGCTGACCTGTACGGATCCTGAAAATATCGCGCTTTATATCAACCTGGACTGCCTGGGAGCCGGAGATACCATGTTTGTCTACGGCGGTCAGTATACGGAAGAAGGCGTACTGGTCCAGGATTGGGGATACCGGCTGGCGATGGAAACGGCTGCTGAGCTGGGGATCGATCTTCATACGATACCGCCGCTGGCGGAGCCTGAGTTCCGGGCGCCCACCCGGACTACCGGATCCGATCAGAAGCATTTTGCCTCCTATGGCATCCCTTATATCTATTTCGAGGCCAATGCCTGGGTCGATGCCAACGGCGTGGAGCAGTATCCCAACGGAAGCAAAGCTTACCAGTTCAACTCCGCAGACCCGGCCTTTGCCAAAACGGAAGGACAGATCAACCATACGGAATTCGACGACCTGGATGTTCTCGAAGCCATACATCCCGGCAGGATCCGGGAGCATCTGAAAGCCTTCAGCCATGTGCTGACGGAGGTGCTGCTGAAGCTGGACCGGAACGGACTTGCCTTTTATGAAACTGATTATTAAAGAAGACGCCGACAGAACCCGGGGAGAACGTCTTCGGCAGATACTGAAGGCTGACAGCGGGGCGGTCCTGCAGGAGGCCGGCAGCAGCGTTTATGAGATCCCGGGAACAGATCCGGCTCCCGATGAACCGGTGCTGGAACTGTCGGCAGAGGGCCTTTCCTTAAAAAGAGGGGATCTGGCCCTGACCTGTGATTTTACGGATCACCTTTCCCGCCTGAAAAAAAGCAATCTGGAGCATGAGATGCTCCTGAAGGCTGTACGGATAAAAGACAGAAAAGATCTTTACGTGCTGGATGCTGCCGCCGGCCTGGGAACGGATGCCCTGATCCTGGCTGCGGCGGGTCACGCCGTGGACCTTTATGAAAAAGATCCGGTGATCGCCGCGCTTCTGGAGGATGGCTTTATCCGGGCTGAAAAGGATGAACGGCTGAAACCGCTGCTTGGCCGCATGCGGGTCTTTCCGGAAGACAGCCTTCCTGCCATGGAAAAAAGCTGCGGCCGGTATCAGGTGATCTATCTGGATCCGATGTTTCCGGAGAGGACCAAGCAGGCTGCGGTAAAGAAAAAGTTCCAGCTCCTCCATGACCTGGAAAAGCCCTGTGAGAACGAGGAAGAGATGTTTATGGCCGCGGTCCGGGCAAAGCCGCTGAAGATCGTGGTCAAGCGGCCGGTGAAGGGCGCCTTTCTGGCCGGGAAAAAGCCGGATCATTCCTTCAGGGGAAAAGCCGTCCGGTATGACTGTTATATCAATATCGGCAGGCTGCTGTCGGATTGATCACTGCAGATTATGCGGATTTATATCGGCGGTCTGTCAGCTTAAACCAGCATAAATTCGGCAGACTATCCGGCATAAACTCGGCAGACTAAAGGATAGACTAACGCGGGATACCGTGATATAATAAATTAAAATTCAGTCAGCGGCCGGCCTCCGGGGTTCTTCCGGGAAGGCAGTGCCTCTGACATCAGCAGATGTTTTTTAATCAACGTTTTCAGGACAAGCATCCGATCGTCCTTCTGCAGGATCGGATGGAAAAGAAGGGAAAGGGAAAAGAAAATGTCAGTCAAGGAACAGGTTATTTTTACCGACAAGGCAGAACTGATTCTGCTTCTCAAGGCCAGAGTCGGCCGTGAGCCCAGGAACATCGCCGCTGACCAGGTACAGTCCATTCGCTTCGGCAAGGTAAAGGGCGGCCTCTTCAAAAAGGAAATGCGGCAGATCACCATTGTAGCAAAGGGCGTGGGCACCATCGAATATGATGAGAGCACCCATAAGCAGTACTTTGATTCTTACGTTGAGAACTTAAGGAAGTTCGCGAAGGAAAACAACGTGACCTTCTATGATTTCGATTAAGACTCGGAAAGAACCATCCATAAGCCTCAATGGAAAAAGAAGCGCCTGATCATCAGACGCTTCTTTTTTCCTTAAACCGTACCGGAATCCGATCCTTTACGGATTGCACCGGGGACAGGGTTTGTATCCGTCCAGGATCAGGGCGTTCCGGCTGCCGGAGTACTCCTCCCGGTTCTTTTTTGACATTGACACAGCGCCGTCGCAGGACGGAAGATGGAATCTATGGCTGTTCTTATTCAGAACATAGTCTCCGATGATATCTTCTTCCGTCGTGGGAAAATCGGCCGCAGAGGTCTGAGAGGGCAGGGTTTCTTCACCGTTCTCGGCATAATTGTCGCCGGTCAGGTAATCGATATGGACTCCGGGCTGGAGGTTGTAGCAGAAAACGCAGAAGCAGATGTCATCTCCCTCGTCTTCGATGCTCCACCCCTCCACGATAAGTCCGTCACAGATCAGGTTCTCTCCGGTAAATACCGGCGTGACCCGGTAACGGACATGGTTTCCGGTTTCCTTGACATAGTCGCCCACCAGATTTTCGAAGCTGTTCATGCCGTCTTCATTCATATACCGGGTGCCGGTGACCAGGTTCCGCTCGTTGGCGTTCTCCGCGGTCAGATAGTAGGCGATCAGGTGGCAGCGGTTGTACAGGTTCTGCCCGTTGACAAAGCTGTATTTATCCGTGTGCCAGCCGGTGGGTCTTATCAGACTGATATCTCCCCTTTTTTCCGTCGGCTGCAGATCCCGGCCGACTACCGCGTCCGCCAGGGTGCAGCGTCCCAGATCATCCAGAGCATAGTAGATCTCATAGGATTCCGGCTTCAGATCCGACGTTTCGAAAAAGGGGAAGTTGCCGTTGAGAGCCGTATAGGGGGTCCCGGTCCATTCAGGGATCTCCAGCCCCTCAAGATAGGGAAGGGGAGGACAGATCGGGATATCGGGTCCGGGCGTTTCAGAAGAAGTTCCGTCCGAAGCAGTCTCCGGTTCCGCGGAAGTGGCGGCTTCTGAAGAAGAGTCCGCTTCCGTGGGTATGTCTGATGCTGTAGAAACTTCCTCGTTCTCTGAGGAAGAGGAGCCTTCCCCGGATCCCGACGGCCTTTCAGAGGCTTCCGCTGAAACTGTTTCCGCCGGAGAGGTTTGTGCGGAAGCGGTCACGGTTGAATCGGTTTCCGTTGAAATGGTTTCTTCCGGCGTCAGGCTATCGGCGGTTTCCGGGTTCCGGCCGCTGCAGGAGAGGACCGTAAAGCAAAGAAGCACCATCAGGAAAAGGACCGGCATCCCGAAAGAGCGGGACATCGTGAAAAAACGAGGAATCCGGCAAAAACGAGGCATCCGGCAAAAGCGAGGCGTCGGGAAAAGGCGGGGCGGAAAGCCGGTAAAGCCTCTTTTTCCCGAAGATTTTGAGGAGATTCCGCGAAATGCCTTCTCTCCGGATAAACGGTCAGAAGCGGTGGCGTGTTTAGGTTTCATGAGCATTCCCCCTTTCCTGCTTTTTTATGACATAGCGGGAAAACTCGATCTCATCGTGGGAGCTTCCGGGAATGATCTCCTGTTCCGCCAGGGTAAAGCTTTGCAGAAGGGAAACGGCAAAAAGCCGGTCTGCCGGATAGCGTTTATCGAACCGGTACAGCAGGATCTCATCGATCAGATGATAATAGCCGGTGAGGGAAACGTTTTCCACATAAGCCCATCCTCCGGCTGCCGCAGCGTCCTGAAGAAAGGAGGGATCATCCCGTACAGATGAAGCCGCCTGCTCCGGAAAAGACGCCTCATCCTGCCGGGAAGAGGCCGGATGCGTTTCCGGCAAAATCTCCTCAATCAGGCCGTCTCTCTGCAGAGACCGGCGGGTATAGTCATTCATGTAGACCGACGGCCATTCTCCCGCCAGGCGCGCTTTCAGATGCTCCCTGGCCCGGAGGTCCGAAGACTGCCGGCGGTGATTAAAGGAGAACCCATAGCGTTCATCCGTAAAAAGAATCAGTTTCATAACGCTCCTTTCTCTATAAAGAACGGGAAATTCTGAAACCAGTATATCACAGAAAAAGAGAAAAGTCAGATAATTAATCAGATGATATAGTCGCCAAAAGTAGATTCCGGATGGTTCCGTGCTTCGCACTCCCACCATCCTCCCTCATTCCGCACTCTCGTGGAGTAAAAACTCCACTTCGTGCTTCATGAGGGGCACGCCAAGAAGTCTTTCCCCCACTGGAATGTAAACATTCCGTGGAGTCCGACTTTTGGCGTTGGAATCATCAGATAAAGCATTCAAAGAATACTCGGCAATTTATCCCGAAGGATACTCAGACAATGCATTCCAGGAGTACTCAGACAACACGTTCAGAAAGATATCCGACGTCATATTTAAAAAAAAATCAGATATAGTATACAGATAAACGATAAAATATACCCATCAGAGGAGTGTTTCATGGATCAGGAAAACATTCTGCGCTATCAGCTTATAAGAAGCCGCAGAAAAACCATCAGTATACAGATAAAAGGCGGGAAGGTCATCGTCCGGGCGCCGCTTCAGACGAAAAACGCGGAGATCGAAGCCTTTATCCATCAGAAAATGAACTGGATCGAGAAGCATCTTAAGGAGCAGCAGAAGCGGGCCGAGGAAAAGAAAGCGCTGCCGCCCTTTACGGAGGAGGAGATCCGGGCCATGGCGGAGAAGGCACTGCAGATCATTCCGCTGCGGGTGGCCTGGTATGCCAGACAGATCGGCGTTGATTACGGGCGGATCACCATCCGGAACCAGAAGACCCGCTGGGGAAGCTGTTCCGCAAAGGGCAATCTGAATTTCAACTGCCTTCTGGTGCTGACGCCCCAGGAGGTCATGGACAGCGTCGTGGTGCACGAGCTCTGCCACCGGAAAGAAATGAACCATTCCACGGATTTCTATAAAGAGGTCTACCGGGTCTTCCCGGACTACGACCGATGCCGGAAATGGCTGAATGAACATCAGGACAGTTTGATCGGGAGGCTGCCGTAATGAAAATCATCCATTGTGCGGATCTTCACCTGGATTCGCGCCTGAGCGCCCATTTTGACCGGAACACCGCCCGGAAAAGACGGACGGAGCTTCTTGAGAATTTCAGCCGTCTGTTCCGATGGGCTGAAGAAAATCAGGCGGAAAGCATCCTGATCGCGGGCGATCTTTTTGATACGGATTATGTTTCCGCATCGGCTTCTAACCTGGTGCTGGACGTGATCCGGGAATACCGTGAGATCACCTGCTATTATTTAAAGGGAAATCATGACAGGACCGATGTTTTCTCCGACAGGGAGGATCTTCCGGAAAACCTGAAGACCTTTTCGGAGGAATGGACGTCCTATGACATTTCGGAAAAGGTGCGGCTCTACGGAAGAGAGCTCACCCGAGGCAATGCCGCCCGGATCGCAGAGGGCCTGGAGACCGATCCGGAGAAGGTCAACATCGTCATGCTGCACGGACAGGCATCAAAAAGCCGGAGCGAGGCAGGCATTCCGGTTTATCTGGAGGCGCTTTCCGGGAAAAATATCGATTACCTGGCCCTCGGCCACCTGCACAGCTTTATGACGGAGCGGGTGGATGAAAGAGGACGCTGGGCCTATTCCGGCTGCCTGGAGGGAAGAGGCTTTGATGAGACCGGAGAGAAGGGCTTTGTGCTTCTGGAGATCGATCCGGAGACCGGATGGCTGGACAGTCGTTTCGTGCCCTTTGCCAGGCGCCGCCTGTTCACACTCACCGCTGATGTGACCGGGTGCGTAAACTCCTATGAAATGATCGCCGCCTGCAGAAAAGTACTGGAGGCTTCGGAGGCCTCGCCGGAAGATCTCTGCCGGATATGCCTTACGGGAGAAGTGGACGCGGGCTGTGAAAAAGACCTGCTCCTGATCCGTTCCCTCCTGGATGACGATCGGTACTATCTGGAGGTCAGAGATGAGACCCGGTACCGCATCGATCCGGAAGCCTATCGTTACGATGAGACCCTTACCGGAGAATTTATCCGGAGCGTGATGCAGGACCCGGCGCTTACGGAGGACGAAAAAGCCCATGTGATCCGGGCCGGCCTTCAGGCGCTTCGGAACGAGGAGGTGCAGCCATGAAGCTGATCGCCTGTCATATCGAAAATTTCGGCATCCTGCACGACCTGCATTATGAGTTTTCGGCGGGTGAAAACGTGATCATTAAGGAAAACGGCTGGGGAAAATCCACCTTTGCCGCTTTTTTAAGAGCCATGTTATACGGCCTCGAAGGATCCAGAAAGAAGGGGGCGGAGAACGAGCGAAGATACTATGCGCCCTGGCAGGGCGGCGTCTTCGGCGGTTCGCTCACCTTTGAAGCGGAGGGGGAAAGCTATACCATCACCCGGATCTTCGGCAAAAAGGATTCCGACGATGAATTTGAACTGAGAAATGCCCGGAACAACCTGGTCTCTAAAAAGTATTCGGAGAAGATCGGGGAGGAGCTTTTCAGGCTGAGCCGGGAATCTTTTTCCCGGACCGTCTTTATCAGCCAGACCGACTGCGAGACCGCCGTCAATGCAGATATGCACGCCAGGGTGGCGAGCCTTACGGACAATGCCCACGACATGAACAGCTTTGAAACGGCCTCCGGACTGCTGAAAGCCAGGCTGAACGCCCTGACCCCCGGCCGGAAGACCGGTGCCATTTCCCAGCGGGAAAGTGAAATGGCCGGGCTCAGGCTGGAGATCCATGAAGCCGGCGATCCCGGGGAAAAACTGAAGAACGAGCTGGAGACGCTGCAGGCTCTCGAAGAAGAAAAGGAAGCCCGGGAAGCGTATCAGAAGAAGCTTCAGGAAGAACAGGAGGAGGCCTCTTACCGGGCCGGCCTTGAAGAACAGCGGAAAAGATGGGAAGCCCTGAAAAACCGCGTTGGAGAAAAGGAAAAAGAGAGGGCAGCGGCCGAAAAAATCTTCCCCGGAAGGATCCCCTCATCAGTCGAAGCAGACGGGATGATAGAAAAGCTGAACGAGGCTTCCCGGATCCGGGAGAAAAACGGTCTGCTTTCCGAAAAAGAGGAGGAAGACCTTTCCGGCCTTTCCGTCCGGTTTGCCGAAGGACTGCCGGAGGATGAGGCCATGGCGGAAGCGAAGAAGCTTTCCAGTCTCTGGGAAACTTACGAAGAAGCGCTGCAGCTCAAATCCCTGTCTCCCGCTGAAAAGGAAGAGTATCTGGCCCTAAAGGCCCTGTACCGGGGCAGAACAGATGATCTGCGCCGGGCTTTTGATAAATGGAACGAAAGAAATGAACTGCTTTCCGGCGCCGCAGGCCAGGAGACCATGCTGGCCCTTCTGAAAAGATCTGAAGATGCCCGGAAGGAAGCGGAAGAAAAAAGACGGGAAGCGGAAAGAAGGGAAGCTGAACGGAAAGAAGCGGAACAGGAAAAGGCTGAGCGGATAAAAGCGCAGCAGGACGAGGAAAGAAAGCGGCAGCTGGAGAAAATGGCACGCACCGGCCTCCTTGTGGCTGCAGGAGGCGCTGTTGTGATCCTCTGTGCCCTGCTGCTGTTCCTGCTTAAACAAGGGGCAGCGGTAGCCGCGCTTCTCGGAGCCGGAACCTTTCTGACCGTGTCAGGTCTGCTGCTGTGGTTTTCCGTACGGCGCCGGGAGAGAAAAGAACTGTTTCAGCAGGTACTTTCAGAAGGTGACGAAGCCGGTGGAGCAGGGGAAGAAGAACTTGCAGAACAAGGCGTACAGACAGAAAACCCCCGCCCCCTTTACGGCGGCAGCCCGGATCTGCCGGACAAAGACGGCGGAGCTTCCGGAAAAGGAAACGGCAGGGGAGCGCTGCAGGAAGCACTTCAGAATACGGCGTCCACGGATGAGGATCTTCAGGACACCGCTTCCCTGGAGGAAGAGATCAGGGACAAAAGAGCCGCCGCCGGGCGGACAGAAGAGGAAACGAAGGAACTCCTGCTTTCCTATGGCCTGCCCTGGGATCCGGAAATCGCGGGAGAAGATATCCGCAGGCTCGGCGCCGGAAAGGCCCGGTATGAAGTCCTGAGGGATAGGGCCGAGGATGAAGAGGCCCAAGAGCTGGCTGAAAAGAAGCAGGAGACCGTGCTGAAACTGGCGGCGCTTCTTCCGGAATGGATCGCAAAGGATTCGGCGGATCCCTCCGCGGATCTCCGGGAGCTTGAAAATGCTGCGGACCGGTATGCGGACCTGTATGCCCGGAAGCTGCGGCAGATGAAAGAAGAAGAAAAGGCCGCCGCCCTTGAAAAGCAGGCAAGAGAATTCCTGGATTCCTGCAGGATAGCAGCGGGGGACGATCTGTACAGAAAGCTGCGGGCAGTTTATGACCGGGCCGATGATTTTGAAGATGCTGTGAGAGACCTCCGGGAAGCCCGTCAGGAACTTTCGGATTTTGAAGCCGCCCACGATATGCAGGCCCTGCTCCCGGAAGAGGGGGCGGAACGGGAAAAACCGGCCGAAAGAGAACCTGTCAGAAGCCTGGCGGATATCCTGGAGGAAAGCCGCCGGAATACAAAAAGGCGGGACGAGCTTACGGAAAGCATCCATGAAAAGAAGGCGGAAACCGCCCGGCTGCTTCAGAAAAAGGAGGAGCTCGAGGAAAAGAAGGAGCAGCTTTCCCGGCTCGAGGCCCTGCAGGAAGAAGAGCGGCTTCAGTACCGGTATCTGGAACTTGCCAGGACCCATCTGGAAAAGGCCCGGCAGAATCTTATGGAGAAGTACGCGGATCCGCTGCTTTCCTCCTTTGCCGCCTTCTATGAAACGATGACGGGCGAGAAGGCCTCCGCCTTTCATCTGGATGCGGATACCCATCTGACCTTTTCCGAAAAGGGACGCCAGCGGGAAACGGTCTCCTTAAGCCGGGGATACCGGGACCTTGCGGGGATCTGCTTAAGGACTGCCCTGGCGGAAGCCATGTTTACCTCGGAAAAGCCCTTCCTCGTGCTGGATGATCCCTTTACGAACCTGGACGATGAGAAGGTGGAACGCGGAATGCATTTCCTGAAAAAACTTTCGGAGGAATACCAGATCCTCTATCTCACCTGTTCCGGGTCCAGGACGTAAATACCCGGGAAACCCTGCGGGACCGCTGACTTTTGATTGACGCCTTTTGTAAAATATGCTATACTCAAGCCAGTTTCAGAAAGGAATTTTTGACTATGGAGCGGTTGATTGAAAAAGTTATAGGAAAAAAAGTCGAAAAACAGATCAAAAAACAGTATGAAGAGCACAGGCAGCTGGTTCTCATTATCCTGTCGGCGCTGGCGGCGCTTCTGGTCGCGGCGGCAGTCGTAATCATTGTTCTGAAGCTCACCAGGTCTTGTGAAGACGGTGCAGCCGATGAAGAGATCGGCCAAGAAGAGTTCGAAGAGGAAGATCCCGACGAAGAGGATCTTTTTGAAGACGAAGAATAAGTCTCCTGAGGAGAACAAAGAATGAAAACCAGAACGGGGCCCGGTTTCATACAGGGCCCCGTTTGTGATAAGAAAAACAGAAAGTGATATAATAATGAAAAAAGGTCAGATTTACCAGGGGGTTGCGGGGGAAATCAGGTTCCCGAATCGGACCGTTGTGACAACAGAAGACGGCGAAGTCTGCATGGTTCCGAATGCGATCACGGGACAGAAGATCGAATTCCGCGTAACCAAAGCCAGAAATAAGAACTACGAGGGACAACTGCTGAAAGTCCTGGAGCGCTCAGAGATTGAGACGGCCCGGGACGTCTGTCCCCATTTCGGCGTCTGCGGCGGCTGCCTGTACCAGAGCATCCCCTATATCCAGCAGATGCGCATCAAGGAATATCAGGTAAGGCAGCTTCTGAACGAAGTCACGGAAGGCTACAAGTGGGAGGGCATCAAGGCCAGCCCTGTTCAGTATGCCTACCGGAACAAAATGGAATATTCTTTCGGAAATGAAACCCTGGACGGACCCCTCACTGTGGGCCTTCACCGCCGGGGTGGTTTTTATGATATCGTCCCGGTGCGGGACTGCCGCATCGCAGACGATGATTTCAAGCAGATCCTTACCTATACCCAGCTCTATTTCCGGGCGGCGGGCGTTCCCTTTTACCACAAGCTCCGGCATACCGGGATCCTCCGGCATCTGCTGGTGAGGAAGGGCCTGAAGACCGGGGAGATCATGGTGGCGCTGGTGACGACGTCGGAAGAACTGGATCTTTCGGTTTATACGGAGACCCTGAAGTCCCTGACGCTCCAGGGCGAGCTGGTATCGGTGCTCCACATGATCAACGATGATCCCGCCGACATGGTGAAGGCGGAGCGCACGGAGATCCTTTACGGAAGGGATCATATCTACGAGGAGCTTCTGGACCTGCGGTTCAAGATCACGCCCTTTTCCTTCTTCCAGACCAATACCTACGGCGCAGAAGTGATCTACGAAACGGTGCGGGGCTATCTGGAAAGCACGAAGGACAAGAAGGTCTACGATCTGTATTCCGGCACCGGGACCATTGCCCAGGTGCTGGCGCCTGCGGCGAAAAAGGTCATCGGCGTGGAGATCGTTCCGGAAGCGGTGGAGGCCGCCCGGGAGAATGCGGCGATGAACGGGCTGGAGAACTGCGAATTCTTAAGCGGGGACGTGCTGAAGGTCATCGACGGGATCGAAGAAAAGCCGGACCTGATCATTCTCGATCCGCCCAGAGAAGGCATCAATCCCAAGGCCCTGAACAAGATCATCGCCTTCGGCGTGGATAAGATCGTCTATATTTCCTGCAAGCCCACCAGCCTGGCCCGGGACCTGAAGGTTTTTACGGAGCAGGATTACACCCTGGAGAGAGCCTGCTGCGTGGATATGTTTGTGGGCACCCAGAACATCGAGACCATAGCGCTTCTGAAAAAGAATGCCGACGCTGCTGAGGCTGCACCGTAAAAGACGGTCAGCCGGGCCGGCGGCGGGATTCGGTGAAGCCGGACAGGGTTTTCCAGCGGCCTTCCTTTTGGTTATTTTGTCAAAGTTATCCTGTCAGTTTTGTCGAAGTTATCTTGCCGGTCTGTATTGCAAAGATGTGAAAAATATGTTAAGATTCTTTTACTGATAATTTATCGGAAAATGAGAGGAAACTATGGAAAAAAAGGCTGATCAGAATAATTCCGTTGGTTTCTTGAGACGGCACTGGAAATCTGTCGGGTTTTTATTGGCCGTATATGATGCAGTAGTCGTAAACCTTTCCTACTTTACAGCGCTCTGGCTCAGGTATGATTTCAGGTATACGGCTATTCCTCGTGATTATCTGCTGCGGTTTGTAAAGTTCCTGCCGATATACACCGTCATCGCTCTGGTGGTATTCATCCTCTGCAGGCTCTATCGTTCCATCTGGCGCTATGCAGGCATACATGAACTGTACAAGGCGCTCCTGGCCACCATCATTACCGGGGTGCTGCACGGCGTCCTGATAACGGTCCTTTTCGGAAAGATGCCTGCCGTTTATCTGTTCGGCGGACCGCTTCTGCAGTTCCTTCTGACCGCCGGCATCCGGTTCTCCTACCGGCTGCTGCTTCTGGGAAGATCCCGGAAGCCTTCGAATATGGAGACCGTTGACCGGGTCATGATCATCGGAGCGGGAGAAACGGGCAGAAGTCTTCTTAAGGATATCCAGACATCCACCATTGAGAACAGCCTTAAGGTGGTCTGCTTTATTGATGACAACATGAATAAATGGGGCCGTTATATAGATGACGTCCGGGTCGTAGGGGGCCGGGACGATATTATGGCGGCCGTAAAACGATATCATATCGATAAGATCTATATTGCGGTGCCGTCCGCCTCTGTGGAGGCCAGACGCGACATCACCAATATCTGCAAGGAGACCGGCTGCGAGATCAAAACTCTCCCGGGAACCATGAATCTTTTAAACGGAGAAGACGTTCGCCTGGGCCACTTCCGCGACGTTGAAGTGGAGGACCTTCTGGGGCGCGACGTGATCTCCGTAGAACTGGATGAGATCCTGGATCATCTCAGGGATAAGGTGGTCCTGATCACCGGCGGCGGCGGTTCCATCGGTTCGGAGCTTTCCCGCCAGGTCGCTTCCCACAGTCCCAAGACCCTCATTATCTTTGATGTTTACGAGAATAATGCCTACCAGATCCAGCAGGAGCTTATCAAGAAGTATCCTGAGCTGGATCTTAAAGTGCTGATCGGCTCTGTCCGGGATTCCAGAAGACTGGAGGATGTCTTCAGCCTTTACCGGCCGGATATCGTTTATCATGCTGCGGCTCATAAGCATGTGCCGCTCATGGAGGACAGCCCCCAGGAGGCCATTAAGAATAACGCCATCGGCACTTATAAAACGGCTTATATGGCCATCAAGTACCATGTGCCGAAGTTTGTGCTGATCTCCACCGATAAAGCCGTGAACCCCACCAACATCATGGGCGCTTCGAAGCGGGTCTGCGAGATGATCATCCAGACCTTCAACCAGTTTGTGAAAGAACACAGGGCGTCCGAGATCCCGCTGATCTATTCCCATGACGATGAGGGACGCACCATCCTGGGGCTTCCGCGGGACGCCTGCACCGAATTCGTCGCCGTACGCTTCGGCAATGTCCTGGGCTCCAACGGTTCGGTCATCCCGCTGTTTAAAAAACAGATCGCCGAAGGCGGTCCGGTAACGGTGACCCATCCGGATATCATCCGCTATTTCATGACGATCCCGGAAGCCGTTTCCCTGGTGCTTCAGGCGTCGGTTTACGCGCAGGGCGGCGAGATCTTCGTCTTTGACATGGGCGAACCGGTCAAGATCGATACCCTTGCCAGAAACCTGATCAAGCTTTCCGGCTTCACGCCGGATGAGGATATCAAGGTGGTTTATACGGGGCTCCGGCCCGGCGAAAAGCTTTACGAAGAAAAGCTTATGGCTGAGGAAGGCCTGACGACCACCAGGAATAAACTGATCTTCATCGGAAAGCCTGTGGAGTTTAACAGGGATAAATTCCTGAAGGATCTGCAGAAGCTCATGGAGCTGGCCTTTACCGATGAAAAAGGGACCAGAGAGTTCACCATGGAAATCATTAAATCAGGAAGAGAGGAGGTATGATTCCCGTGCAGAAAAGTGAGGACTACCGGGACGAAGTGGTTGTAAACATCAGAGATCTGTTCTTTTATCTTTTAAGAAAGTGGCCGGTCTTCCTGATCCTGGTCCTTGCCGGGGCTCTTGCGGGCGGGCTGTTTGCCTGGATCCGGTCCGGCAGAGATCTGACGGCTGCTAAGAAAGCAGAGCTGGAACAGATCATTCAGTCCCAGACTACCAGAGAATCCATCAACCTTGAAAACGTTATCCAGTATAAAGAACTCCAGGATGCCTATAAGAAAGCGGCGGAATCCGGCAATTCAGAGGAGCGGGTCACAGCTTATAATGCGCTGGTCAAACTTGAAAAGACCCTGAAAGACGACGAGGTCATGTATTATAAGCTCAACTATACGGATTACACCATTAAGAATTCCTTCAATAAAAAGCTGCCCGTTTTCGGTGCGCTGGGACTGGGCTTTGCCGGTCTGGCCTTTCTTCTTTTATATTATATTTTCAGCAAAGACGTGAAGAGCGAAGAGGAGATAGACCATGTGCCCGGCCTGAAGATCCTTGCGGCGCTGGACGCAGATGGCGCGAAAGCGAAAAAGGGGATCGATAAAGCCATACGGAAATGGGAAAACAAAGGCAGGATCCCGGCCAATGACCGGAATTACCTGAAAGCCGTGCTGAAGACCATGGATATCAGCCGCGGCGTGGTATCCGGAGATCTTAAAGACCATGCTTCGGCTGCGGTCATGAGATATATTGTCGAGCAGGACGCCCGGTTTATCGAGTCCGGGAATCTGGCGACGGATGCTGAAGCGCAGTTCAAGGCAAAAGCCTGCGAGGGGATCGTTCTTGTCATCCACCTCAAGGAGACCGGAAAAGCCCTGCTCAGAAGAAATATGGAAATTGCCGAAAATCTTGACAGGCCTGTGATCGGCGCGGTCGTCATCCGCTGATATTACTGATGGCTGAAGCAGGTATGTTTACTGCGGCAGGCAGATAAGGAAACAGTTATACGCAGTCAGAGCCTCTTCAGGAGTTTCTGACTGCGATTGAGTCTTGTTTGCGGCTGTCGGAAACCGCTGCAGCCTGTATATAGTGTGACACATCTTCTTTCTGCTGTCAGATCGGCCGGAAAGATCCCAATAGAGAACAAAGGTGGAACGATAATGAAAGACTTTAAAAATGATCCGCGTTTTGCCGGAATAGAACCATTCAAAACAAAGATCTGGCTCTCTTCTCCGACAATGCACGGAGACGAACAGAAATGGGTGGATGAAGCGATCCAGACAAACTGGGTCTCCACTGTCGGCGAAAATATCGATGCCATTGAAAAAGAGGTCGCGGACTATATCGGCGTTAAATATGCCGTAGCGCTTTCGTGCGGCACGGCAGCGCTTCATCTCGCCACCAGACTGGCAGCGGAAAAACTGTACGGCCAGGCGCGTCCGGACGCCGGGACACTGGCTGGTCACCGTGTGTTCTGCAGCGATACCACCTTTGACGCATCGATCAACCCTGTTGCTTATGAAGACGGTGAAGCGGTTTTCATCGATACAGAGTATGATACCTGGAACATGAGTCCGGAAGCGTTAAGGAAGGCCTTTGAACTTTATCCCGAAGTCAGGCTCGTCGTGGTGGCGCACCTTTACGGAACGCCCGGAAAAATGGAAGAGATCAAAGCCATCTGTGATGAACACGATGCGCTGATCATTGAAGATGCTGCGGAGAGCCTCGGCGCGAAATACCGGCTGAACGGCAGGTGGGTGGAGACCGGAACCCTCGGCGGCTACAACTGCATCTCCTTCAACGGGAATAAGATCATAACCGGTTCGGCCGGCGGAATGTTCCTTACCGACAGCCTGGAGGACGCCAACAAAGTCAGAAAATGGTCGACCCAGAGCCGTGAAGCGGCGCCCTGGTATCAGCACGAAGAGATCGGCTACAACTACCGCATGAGCAATATCATTGCCGGTATCGTCCGGGGACAGCTGCCTTATCTGGAAGAACATATAAACCAGAAACGGGCCATATGGGAGCGGTACGAGGAGGGCCTTAAGGATCTGCCGGTAAAGATGAATCCCTGGGACAGGGAGAACAGCATTCCGAATTTCTGGCTTTCCTGCATGATCATCAATGAAGACGCCATGGCGCCTATGGTCCGCGGCGAACAGGATTATCTGTACGTCAGCGAACCCGGAAAGAGCAGTCCCCAGGAGATCCTGGATGCCATAAGCGCTTTCGGAACGGAGGGCCGTCCCATCTGGAAACCCATGCATATGCAGCCCATTTACAGAACGCATGCCTTTATTACGGCTGAAGGAAACGGCAGAGGAAAGAGCAACGCCTATATCGAGGGCACGGGAGCGGACGTTGGCGCGGACATCTTCCGGCGCGGACTTTGCCTGCCTTCGGACAACAAAATGACTCCGGAACAGCAGGACAGGATCATAGAGATCATTCACAGATGCTTCAGATAAGAGAGGACAGGTGCAGATGAGTGCAAAGACGGTATTGATTACGGGAATTGGCGGTCTTACTCCTCGTTCTATTGCAAAGGTCGTTAAGGCAAATCACCCTGATTTTAAGATCATCGGCTGTGATGTCGACAAGAAAGCCATGGGCTTTTTCATGATGGCCGGAAACGGACAGAAGCTTGTCGATGAATATTATATTGCTCCCCGGTGCAGCGAGCCCGAGTATTTTCCGTTCATCCGGAAAGTGATCGAAAAGCACCAGGTGGATTTTGCGTTTGTTCAGCCGGAAAGCGAGATCGTGGAATGGGGACAGTATTATGAAGATCACGGAGAATTCCCCTGCCCCGTATTCATGGGATGCAGACTGCTGTCCGAGAGCCTGAGAGATAAAAGCATCATGGCGGAACTCCTGGAAGGAACGGAATTTATTCCGAAAACGATCAAGGTCACCCAGGAAAACCCCAGATTCGAAGATGTGGAAAAAGAGATCGGTTTCCCCTGCTGGATCAGGGCAACGGAAGGCACCGGCGGACTGGGAAGCCTGAGGCTTGACGATATCAGTTCCTATCGATCCTGGCTGTTTATCAACAGCAATATTCCCGAGTTTACAGTCTGTGAATTTCTGACAGGACGGCATCTGGCTAACCAGATGCTTTATTACAACGGTGAATATGTGAAAGGCGCTGCGCTGGAATGCGCGGAATATGTTATGGCGAATGCCGCGCCGTCCCATGTCACCGGAAACACGCATTTCGCGCGTTTCCTCAACGAAGACGCGATCAACAGATTCTGTGATGACTGCATCAGATACCTTGAGAAAAAGCTCGGCGTGCCGGCCCACGGCATTTTGTCCTTTGATCTGAAAGAAGATAAAAACGGACAGCTCAAGGTCACCGAGGTCAACATCAGACATATGGCCTACACCGGCGTCATGGCCCGGGTAGGATTCGACCTTGTCGAAGACACGATCAGGATCCACGAGGACGGGGATGTCCGGAACGTGGTGAGGGACCAGTATCATCATTATGACAAACCGTACATCTTCCTGCGGGATGTGGATGTGGAACCCATCGTGCTGGAGAGCGAAGCCATATTCGATGAGGCGCTGAACAAGATCTGAAGGAACCGTTCATAAAAAGAGAGGCCGGAGGTTCCGGCAGCGCCGGAGTCAAAGGACAGGCCGCATTAAGAAGTACAGGATACGGACGAAAAACCATGAAAAGAAAAGGAATATACAGAAAATATATCAAACGGGCGCTGGATCTGACGCTGTCCGTACCGGCTTTTGTCGTCTTAAGTCCGGTCCTCCTGGTTACGGGGCTTCTGGTGCGGGTCAAGCTGGGAAGCCCGGTGGTCTTCAAACAGGCAAGACCGGGTTTAAATGAGAAGATCTTCTATCTTTACAAATTCCGGAGCATGACCAATGAGACCGGAGAGGACGGAAGACTTCTGCCCGACGCCCAGAGGCTGACAAAATTCGGTAAGTTTTTACGGGCCAGCAGTCTTGACGAGCTGCTGGAGCTTGTGAATATCATAAAGGGCGACATGAGCATCGTCGGACCCCGTCCGCTGTCCATTTATTATCTGCCTCATTATCCGGCCAGATACAGAAGGCGGCACGAGGTGCGTCCGGGCCTTACCGGACTCGCCCAGGCCAACGGCAGAAATAACCTGCCCTGGGACGACCGCTTCGATCTGGACATCAAATATATTGATGAACTCTCGTTTAAGCTGGATGCCAAAGTGATCCTGGATACGGCGCTTAAGGTGGTGAAGCGGGCGGACGTCTCTGTGCGGGGAAGCACAAAGGTCAGGGACTACGGGCCGTACACCATTTTGAAAGAAGAAGGAAACGGAGGCACGAAAATGCCGGGCATGCGTTATTCTGAAATAGGCAGTTACTTCTGGCTGGACGACCAGGAGAAAAGAGCTCCCCGGGACATCAGCTGGCTTCCTGAAGCGGCCGATGCCTGTTTTGCCTTTTCCGGACGGAACGCCATCGATATCGTTCTGAAGGATATTCTGGCCGGGAAAAAGATCAGGAAGGTCTTTGCGCCGTCCTACTGCTGCGTGTCCATGCTCCAGTCCTTTATCGACAGAGGCCTTGACATCAGCTTCTACCGGGTGGATTTTAAAAACGGAACCTTTACCTATGAGCTTCCGGAAGCCGGTGAAAACGACGTGGTGCTGATCATGAGCTATTTCGGCCTGAACACGGCCTCCGCCCATGAAGCCGTTTCAAAACTCAAGAGCCGCAAAGCCGTGGTCATTGAAGATATTACCCATTCCCTGCTGACCGGAGAACCGGCCTCGGCGGAAAGCGACTACCTGGTGGCGAGCCTCCGGAAATGGTTCCCCGTTCCCACGGGCGGCTGGGCAGGCAAACGGAAAGGAAGCCTGGCGGAAAAACCGGACCTCGACAGCAACCATGCAGTGGCGGAGAAGATCGCCGGCATGAAGGAAAAATATGACTATCTGACCGGCAGGATCTCGGACAAGGAGCATTTCCTCCTGGCCCAGGCAAAGTTTGACAACGACCTGATCCACGTGGATAAAATGCTGAAGATCGACGATACTTCCCTTGAGATCCTGAAGGAAACAGATATCGAAGCCGTGATCAGACAGCGGCGGAACAACGCCCGGGTGCTGGCGGAAGGCCTGAAGGCCCTCGAAGGGGATGTGATGAAGATCCCCGCCATCGATCCCGAACAGGATACGCCCTTATTCCTGCCGGTATTTCTGGAGAACGGCGCCAGAGACGCCCTGAGAAAATACCTGATCGAGCATGCCGTGTACTGCCCGGTCCACAGGCCGGAGGTCATGGGCGCGGAAGCGGGGCTTCGGGAGAATGAACTGTCGCTGATCTGTGACCAGCGGTATACGGAGGATGATATGCGGGCCATCGTCAGCCTGATCCTTGACTGGCATAAAAACTTCGCCGGATAAATGAAAGAGTGGAAAGAAGGAATTGAATATGGATCTGAAAGGCAAAAGACTGCTTATCCTCGGCGGCTCACGGATATCCTGTGAGATCGTCAGACATGCCCGGGCCATGGGGATCGTGACCGGCGTTACGGACTGGTATCCCCTGGAGAAATCTCCGGCAAAACAGGCAGCCGACGAAGCCTATTATGTAAATACCACAGACATCGACGCCATGGCGGAGTTGGTCCGGGAAAAGAAGTTTGACGGCATCTTTACCGGCTTTACGGATTCGGTGCTTCCCTACTACGCCGATATCTGTGAAAGAGTGGGCTTCCCTGCCTACGGCACGAGGGAGCAGTTTGAGCTGTTCATCGATAAGACAAAATACAAGGCCCTGATGCGGGAATTTGACGTTCCCACGATCCCGGAATTTACCGTTAACACGGACCGTTTCGACGAATCCGTTAAGGACATCGTCTTCCCGGTCATCGTAAAGCCTGCCGACAGCAGCGGATCCCGGGGCATCACGGTCTGTGAAAACGCTGAAGAACTGAAGAAAGCCATTTCCTTTGCGGCGGATACCTCCAAGGCGAAAGAGATCCTGGTGGAGCAGTATATCGATAATGCGGAAGCCACGGTTTTCTGGCTGTTTGTGGACGGCCGCTATTACATGATGCTTCTGGGGAACCGCCATATCAAGCATAATCAGGAGGGAGAGTTGCCCCTTCCGGCGGGTTATACCTATCCGGCTGCGGTCCAGCCGAAGTTCCTGGCCGAGGTGGCCCCCAAAATGGAAAAAATGTTCCGCTCCGTGGGGATCAAAGACGGCATGATGTTCATGCAGTGTAAGATCGTGGACGGAACCTGCGTGGTCTATGATATCGGCTACCGGCTTACGGGAAGCCTGGAATACATCAACCTGAAGGGCGTCTGCGGATATGATCCCCTGGATATGATGATCCGGTTTGCGCTGACCGGAAGCATGGAGGAACCCGATATAGACAAAAAGGCGGATCCCTATCTCGGCGGCGCCTATGCCTACAATGTTTCTCTGCTCTGCAGACCCGGAAAGATCGCGGAGATCAGAGGACTGGAAGAGATCAGAAAGCTTCCCGGCGTGCTGGAGGCCGTCGTGGCCCATCCCGTGGGAGACGTCATCACGGAAGCCATGAAGGGAAGGCTTGCCCAGATCACGGTCCGGATCCTGGGACGCGCGGCGGATATAGAATCGATGAAGAACGAAATGCTTAAGATCCAGGAGTTGGCTCATGTCATTTCCGATACGGGAGAGGAAATGATCCTTCCGGGCCTGGAGGAATCCGATTTTACAGGGACGATATATGAGCAGTAAGAAGATCGTAATAACGGGCGCTTCCGGCTTTCTGGGCAGTCATCTTGTGAAGAGGATGAAGGATGACGGGCAGTTTTGTGTGTTTGCCTTATCTTCCCGGCCCGAAGAACTGAAAGAGAAAACCGGCGGCTCCAACGTTGTTTATCTTCATAAGGATCGTTTCCTGCAGAACGGCAGTTTTCTGAACGATGCTGTCGTGGTCAACTGCGCCTATCCCCGGAATTCGGCCGGAACGGCCGTTGCGGACGGCCTGAAGTATATTCAGCATGTTTTTGAGGCGGCTGCAGACAATAAGTCCGCAGCCATCATTAGCATCTCGTCCCAGAGCGTATATTCGCAGCAGCGGACGGAAACCGCCTCCGAGGAAACGGAGATCTGCCTGGAGAGTCCCTATGCTGTCGGAAAATATGCATCGGAACTCCTGCTGGAGAGCATCTGCAGAGGGAAAGGCTTAAAGCATACCAATCTCCGCCTGGCGAGCCTGATCGGCCCCGGCTTTGACCAGAGGATCGTCAACCGGTTTGTAAAGCAGGCGTATGAAGGCGAAATGCTCAATATCAGTATAAGCGATCAGCGCTTCGGCTTCCTGGACGTTGAGGACGCCGTCAGCGCGATCATGGCCCTGATCGATCACATGGATATCCCCTGGCGGCCTGCGTACAACGTGGGGAACGCGAAAGCCTACAGCATAATGGAGATCGCCGAAAGCGTTAAAAAAGTCTTTGAAGAAACCGGGCTGAACTTCCCGGGGATCAATACGGCAGAGGGGGACAGATCCGGCAGCACAGCGGTCGGCTGTCAAAAGATCAGTGAAGATACCGGATTTAAACCCGAATGCGCTTTGGAAGAAACTATAGACAGAATCCTGAGAACACTGAGGAGCTGAATCACACGAACCGTATTTAAACCTGTTTATGGGAGAGTGAAAAATGCAGGATCATGTAGTGAGCATAATTTGTCCGGTGTATAACGCCGAGGCCTATCTTGATGAGTGCATACAGCATGTTATTGATCAGACTTATCCGCATTGGGAACTGATCCTGGTCGATGACGGATCAAAGGATCGTTCTCCCGAGATCTGCGACAGCTATGCGGCGTCTGACAGCCGTATAAAGGTCATCCATCAGAAAAATGCAGGGGTTTCCAGAGCGAGAAACGCCGGTCTGGATGCGGCTTCGGGAACTTTTGCGCTGTTCTGTGATTCGGATGACTGGATGGATGTGGAAGCCCTCAGCTTCTTTATCCGGGAACAGGCCGGGAATGATGCGGACCTTGTTTTCGGAGACATCTGCAGCGCGACAAAGAACAGTATAAAGCAGGCGAAATTATTCAACCAGGATTTCGATATCTCCGGAAAAGACATCTGCAGGAAAATAATGTGCGCCTGCATCGGATACGGCTATAATCCCTATCCGGCAAAGCCTTATGTCATCAGCGGATTAGGCAGTGTGGGCAACAAGCTCTTTAAGCTTGATATCATCAATAAAGAGCAGATCAGGTTCACGGATGAAACCAACGGGATCTATGAGGATAATCTTTTTACCATTCAATATCTTTCGAAGATAGACCGGGTATGCTACAAATCGGCGCCTGTCTATTATTACCGGCAGACGGAGGGCAGTTCGATCCACAAATACAGGCCCGAAAGCCTGGACACCAGCAGCAGGATCTTTAAAAAAGTTCAGGAGATCATCGATAAGCAGGAGGATCGGAGCACCTTCGAAAAAGCCTTTTACATTCTTGTTATCCGCAGGTTAAGCGAAGAACTGAGAGTGTATTATTTCCATAAAGACAGTTCAAAAGATGTAAAAACGTCCAGAAAAGAACTCGGAAAAATGATCCATTCCGAGCCTTACCGGCAGGCCATACGGAAGGTGGATCTGTCCCGCCTGCTGCCGGTCCATAAGGCAACGGCCCTTGTCGCAAAGTCCGGCTCCGCCTTTTTGGTATGGATCTTTTACGTGATCAGGGCTCAGATCAGAAAGCAGCTGCATTAATACAGGTTTGCGGATGTACCAGGTGATAAAAAAGCAGTTTCCATTTCAGCTGTTTCGAAGCATCTTTTTCAGAGGTAACAGATGGTATATATAGCTTGTTTTATTGCTTCAGTTTTCTTTGCCTGGCTGGCTAAAAAAGCAGGGAATAAAACCGCGTTTGTTTTATGCTCGGTGTTCAGTCTGATAATCCCCATCATGTTGGCGGCTCTGAGAGATTATTCGGTAGGAGTCGATACAATTAATTATCTGGAAATGGATCTTTATTGGCATGGTGCGTCCGGCGGTTCCCTGACCGGATATCTGAAATACTATTTTCAGAACGGCGGCAGAGAACCGATATTTGCCTTGTTTATGGGTATCATTGCCCGGGTGACCGGCGAGTACAGAGTCTTTCTTTTCCTGGCTCAGACGGTGATCATGGTCGGCGTATATGTCGGCGCCTACAGGATGAAGGACCATTCGGATCCGGTGCTGACGCTGCTGCTTTTCTATCTGCTGTATTATAATTACACCATGAATGCGATCCGGCAGTATATGTCCCTCGCCATTCTCTTTGCCGCAATACATGATATCGAAGAAAGAAAGATCAGGCGCTATATCGTATTTGTCGTCATCGCGTCTATGATCCATAATGTGGCGGTCCTGGGCATCCCGCTGCTGATCCTGTATTACCTGATCTACGGCCGCAGTAAGGCCCGGGGAGAAGAAGCTGTCCTTCAGCAGGAAAAAGTTTCCCTGGTAAAAAGAGTCGTGATCGGCGGGCTTTTGGTCGGCGTATTCTTATGTTTCAGCGATATAGCGCGGGCCCTGATAAAGATAGGCCTGCTGAACAGCAAATATCTGAAATACCTGAATTCAAAATCCAATGCCTCGTTTTTGGCTTCCCGGATGTTTCTTCTGGTGGAGATCGCCGGACTGCTTCTTATCATCAGACAGTTCCGGAGCAACAACATCCATCCGGACTTCTATATTTTCTGCACCATGGCCTTCCTGCTGCTGTTCCAGCTGTCGACGGTCATGCGTACCGGGGCAAGGATCGCCAGGTTCTTTTCGCTGATCAATATAAGCACGATAGGCATGATGGTCCGCGGGCAGCGGGGAGAGAAAAAAATACTTGTGGGCTTTGCGGTGATAGCCGTCGCACTGCTGTACTGGCTCTATACCTACGGCTATACGAATTACAGCCATACGATGCCGTATGCGCTCGGCCTGTAAAAAATGTGCCCCAGAACTTATACAGTTATACAGGATCTGTGAAAACAGAAAAGAAAGTATGACAGAGCCTGCAGCCATACAGAAAAAGCAGTGAACTTCCCGAAGGGGCTTATGGTGCGGGGAAGCGTGAGTTATTGCACCTGTTCACACAATATGCATCAGCGATGTACAGAGGTGGATCATTATGAGTATCGGCAGTTCGATCAAAAGGACGCTTGGAAAAATCAGACTGAAGCTTTATCCTGTCTGCAATCTGCTCTGCGGGCTGTTTCCCATGAAAAAAGAGATCATCCTGGAAAGCTACCCCGATCTGACATGCAATACATTTGAATTATACCGCTATATGCTGAAGCAGGGGCTGAATAAAAAATATCAGCTGACATGGCTCGTCGGAAATCCTGAACAGTTTAAAGACTGCCATGAGGAAAATGTTTCGTTCACGGCTATCAAGCCCAAGGGCCTGCCTGATAAGGTCAGACTCTACATCAGAACGAACAGGGCAGCGGCGGCGATCGCCAGCAACAGAAGGATCCAGAGATACCGGACGTCAAAAAAACAGCTGAATATCTATCTGGATCATGGCTCACAGCTGAAAGGGATGCTGATCAATGGGGTCAGATACAATGTGAGCTGCGATTATACGATCGCCCAGTCTTCGTTTTTCGTCCCTTATATAACGGACGTCTATGACGTAAGCAAAGAACAGGTGATCGTAACGGGGCTGCCGCGCAACGATCAGATGTACAGAAAATATGATACGATCTCCAGGATCTTTCCGGATATCGGCGAATTTAAAAAATCAATCATCTGGGTTCCGACGTTCCGTCAGCACAGACGGGTTTCCCGGGTGGATGTTGTTTCGGAGGAACCCTTCGGACTACCGCTTTTCCAGTCGGAAGAGATGGTCAGGACCGCAGATGAACTGCTGCGGAACCTGAATGTCCTGCTTATCATCAAGCCTCATCCGTCCCAGTACCTCGGGGCGATCAAAGAATTCAGCTGCAGCAACATCAGGTTTATTTATAATGACGATCTGAGTAAAAACGATATTCAGACAAATGAATTGCTGGCTCAGACCGATGCCATGATCACGGATTACTCCTCGATCTACTATGATTATCTGCTTCTCGACAGGCCGATCGCAATCACCCTGGACGATTTTCAGGAGTACTGTGAACAGAAGGGCTTTGTATTTGAACATCCCCTGGATATCCTGAAGGGTTACTATCTGTATACAATTGAGGACCTCTGCAGCTTTATACAGGACGTTGCCGCCGGAGAAGACCGGACATTGGATGAGCGTATAAAGATAAAGAAACTCACTGATGACTTCCTGGATGATAATTCGTCAAAACGGGTCTATGATTTTATCATGGAAAATCTGAAGGTCTGAACCGTTGGTTTTTTAAATTCAGACCGTTTTAAATTCAGACCATTTCGAATTTACGATTTACGATTTATACGAAGATAGTTCACCTTAAGTGTTGTATGATTTCATCGCTTCTGAAACAGAAGATCGTAACCGGAAAGGGCCCTGTCACCGAAATCTGTCCGGCTGCTGTATGGGAAGGAATTGAATGGATCGGATAATAAAAAAGTTAAAACAACTTGCAGACCGTTACAGATCACTGAACGTGCGGACAAAAGCCGCATTATGGTTTACGGTCTGCAGCTTTTTGCAAAAAGGGATATCCTTTATAACGGTCCCCATCTTTACCCGCCTGCTTTCGACGGAAGAATACGGAACCTATACCCTGTATCTTTCCTGGCTCCAGATCTTCACGGTACTGTCTTCTCTGTATCTTTATCACGGCGTGACAGACAACGCCATGTCCAAATTCGACGATGACCGCAGCCGGTTCATCTCCGCCATGCAGGGACTGACCATTACGATCACCACCGTGCTTCTGGGTATGGTGCTGCTGTTCATGAACAGCGTTCAGAAGCTTCTGGATCTGGCCCCTGTCATGATCCTTCTGATGATCGCGGAAGTGTATGTGACCCCGGCCTTTTTCTTCTGGTCAGCCCGTCAGCGGTTTGAATACAGGTATAAGAGACTGGTGGCCCTGACCATCACCAAGTCGTTTCTGAATCCGGTACTGGGCCTGATCGCGGTGAGCATCGCGAAGGATAAGGCGCTGGCCCGGGTGGCTTCGGTAGTCTTCGTGGAGGCGGCGGTCTGTACGCCGATCCTGATCTATCAGTTCTGCAAAGGCCATGTGTTTTTCGAGGAAAAATACTGGAAATACGCCCTTACGCTGGCCCTTCCCATGCTGCCCCATTATCTGTCCGGCATCGTTCTGAATCATGGAGACCGGATCGTGATCTCCCACTTTTTCGGGAAAACGGAAGTGGCCCTTTACGGCCTGGCCTACAGCATCGGCACGCTGGTGCAGCTGTTTGTGACGGCCATCAACAGCGCGCTTACCCCCTGGGTCTACAGCAAGCTGAAGACGGGGGACATTAAATCGGTACAGCAGAAATCCCGGGGCGTCATGCTGCTGATCTTCCTGATCGCCATCGGTCTCATGCTGGTGAGCCCCGAAGTGGTGCTGCTCTTCGGATCCGCCAAATATGCCGACGCGGTCAACGTCATACCGCCTGTTGCGGGAAGCGTCTTCTTCATATTCATGTACAGCTTCCTGTCCTATCCCGAGTTTTATTATGAAAAAACCGCTTTCCTGATGATCGCCTCCCTCACGGCAGCGGCGCTGAACCTGGTGCTGAACTTTATCTTCGTCCCGCTGTACGGCTATGGGGCCGCCGCCTATACGACCCTTGCCTGCTATGTTATTTACAGCTTGGGACATTATATTGTGGCGCGCAGGATCCTGGAGAAAGAAAAGGGAGAGAAGGCGGTGGTGGATGTCAGGATCGCCCTGGTTCTTGGGCTGGTCCTGATCGCTGTCAGCCCGTTCATGCACCTGGTCTATCCCTGCAGGATCATTCGTTTTATCATTATTTTTGTAGGATTAGTACTTGCATTTTTGGAAAGAAAGCGTATAATAGCGTTGTTGAACTCTAAATCCAAATTATAAGAGGATAGGTTCAGTATAAAAAAGGGAAGCCTGGTTTCCCTTTTTTATATGCCGTATAGTTCATGAAAAGGAGGCTTGCGATTGTTCGTGAACAAACAGGAATTGGATATACTGAGAACCATTTTCAGGGAACCTTTCATCAACCAGCGGATCCTGGCGGAAGTCTCCGGGCACAGCCTGGGGGTGGTCAACCGGTCCTTAAAGAAGCTGGCGGCGGAGGGTTATCTGGACGAGGATCTGAGACCCACGGATAAAGCCAGAAAGGAATACCAGGAGAAGGCCCCGAAAAACGCCGTTATCCTGGCCGCGGGCTTCGGCATGAGAATGGTGCCCATCAATTTAAGCACGCCTAAGGCCCTTCTGGAAATCCATGGCGAGCCGCTTATCGAAAGAATTATCGGACAGCTGCATGAAGCCGGCATAAAGGACATCACCATTGTCGTGGGCTTCATGAAGGAGCGTTTCGATTACCTGATCGACAAATTCGGGGTAAAGCTGGTCGTAAATGCCGGCTATGCCGCCAGAAACAATCTGTATTCCCTGGCGCTGGCTGCGGACCGCCTTTCCAACACCTATATCATTCCTTCCGACATCTGGTGCGATACCAATCCGTTCAACGCCCATGAGATGTATTCCTGGTATATGGTCAGCGACCTGGTGGACAACGAGAGCGCCGTCCGGGTGAACCGGAAGATGGAGCTGGTGAAAGCCGGAGAACACGAAGGCGGCAACGCCATGGTGGGGATCGCCTACCTGCTGGAAGAAGAAGCTGCCGTCATTCGGGACAGGATCAGGGAAATGACCGCTGAAGGCCTGAATGAAGAGGAGTTCTGGGAAGCCGCCCTGTACCGGGGAGATAAGATGATCGTTCCCGCCCGGGTGGTGCACGCTTCCGACGTGGTGGAGATCAATACCTACGAACAGCTGAGAGAGCTGGATCAGGACTCCAATCACCTCAAGTCCGACGCACTGGATGTCATTGCAGACGTCTTTCAGACAGATCTTAAGGATATCGTGGACATCACCGTCCTGAAAAAGGGCATGACCAATCGTTCCTTCCTGTTCTCGGTCCACGGTGAAAAATACATCATGCGGATCCCCGGCGAAGGGACCGACCAGCTGATCAACCGGGCGGAGGAAGCCGCAGTCTTCAAGGCCATAAGCGGCCTGGGACTCTGCGACGATCCTGTCTACATCAATCCGGAGAACGGGTATAAGATCACGAAATTCCTGGAGGGCATCCGGGTCTGCGACAGTGAAGATCTCTCGGATCTGAACCGCTGCATGGACAAGCTCCGGGCCTTCCACGAGATGAAGCTCACGGTGCCTCATACCTTTGACATCTTCGGCCAGATAGAGTTTTACGAGACCCTGTGGAACGGAAGTCCTTCCATGTACAAGGATTACCGGCAGACAAAGGAAAATGTCCTCAGCCTGAAGCCTTTTATCGATAGACTGGAAAAGGACTGGTGCCTTACCCATATCGATGCGGTTCCGGACAATTTCCTGTTCTATAAGCCCGAGGGGCAGGAAAACGAACTGCTCCAGCTTACGGACTGGGAGTATTCCGGCATGCAGGATCCCCATGTGGATATCGCCATGTTCTGCATTTACAGCCTGTATGACAAGGAGCAGGTGGACCGGCTGATCGACATCTATTTCCGGAACGAATGCAGCAGGATCACCAGGACCAAGATCTACGCCTATATCGCGGCCTGCGGCCTGCTCTGGTCCAACTGGTGCGAATTCAAGCACAATCTGGGCGTGGAATTCGGAGAATATTCCCTGCGGCAGTACCGCTTCGCCAAGGATTATTACCGGTATGTGGCAAAAGAAATAGAAGAGGGGCTTTTCCGGGAGGCATGAGATAATGGATAAGGAAACACATCTGGTAAAACGGGCCATCATCATGGCGGCCGGGACCGGGAGCAGGATGCAGCCGCTGACTTTCGAGATCCCGAAGCCTCTGGTAAAGGTCAGAGGCGTCCGGATGATCGATACGGTCACAGAGGCGCTTAAGGCCAACGGGATCGAAGAAATCCATGTGGTGGTGGGTCACTTAAAGGAGCAGTTTTATGCATGGGCGGAAGGGAAAGACATCGATATCATAGAAAACCCATACTACAATATCTGCAATAATATAAGCTCCCTATACGCAGCCCGTGAATACCTGGAGGACTGCATCATCCTGGACGGAGACCAGATCATCTATAACCCGAAGATCCTGGATCCCCATTTTACCCTTTCCGGCTACAATGCGGTCTGGTGCGAGGGCGAAACGGACGAATGGCTCATGGAAGTCGAAGACGGCGTCGTAAAAAGCTGTTCCAGAAACGGCGGATCCCACGGATGGCAGCTCTATTCCATCTCCCGCTGGTCCAGAGAAGACGGGAAGAGGCTCAGGGGCCATCTGGAGTATGAATTTGACCGGGGAAACCGGCAGATCTACTGGGACGACGTCGCCATGTTCTGTCATTTTGACGAGTACACCCTGGGCATCCGGGAAATGCAGAAAGACGATATCATAGAAATAGATGAGCTTAAGGAACTGGCGGAGATCGATCCCAGCTACCGGGTTTATCTGAAAGATACGGTTATTAAAGCCTAAGATGACGAAAATGGAGGTATAAGGCAATGAATAGTCATAAGACGGCAGAAAAAAGCAGAATCGACTGGATGATCACTCTGGTCCCCTTTATCCTGATCGTAGCCCTTGCGGTGTATCTGTTCATCTTCCCCGAACAGGCAAACGGCGTGATCTCTCAGGTGCGTTTCTTCTTCGGCGATACGCTGGGAAGCTACTACCTGATCCTGGGCATCGGCGTCCTGGTGATCTCGCTGTTCCTTTCTTTCACGAAATACGGAGACATCGTGCTGGGAGAACCCAACGAGAAGCCCAAGTATAATTTCTTCACCTGGGGCAGTATGATGTTCACCTGCGGCCTGGCCGCAGATATCCTGTTCTACAGCTTTGCGGAATGGGTGATGTACGCCACCAACCCCCACATCGCCGAAATGGGCGGCAGCATTACCGAGTGGGCCGGCGTCTTCCCCCTGTTCCACTGGAGCTTTATCCCCTGGGCTTTCTATCTGGTGCTGGCCGTGGCCTTCGGCTTCATGCTGCACTGCAGAAAGCGGGATAAACAGCGGTATTCGGAAGCCTGCCTTCCGGTGATCGGCGAAAAGCACGCCCACGGCTTTTTAGGCCGGGTGATCGACCTCTTTGCCTTATTTGCTCTTCTTGCCGGTACGGCGACCACTTTCTCTGTCGCCACGCCGTTAATGGCGGAGATCATCGTTACCCTGTTCGGCATCACGATAAGCCGTACCGCTGTTACCATCATCATTCTTCTGATCACCTGCGCGGTTTATACCTATGCTGTTCTGCACGGCTTCAAGGGCATCAGCTTTCTGGCGAAGCTCTGCATCTATCTGTTCTTCGGCCTGCTGATCATCGTTCTCCTCATTGGCGGACAGGGCCGGTTCATCATTGAGAACGGCGTCCAGAGCCTTGGCAAGATGGTCCAGAATTTCATCGGACTGAGCACCTATGCAGATCCCGGACGCACCAACAACTTCCCCCAGGACTGGACCATTTATTACTGGGCCTACTGGATGGTATGGTGTATAGCAGCGCCTTTCTTCATCGGAAACATCAGCCGCGGCCGGACCGTAAAGCAGACCATTCTCGGCGGTTACGTTTTCGGCGTAGGCTCCACGATCGTTTCCTTCATCGTCCTGGGCAACTACAGCCTGGGCCTTCAGACGGCCGGAACGGCGGATTTTATTGCCCAGTACCAGGCCAGCGGCGACCTGTACGAGCTTATCATGAACATCATTCATACCATGCCCGCCAGCGGCCTGTTCCTGGTATGGATCCTTCTCTGCATGATCGCTTTCTATGCCACCAGTTTTGACTCTATAGCCTATACGGCGGCCTGCTACAGCTACAAGAGTCTGGGAGAAAATGAGAAGCCCCACACCTTTATCACCCTCCTCTGGTGTCTGCTTCTGATCGTGCTTCCCATCGCCCTGGTGTTCTCCGAGAGCAGCATGAGCAATATCCAGAGCGTGTCCATCATCAGCGCCTTCCCCATCGGACTGATCATGATCCTGATGATCTGGAGCTTCATAAAAGACGCCAAAAAGTATATGGGGGAAAAAGGGAAAAAGATAACAACCGACGAAAAGAAAACAGACGACGAAAGCGAATAAAGTGAAAACGGAAACATCCCCGCAGCAGATCCCCGGGTCTGCGCGGGGTGTTTTGGGTTTTCGGCCCGGGACAGGTATTGAACGTCTGCAAGGTAAAACAATGGCCGAGGATTTGCGAAACAGCAGAAACAACACAGCAGTACAAGACAAGACAAAAAGACAATAACAGGACTGTAACTGTGTAAAATCTATAAAAAATATTGACGGGAACAGAAATAATAGTATAATTTTATGTAATAGTGCGGTAAATGCACGAGTGTTTCTGATGAAACATAAACCCACAGGTGTTTCAGATGAAACACAGAAGCGGAAATGAAAACATGGAGGATTGTAAAATGACAAAAAGGAAGAAACGCCTGCTGACGCTGATCCTTGCTGTTTTATATACGCTCAGCTCAACGATGTTCAGTGTATATGCGGCAGAAGATGAGCTTCCTGTTGCCGGGACAGCTTCTTATGAAGAATCAGCTGATGAAGCAGCAGAGGAAACGACAGAAGAAGTTACAGAAGAAGAGGAATCTTCAGCGGAAGAGACCGGGACAGAGGAAGTCTCCGAGGAAAACGGGACAGAAGCAGAAGAGATCTCTGAGGAAACTGAGACAGAGGAAATCTCAGAGGAGGAGGAATCTGTAACAGAAGAAGTCTCTGAAGAGACCGAGACAGAGACGGAAGAGATCTCCGAGGATACCGAAACGGAAGAGGAAGAGGTCTCCGAAGAAACGGAAACAGAAGCGGAAGAAGTCTCTGAAGAAATCGAGACAGAAGCGGAAGAGATCTCCGAAGAAACCGAGACAGAGACGGAAGAGATCTCCGAGGATACCGAAACGGAAGCGGAAGAGGTCTCCGAAGAAACGGAAACAGAAGCGGAAGAGATCTCTGAGGAAACCGAGACAGAAGCGGAAGAAGTCTCCGAAGAAACCGAAACAGAAGCGGAAGAAGTCTCCGAGGAAACTGATGCTGAAGAGGTTTCTGAGGAAGAGGAATCTTTAACAGAGGAAGTCTCTGAAGAGACCGAGACAGAAGCGGAAGAGATCTCTGAAGAAACCGAAACAGAAGCGGAAGAGATCTCTGAAGAAACCGAAACAGAAGCGGAAGAGGTCTCTGAGGAAACCGAAACAGAGGAAGTTTCTGAAGAAACCGAAGAAACAAAGACGTCGGATGACTCGAGAAACGATTCCGAACCAGCAGACAGCGAGGAATTTATCCGGGAACCTGATGCGGAGATCCAGGAGAAGCCCATCGCTGCGACCATTGTTGTCGGTTCGTCTTATGAGGCCGAGATTCAGAATCCCGGGGATTATGTATATTATAAATTTATCCCTGCTTCGGATGGTGTGTTTATCTTTGAATCGAATGGCGATTATGATACATATGGCTATTTATATAATGTTGACTGGAATACAATAACAGATGATGATGACAGCGGGGAAGACCGTAATTTCCGTATCACCAGAGAATTGTATAAAGGCGTTACCTATTACTTTGGCGTCAGATTCTATTCATCAAGCAATACAGGCATTATCCCTGTTTCGCTGCGTCAGATGCAGACCGGCTGGAACCAGGTCGGTGATGATCTGTGTTATATTGATGAAGACGGCACTTACTGTACCGGAAAAACGACGATAGACGGTAAAGACTACCTGTTTGACGGCTACGGACGCCTGGTCAGGAATGACTATGCCTCGGGAGGGGATGACTATTATTATTTAGCCGGAGCAGACGGAGTGGTCGTAACAAAGACCGGCCGGATAAAGAATAATTCGGGAACCTATTATATCAATGACAGCGAAGGCCATCTGGCAAAAGGCTGGAAGAAACTGAGTGATAAATGGTATTTCTTCGGTCCGCGTATGCATCACAGCGGCACAAGCACTATCATTAACAGCAACGATGAAGCATTTGTATATCTTTTCCGGGAAAACGGCGTTCTGGTAACGACCGTCGGCTGGGTCCAGTTCGATGGGCGCTGGTATTATGTCACAAAAACCTCGGGAGAACTGCAGACCGGCCTGGCACATATAGGCGGAAGCTCGTACTATTTCGATGAATATGATGCCCACATGTATTCCGATACTGTTATAGAGTTGGAGGGTATTGTATTTGTGGCCGCTGTAAACGGAAAACTGACAGCAGCAAAGAACGGCTGGAACAAGATAGGAGACTATTATTATTATCTGAAGGACGATGAGATTGTTAAATCTCAGGTTCTGCAGATCGGTTCTTACTTCTACGCCTTTGATTATTCGGGACACATGTATGACGATTCAGCATTTTACCTGAATGGATCATATTATCGTGCCAAGAAAGGCGGACAGCTGTATGCAAAAGCCTGGTATGAGGAATACGGATCCTGGTATTATTACGGCGAAGCCGGAAAAGCGGTTTCGGGAGTAACCACGGTCGGCGGGAAACAGTATTATTTCCGTTATGACGGCTTTATGGTTTCGAGAGAAGTTATAAGTGATTCCGAAAACGTCTATTATGCAGAAGCCAGCGGCGTTTTGAGAAAACTTTCGAACGGATGGAATCTGATCGACTTCGGTACTTACTCCGGCTATTACTATGTCAAAGACAGCTCATATTACAGAAACGGCGTTTATGAGATCGGCTCTGCCTTCTATGGGTTTAATTATTCGGGGCAGATGTATGATAATAATACATTTGACTGGAACGGATCCTATTACCGTGCCCGGGAGGGCGGAAAGCTGTATGTAAACGCCTGGTATCAGGCAGGCGGAAACTGGTACTATTACGGCGAAGGCGGAAAAGCGCCTTCAGGCGTGACAACGGTAAGCGGCAAAAAGTACCTGTTTTCTGTTGATGGCCGGATGATCACGGACGGAGTCGGCACAGACGGCACGAATGTCTATTATGCTGATCATAAGGGTAATTTAACGCAGTTATCCGCCGGCTGGAATCAGATAAACGGTATTTACTATTATGTAAAAGACGGGGCCTTCCTGACATATGACGTTGTTAAATTAGGCGGAGCGTATTACGGATTTAATAACTACGGGCAGATGTATGATAATGAGGCCTTTACTTTTAACGGCAATTATTATCGTGCCAAAGACGGAGGACAATTATATCAGTCCGCCTGGTATAAAGAAGGCTCTGCCTGGTATTATTACACAGAGGATGGCAGGGCAGCCCGGGACTTCCGCACCATAGGCGGGAAAAAGTACTATTTTAATAACAATGGCGTCATGCTGGTAAATGGTGCCGTTACGGATTACAGCGGCACGCCGACGGCTTATTATGCAGATGAGAGCGGCAGTCTTACAAAGCTGTCTGAAGGATGGAATAAGCAGGGAGGAGACTATTATTATGTTAAAAACGGCGTTATTCTCACCGGACTGCAGAAAATAGGAAGTTCCTGGTATTATTTTAATTCAGAGGGCAGGATGTATGACGATGAGGCCTTTTATGTCTCATATGACTACAGCTCAAGAGCGAAAAAAGGCGGAGCGCTTTACGTCAATGAATGGTATCAGGACGGTTCTGACTGGTATTATTACGGCGGGGAAGGAAGAAGCGCTTCCGGATTAACGAAGATCGGCAGCAAGTATTATTATTTTTCCGGTGACGGAAGAATGATGACAGAAACGTCGCTTTCCGCCGATGACGCCATTTACTATTTCGGCAGTGACGGCGTGGCTGTCAAAATGGCTGAAGGATGGAATAATTATAATGGCTCGTATTACTATGTAGCCGATGGAAAACTGGTCCGGGGTGAAGTAAGAAAGATCGGAAGTTATTATTACGGTTTTGATTACGACGGTCAGATGTATGACGATACTCTTTTCATCAATTACGAACAGGATGCCAGTTACTATTATCGGGCAAAGAAGGGCGGTAAGCTGTATGAGAAAGAATGGGTGCAGATCGGCCAGGAGTGGTATTTTTACGGCACTGCCGGCAAAGCGGCTGACGGACTTGCAACCGTAGGAGGAAAGCAGTATCTGTTCTCATACGGCAGGATGAGAACAGACTATGGTTTCCTCTATGAGGGCAAACCCTATCATGCAGATGGAAATGGCGTTGTATCGGCGGTAACCGAAACCGGGCTTTTCAGAGCGGGCGAGTACGACTATGCCGGTGCAGCATTGTATTATGTGTCCAATGGAGAAATAGTCAGATCGAGCTGGAAGAATATCAACGGAAGGTATTATTATTTCAATGAATCCGGTGCTGCTTACATGAACCAGGGAGGAGTGAAGATAGGAGATAAACTCTATGCCTTTGACAGTGAAGGGCGGATGTTCTCCGGATGCTGGGTAAGATATGCCAACGGTTATATCGGCTATGCGGAATCCTCAGGCGCACTGGCTGTCGGAGAGAAGAAGATCGGCTCGAAATATTACTACTTTGAGGCAGTCAGCGGCCGTCTGCTCACTGGATTGGTCACCTATAACGGAAAGACCTATCTGTGCGGGTCAGACGGAGCCTATATCGGTACGGCAAAAGGCAACGGCTGGAACGAGATAAACGGATCCTGGTACTATATCGTAAACAATCAGCCTGTAACAGGCCGGTATGCTGTAGGCGGCGTATACTATTATTTTGACTATAACGGATGTATGCAGAAGGAACAGCTGATCGACAGCCGGGTCTACGGCTCTGACGGAAAACAGGTCGCTTCGGGTTGGTATCAGCTTAACGGCCGGTATGTTTATATCAATAAACGGGGTACGATCGTTTACGGCATACAGGTCATTAACGGCAAGGAATATTACTTTGATAATGGCTTTATGTGGGTCGACGAACGGATCATCGGTAATGAAAAACGTATCTACGGAGCCGGCGGCGCGCTTATAAGTACCGAGACCATGAAGAACGGATGGGTCTTAGCCAATGGCGTTTACTATTATTATAAGGATGGAAAGCCCTATACTGGCTGGGTCGGAGCCTATTACATCCAGAACGGCATCATGCTGAGAAACCAGGAAGTTGACGGATACTGGCTTGGCCAGGACGGACAGTATGTCAAGAGCGGCTGGGTCAAACTGAATTCCTACAGCTATAAACCAGGTGCCTATAACGGATCCTATGGTTATGCCAAATCCAACGGAAAACTGGCCAAAGATGAATGGCTCAAACTCGGCGGAAACTGGTATTATTTCGGCGGGATCTATATGATGACCGGAGTACAGGTCGTCGACGGAAAAGTCTATCAGTTCAGCGATACCGGAGTACAGACGTCGGTTCTTCTGGATAAGGTCAAAGACGGCTGGCTGAAAGTCGGAAGCGAATATGTTTTCATCAATAACGGCATGGTCGTAAGATCCAATACATTAAAGATCGGAAACTATGAATATGCTTTTGATTCAGAAGGCTATATGATGAGGGATTCCCTCTTCAGCTACTATGCAGATTATTATACTTATAAGATTGCATATTTTGGATCAGACGGAAAGAGGGCCTATTATACCGGATGGAAGAAACTGAACGGGTATTGGTATTACTTTGACAGCTCTTCCTGCGTGACATACGGTTTTGCACTCATTGACGGGAAACAGTATTATTTCAATTATGAAATGGCTGATTCCTGGGCCCTGATTTCCGGCCATCTGTATGATTTTGGTTCCGACGGCGTACTGACCGGTCAGAACACGACGCAGAATGGTTGGGTCAACAAAGGTGGCTTATGGTTCTATTTCCGGGACGGGTATGCGGCTTCGGGAGTCCAGACCGTTGATGGAAAAGTATACGCCTTTGGTTCGTCCATGATAAGAAATGCCACATTTTACAATAATGGAGCCTACTACTTCTTCGGCAGCGACGGCGTGCTGGCTGCAAAGGAAGGCTGGAAGACAGACAGCGAAGGCTACCGTTATTATACAGACGCCACGGGCCGGGTACTGACCGGTATCCGGAAGATTGACGGCCAGACCTGTTATTTTGACGATTACGGCAGACAGATACCGTAACCGGATAAAAACAGGCGTATGCTGTAATATCTGGATATGAATTCAGAAGACATGCTGAATGTCCGGGTGTAAATACAGAAGCAGGGTTATTACCCGAGTATTAATTCAGCGGTTTCGGCCGGGAAACGGATCAAGGTCCATTTCCCGGCTTTTATGATTTATTACTAGAAAATCCGCCGTGCACTGTGCACAGAGATTTGCAAAATAACGGCATATTCATCAGAAATTCTTGACAGAAAAAATGACGTGGGCTATAAATAATATATACATTCAAAGGAGGTCATACAGAATGAAGAAAATGCATTATCTGATCCTGTTGGTCCTGCTGTTCTCTCTGGGCAGCCTGACGGTTTTTGCCGCCAATGAAGCAGAAGACAACGGATCCCGGGCAAGTGCCAATGCCATATCGTTAAATACGACGGTTACCGGCAGCATATCTTCCAGCAGCGATAATGACTGGTATAAATTTACCTTATCCCAGGCCGGTGTTATTTCTGTGCAGTTCGGACACCAGGATCTGACATCGTCCAATAACTATTGGGCTGTCTACCTTTATAATTCTGAAGGGGGCAATATATCCGGAGGCAGTGAGTACGCTCATACCTTTAAAGGAGATGGAACGGGAGGCAGTCTTCCGGAAGTGGGCCTTCCCGCGGGAACCTACTATGCAAGGGTGAGATCAAGCAGCTATCACAGCAGCACAAATTATACCCTGAGGGTGAGCTTTACTGCTTCCTCCACTTATGAAAAGGAATATAACGGTTCCCGTGACAGTGCTACTGCCATCAACGTGAACACGGCCTATAAAGGCAGTCTTTACAGCAGCAGCGATATTGACTGGTATAAGATCACCCTTCCCCAGGCCGGTGCGCTGACAGTAGAGTTTACTCATAAAGATCTGACATCGTCCAATAACTATTGGGCTCTCTACCTTTATAATTCTGAAGGAAACAATATAACCGGAGGCAGTGATACTGCTACTGTCTATAAAGGAGATGGGACGGGAGGCAGTCTTCCGGAGGTAGGTCTTCCCGCGGGGACATATTATGTGAAGGTGATGGACAGCAGCTATTTCAGTAACTCGACTTATAGTCTGAAAGCCGGTTTTACTGCGTCTTCCACTTATGAGAAAGAATATAACGGTTCCCGTGACAGCGCTACGGCCATCAATGTGAACACTACCTATAAAGCCAGTCTTTACAACACCTACGATAATGACTGGTATAAGATCACCCTTCCCCAGGCCGGTGCACTGACGATAGAGTTTACCCATAAAGATCTGACATCCTCCAATAACTATTGGGCCGTCTACCTTTATAATTCCGAGGGGGACAATATATCCGGAGGCAGTGAATCTGCCACTGTCTATAAAGGAGATGGGACGGGAGGCAGTCTTCCGATGGTGGGTCTTCCTGCAGGAACCTATTATGTGAAGGTGATGGACAGCAGCTATTTCAGCAACTCGACCTACAGTCTGAAAGCCGGGTTTACCGCATCAGACTATTATGAAAAGGAGTATAATGGGTCACGGGCGAGCGCGACTCCCGTAAAGGTAAACGTGGCTTATCAGGGAAGCCTCTATAATTCCTATGATAATGATTATTATGAATTTACGCTGAAAAATGATGATGTCGTCAGGATCCGGTTTGCGCATCCGATCATCAATACCGGCAACAATTACTGGCTGATCTACCTGTATGATGCTGATGGCAATACGGTCAACATTGATGGTTCTGTCTATTACATTTCCGGTAATGAACCGGATGTGACGCTTCCTTCCGTAGGACTTTCTGCCGGGACGTATTACATCAAGATCGTCGTTTCCGGATATTACAGCAATCATACCTACACCCTCACGGTCAACGCCCCAAAGAACGGCGTCATAGCCGGTTGGAAGCATAATTCCAGCGGCTGGTGGTATCAGAGAGCGGACGGGACCTACCCGGTGAGCCAGTGGGAGAAGATCAGCGGAAAGTGGTATCACTTTGACAGTAAAGGCTATATGCAGACCGGCTGGCAGAAATTCGGCTCCAACTGGTATTATCTGGGAACGGACGGCGCCATGAAGACCGGCTGGCAGAAGGTCAACGGCAACTGGTATTACCTGAACGACAAGGGCGTGATGCATACCGGCTGGCTGAAGCTCGGTTCCAACTGGTATTATCTGAGCAAAGGCGGTATGATGCTGACCGGCTGGAGAGAGATCGGCGGCGTCACCTATTTCTTCAAACCCGGCGGAGCCATGGCTTACAAAGAATGGTGGGACGGCTATTACCTGAACCAGGACGGCTCCTGGACGTACAAATACAGGGCCCGTTGGGTGCATAACAATAAGGGCTGGTGGTACGGAGACGATTCGGGCTGGTATGCGAAGAACGCCACCGTCAAGATCGACGACAAGTATTATACCTTTAACGCCATGGGATACCTGAACTGACAGAACAGGACATCTAAGGAAACACTGAATAAATCAGTGTTTCCTTAGACGCTCCGTAGGATGCGCACGGATCTGCAGGGAAAAAGCGCTTTGCAGCCGGATCCGGCGCGGGAAACGCCTTAATCAGTGTTTCCCTAAGTTGAGCATGTTCATATGCGGCAACATTGCATATGGCTGACTATATGAACAAAGGAGACTATGAAGTATGAAGAAACTGCATTTCCTTGCGCTGCTTGTACTGTTGTTTGCGTTGGGCAGCCTGACGGTATTTGCCGCCGGCGAAGCGGAAGACAACGGTTCCAGGGCAAGTGCCAATGCCATATCGTTGAATACGACGGTTACCGGCAATATATCTTCCTATAACGATGAAGACTGGTATAAGTTTACCTTATCCCAGGCCGGCGCCATTTCCGTACAGTTCGGACACCAGGATCTGACATCATCCAATCTCCACTGGAGGCTTTATCTGTATAATTCCGAGGGCCAAAACATTACCGGAGATACTGATAAATGTTATGAGTTTGACGGTAATGGAACCGGGTACAGCCTTCCTGAGATCGGGCTGCCGGCAGGAACGTATTATGTGCGTGTGATATCAGGATACTATACCGAAAGCTCGAGTTATACCGTTCGGGTAAGTTTTACGGCGTCTTCCGTATATGAGAAGGAATATAACGGATCCCGGGCCAGCGCTACGTCCATGAATCTCAACACTTTCTATAAAGGCAGTATTTATGCAGATTACGCTGACGAAGACTGGTATAAGTTCACGTTATCCCAGGCCGGCGTACTGACCGTAACGTTCTCCCACAAAGATCTGACCGACTCTCAGTACTACTGGGGCCTGTATCTGTATAATTCCGAGGGGCAGAATATTACCGGAGATTCCGAAAAAAGGTTTGACTTCGCCGGTGACGGAACCGGATACAGCCTCCCGGAGGTGGGACTGCCGGCAGGAACCTACTATATACGCGTGACGATGCTGTACGGTCACAGTGATTCGACATACAGCGTGAAAGCCGGCTTTACCGCTTCTTCCACTTATGAAAAGGAATATAACGGATCCCGGGCCAGCGCTACGCCCATCAATCTCAATACGGTCTATAAGGGCAGTATTTATGTGGATTACGGCGATGAAGACTGGTATAAGGTCACGTTATCCCAGGCCGGCGCACTGACCGTACAGTTCACCCACAAAGATCTGACCGACTCTCAGTCCTACTGGAGAGTGTATCTGTATAATTCCGAGGGGAAGAACATTACCGGAGAGTACGAGAAGTGGTATCAATTTGACGGTGACGGAACCGGGTACAGTCTTCCGGAGGTGGGACTGCCGGCAGGAACGTATTATATACGCGTGACGGCAGACTATCATAATGATTCGACGTACAGCCTGAAAGCGGGCTTTACTGCGTCCACCGTTTATGAGAAGGAATATAACGGTTCCCGGGACAGCGCTACCCCGATAAAGGCCAATGTGGCCTATAAGGGCAGTACTTATGCCGATTCCTATGATGAGGACTATTATAAGATCGTCCTGACAAAGAACGATACGGTAAAGATCCGGTTTGCGCATCCGATCATCAGCGACAGCAATAACTACTGGCAGATCTACCTGCTGGATGCCGAGGGGAATACAGTAAACATTGATGGTTCTGTCTATTATATCGACGGAAATGTGTCCGATGTGACGCTTCCTGCCGTAGGTCTTTCGGCCGGCACCTATTACGTACGGATCACCTGCGGATTTTATCACAGCAATCACACCTACACCCTCACGGTGAATGCGCCGAACAACGGCGTCGCGGCAGGCTGGAAGCACAATTCCAGCGGCTGGTGGTACCAGAGAGCGGACGGGACCTACCCGGTCAGCCAGTGGGAGAAGATCAGCGGAAAGTGGTACCACTTTGACAGTAAAGGCTATATGCAGACCGGCTGGCAGAAATTCGGCACTTCCTGGTATTATCTGGGAACGGACGGCGCCATGAAGACCGGCTGGCAGAAGGTCAACGGCAGCTGGTATTACATGAACGACAAGGGCGTGATGCAGACCGGCTGGCTGAAGCTCGGCTCCAACTGGTATTATATGAGCAGCGGCGGCGTGATGCAGACCGGCTGGAAAAAGATCGGCAATGTCACCTATTTCTTCAAACCCGACGGCGCCATGGCCGCCAGAGAATGGTGGGACGGCTATTACCTGAACCAGGACGGTTCCTGGACGTACAAGTACAGGGCCCGCTGGGTGCACAACAATAAGGGCTGGTGGTACGGAGACGATTCCGGCTGGTACGCGAAGAGCGCCACCGTCAGGATCGACGGCAAGAGTTATACCTTTGACGCCGCGGGATATATGAAGTAACGAAGCAGGGAAAAAGCAGCTGAGAATGTTCTCATGTGTCTGTTGAGATGGTTTTTTGAACATAGGAGGCCATGAAGTATGAAGAAATTACATTTTCTGGCGCTGTTTATTCTGTTGTTTTCGATAAGCAGCCTGACGGTTTTTGCCGCGAGTGAAACAGAAGACAACGGCTCCCTGGAAAGCGCCAATGCCCTGTCGTTAAATACGACGGTTACCGGCGCCATATCTTCCGAAGACGATGAGGACTGGTACAAGGTCACTTTATCCCAGGACGGCGCGTTAACCATACAGTTTACCCATGAAGATCTGAAGGATTCTTACAGATTCTGGAATGTCTATCTGATGGATTCCAATGGGCTTACTGTTGCCGGAGATGAAGAGACGTGTTATAAGTTCAGCGGTGAAGGGACCGGGTACAGCCTTGCCGAGACCGGACTGCCCGCAGGAACCTATTATATACGGGTAACCGCATCGTACAGACACAGCGATTCGGCCTATAGTCTGAAAGCAGATTTTACCGCATCTTCCTTTTACGAGAAGGAATATAACGATTCAGCTGCAAGGGCCACGTCCATAGAGCTCGACACGGTTTACAAAGGCAGTACTTTTGCGGATTACAGCGACGAAGACTGGTACAAGATCACTCTGCCTGAGGACGGCGCCTTAACGGTACAGTTTACCTATGAAGAGCTGAATCAGAATTATTTCTTCTGGAATATCCGGCTTTATAATTCCCAGAGGCAGGATATTACCGGAGGAGAAGAGCAGACCTATTCGTTTTCCGGGAGCGATACCGGTTACAGTCTCCCGGAAGTGGGGCTGCCGGCAGGGGTCTATTACATACGTGTAGCAGCGTATCAATCCCCTCATACGGATGTGAACTATAACCTGAAGGCAGGCTTCACAGCATCTTCCGCCTACGAGAAGGAAGCCAACGGCACCCGTACCAGCGCAACGCCGATAAAGGCAAATGCGGCCTGTAAAGGCGGTATCTTTGGAACCTCCCATGAGGAGGAGGACTATTATAAAATAGTCCTGGCAAAGAATGACACCGTAAGGATACGGTTCGCTCATCCGCTTATGACAACCGACTACGAATACTGGAGGATCTGTCTGTTAAACTCTGTAGAAGAGATAATACAGGTCGATGGTCTTGATTCCTGTCCGATTCCGGGTAATAAGGCTGAAGTGACGCTTCCTGCCGTGGACCTTCCCGCCGGCACCTATTACATCCGGATCACCAGTGGTTATTCTCACGGAAGCGACCTGAACTATACGCTTACCGTCGACGCTCCGAACAACGGTACGGCAGGCTGGCGGCATAATTCCACCGGCTGGTGGTATCAGAGAGCGGACGGGACCTACCCGGTGAGCCAGTGGGAGAAGATCAAGGGAAAGTGGTACCACTTTGACAACAGAGGCTATATGCAGACCGGCTGGCAGAAATTCGGCTCTGTGTGGTATTACCTGGGAACGGACGGCGCCATGAGGACCGGCTGGCAGAAGATCAACGGCAGCTGGTATTACATGAGCAGCAGCGGCGCAATGCAGACCGGCTGGAAGCAGCTCGCCGGCATGTGGTACTACTTTGAGAGCAGCGGCGCCATGGTTACGGGCTGGAAGACCCTGGCCGGGACGACCTATTACTTTAAGGCCTCTGGCGCCATGGCAGCCAAGGAATGGTGCAGCGGCTGGTGGCTGAACGCCGACGGCTCCTGGACCTATAAGTACAAGGCTTCCTGGACGAAGAACGCCAAAGGCTGGTGGTTCGGGGATACGTCCGGCTGGTATGCGAAGAACGTCACCCTTACCATCGACGATAAGAAATACACCTTCGACGCCAACGGCTATTGGGTGAAGTGACAGCGCGGATCCTGCTGAAAAGAAGTACACTTTCGACACCGATAGCTATACGGTGAAGTGACAGCGCGGATCCGGCTGAAGGAACTTATTACTGACAGGAAACGGGCTGCAGCGCTGAGAGATCAGCTTTTGCAGCCCGCCTTTCTTTGCGGTAAAGATTCGCCCGGTAATCGGTTGGCGTGTTTTTTCTGCGGCACTGATCCGGCAACAACAGCCGTCCATGCACGATCCGACATTACCTGTCCGCAGACCTGCCGGCATCCGTGTCTTGCAATTTAGTCAAACTTAACAAAAATCTGGAATTTGCATCAAATTCATTGACGATTTTTTCTTTAATTGGTATCATTACTTTTGCAATACAAAGTGAAGCTGCGGCAGGTATTATTAGAAAGCTTCGGAGAACCTTTTTTATACAGTATCCGGCCTTTTGCCGGAAAAAAGAATGATCTGGGAGGATTATATGAACAGAAGAAAATGGTTTTTGCTGCTTCCCCTGCTGATCGTGGTCATGATCCTTTGGCCCTCGGAAAAAGCAAAGGCGGAAATGCAGCCCGGCTGGAATAAGATCGACGGAAAGTATTATTATTGTACAGAATACGGCGATGTTTACAGCGATGGTTTTTATGACATCGGAAGCCACAGGTACTATTTTGATAAAAACGGCGTCATGCAGACCGGATGGATAAAGGAAACCATAACCGATGAACAGGACGGGACCGTTTATACATACTGGTATCATGCTGCTGCCGGAGGCGCCATAGATATCGGTTGGAAAAAGATCAGCAATAAATGGTATTATTTCTATGATTATACAGGGATCATGCATACCGGATGGTGGTATGAGGGCAATAAGACATATTTTTTCGGTGACGACGGCGCGATGAAAACGGGATGGATCAAACAAATTTCCACCTATCCCACCAGCGGCGGCTCCACAGCAACAGATGTCACCTGGTATTATGCATCATCATCCGGAGCACTGGTTTCCGGCTGGCAGAAGATCAATAATAAATGGTATTATATGGACCCGGATACCAATTACATGTACGCCGGCGATCTCTATTGTATCAACGATGAATGGTATTTCTTTACGGAAGGCGGAGCCCTTGCAGGAGCCGGCTGGCAGAGCACATCGTATACTATCGACGGGAAAAAGACCTGGTATTATACCAAATCGGACGGAACCCCTGAGGAGGGCTGGAAAAAGATCAACGGGAACTGGTATTATCTCGATTCTTCGATGGTATCAGACAGATTGGCTTATATTGACGGAAAATATGAGTACTTTGCCGCCAACGGCATCTGGAAACCCATGAATGCAGCGACAGGCTTCCAGCGTTCCGGCAGCAATGTAAAATATAAGAAAGCCGACGGGACCTTCACCAAAGGCTGGCAGAAGGTCGGTGCCCATTACTATTATTTCGATGCTTCCGGCAACATGAAAGAGGGATGGGTAAAGGATAATGGCAAGTGGTATTATCTTTACCCTGAAATGGCGGCCAATCGCGTAATTACCCCTGGTGAAGACGGAAAAATGTACTGCTTGAACGCCAGCGGGGTCATGGTGACCGGAGGCTGGGCGAAAGAGAGCTATACCTATAACGATGCCAAATATGTTACCTGGTATTATGCGGATGCAAACGGCGTCCTGATATCCGGCTGGAAGAAGATCAATAACAAATGGTATTACTTTGATGATGAGTTCTGCTACATGTACAGTGAAGGGTGGTACCAGATCGGGGAAAAATACTACGAGTTTAACATGGACGGCAGCTGGACAGGGCATTCAGAACCGTACATTTGATGTTGCCCTGAAAAGGATCGGAGCACATTCCGGGAATTCCTTAAAGTAAGTTGTTGGAAAGGACGGACCAACTTATTACTGACAAAATCAAAATGGGCTGCAGGGCTGAGAGATCGGTTCTGCAGCCTGTTTTTATTTCTGAGGGCCAAAGGCTTTCCGAAGGAATAAGTCCTCCGCCTGCTGAGGATTTGTTCAAACTTGACACAAATATACAATATAGGCCAAAAACATTGACGATTTTATCTCTCGTTGATATCATATCTTCAGCAACATTGAATGGAGCTGCGGCAGGCAAAAAAATGTTCTGGTGTTTTTTGCAGCATCCGGCTGGTTACCGAAAAAGCCAACATGGGAGGACCTTATGAACAAAAGAAAAATAATTTTTCTGCTTCCTCTGCTGATCATGGTCATGATCCTGTAGCCATCAGTAAAAGCCAGGGCAGAAGTAACAACAGGCTGGAATAAGATTGATGGAAAGTACTATTATTATTCAGCAGACGGCTATTTCTACAGCAATGGTAATTACAGCATTGATGGCAAAAGATATACCTTTGACGCCAACGGCTATTGGGTACAATAAGGAAAAAGGCAGTTGTTTCTGAACGGCTGCGTGAGAGGGCGGAAATGAAAAAAGTAATGATCGCCGTGATGGCGGTGTTATTCTTATTAGGGATAAGGTCGGTGACGGCTGATGCTGCCGCTTCGGGAAAATGCGGCGCAAACGCGTCCTGGTCCTATGAAAACGGAATATTGACGATCTCCGGGACCGGGGAGATGAGGTACTACAGCAATGATACTCAGCCCTGGAGAGAGTATCAGCAGGGAGAGATCGAGGAAGTAATCATCAGTGAAGGCATTACCAATGTAAGTGCAGAGGCATTTCGCAATGCTTTTAATCTCAAGTCAGTCAGTCTTCCGGACAGCGTAAAGACAATAGGCAGTTCCGCCTTTGCCGATTGTTATTCGCTGCAGAGCATAAAGCTGCCCGGGAAATTGGAAGAGCTGCAGGATTCTGCGTTTGCGGGATGTTACGGATTAAAGGAAATATCTCTGCCTGCATCGCTGACTTATCTGGCCAGCTTTGCATTCGAAAGATGCAGCGGACTAAGGAATATCAATCTTCCCGCAGCTTTGACTTCTCTGGGTTCCGGCACTTTTTCAGGCACTTCTGTAAAATATATTATTATCCCTGAATCGGTTACCGCATTTCATGGAGATGACAAGGGCGGCGGATTATTTTCCAAGTGTGCATATTTGAAAGAAGTTTACTGGCTGGCAGCTTCAGAGCGCCTGCCGAATGACGCTTTTTACAAATGTGACTCTCTGGAAAAAGTGGTTATCACCAAATCCGTTAAAACCATCGACATCGGTACGTTTTCCGGATGCGATTCCCTGAAGGATGTTTATTATACCGGTACGCGGAGTGAGTGGTCTCAGATCGCTGTTGGGGATCAGAATTATGCCCTTGAAGACGCGGCGATCCATTATAATTATTCGGTTCCTTCCTGGCGAAAGAGCGATTCCGGCTGGTGGTACGGAGATGATAAAGGCTGGTATGCAAAGGACCAATGGCTTAAGATCATGGGGAAATGGTACTATTTCAACGCCAGGGGCTATATGGTCACGGGTTGGAGACAGATTTCCGGCAGATGGTATTATTTCAATGATGGCGGCGCCATGCAGACCGGCTGGGAAAAGATCAATGACAGATGGTATTATATGGATCTGTCAGGCGTCATGGCTGTAGGCTGGAAACAGATCTCCGGCAGCTGGTATTACTTCTCCGCCGGCGGCGTCATGCAGACCGGATGGATATCGGTTAATGATAAATGGTATTACCTGAATTCTTTAGGCGTCATGCAGACCGGGTGGCAGAAGATCAACGGAAAAACTTATTATCTGAAAGCTAATGGAACAATGTCTGTCGGATGGGTTAAATTCCGGAATATAGAATATGATAATATGGACGACGGGAGGATAGAAAAGGAATATATCAAAGAATTCATCTGGTACTATTTCGGCGATGGCGGAAGCATGACGACCGGCTGGAGAAAAATCGAAGGTAAATGGTACCATTTTAATGAAGCCGGAATCATGCAGTACGGAAAACAGAAGATCAACGGTAAATATTATATGCTGAATTACTACAATGGGGAAATGACAACAGGGTGGTATAATCTGACGCATAATTTTTACCATAATAATTATGATATAGGCTGGTACTATTCTGCGTCTGACGGCGTCATGCAGACCGGCTGGCTGGAGATCGACGGAAAATGGTACTATCTGGCTGAAAAGGAACAGGATTTTCATGACCTGTTTCAGAAGTGGAAAGTGGATATTCCCATATACCATATCGGAAGAATGTATTGTAACGGAAGTTTCCCCATAGATGGAGTGAATTATCTTTTCGACAGCAACGGAGTCTGCCGGAACCGGTGATCCCCCCGAAATACCGCACGTGAGAAATAGGAGCTGCTATGTTCGTAAAAAAAGAGCATAGCAGCTCTTTTTTATGTGGAACGTACCGGAAAAAGCGCGTTATTTTGCTGAATTCAGCCTTGATTTATAATCCAAAAATCATTATCCTTCATGCCACAAAAGGCTGACAAGGCCTTCAGTGAAGTTAGTGTCAAGTGAAAAGTCTGTTGTAAGATCAGACAGAAAGGGGATCAATATGAAAACAAAGAGAGTTCGTTTGCTGGTGAGTTTTCTTCTGGTGCTTTTCGGATTTTTAAGCGTTTTCCGGGCTGCTTCTGCTGAAGAGATGTCCGGGAAGGCAAATCTGACCACCATAGCGCAGGAAAAAACCCAGGACGAGAAAACACAAGAAGAGAAAACACAGATTGAGAAATCCTATAATGAGGAAACGGAGACAGTCAGTCCCTCAAAGGAGGCTGTTCCCGACCTTTCCGTTTCCGGAAGCGAGAGGCATCCCGGGGAGTCTCAGTGTGAACCGATGGAAACAATGCGGGCGACGTATAATGACGTCTTTGCCTCGCTGAAAGGAAACGGTTACAGTCTTTCCGAAGGCATTTCCTCAGCAAGATCCGCATTTACCACCGGCGATTTTGTTTACGCCTGGGCTTATGTGCACGACGGCAACGGAAATCTGTACAGCAGCTACAGTTCCGGAACCTGTAAGATG
>JAFRVX010000029.1 GCA_017438305.1 Lachnospiraceae bacterium | reverse complement strand
TGATGAGGAGCTGGATGCGAAATTCGTCAAAGAAGCCACTGCGGCCGGTTTCGAAAACCTGAAGGGCCACCGCACCGTGGGCGGCATGAGAGCTTCCATCTACAACGCCATGCCTTACCAGGGCGTTGCGGATCTGGTCACCTTCATGGAAGATTTCGAAAAGAAAAACCTGAAATAAGAAGTTCCTTACCTTAGAGGAGGATATCGATGAAATATCTTGCGCTGAACAACATTGCCCAGGCCGGTCTTGACAAATTCCCGGCGTCTTTCGAGCAGGTCTCTGATATCAAGGATGCGGATGCCGTTATCCTGCGTTCCTACAACATGCTGGACATGGAAATGCCGGAACAGCTCCGGGCCATTGCCAGAAGCGGTGCCGGCACCAACAATATTCCCGTGGATAAATGCGCGGAAAAAGGCATCGTGGTCTTCAATACCCCCGGCGCCAACGCCAACGGCGTAAAAGAGCTGGTCATCCTGGGCCTGATCCTGGCTGCCCGCGACGCCAAAGGCGGCATGAAATGGGTAGATGATAATAAGGGCGATGAGAACATTTCCAAGACCATGGAGAAGGCAAAGAGCCAGTTTGCCGGTACCGAGATCAAGGGAAAGACCCTGGGCATTATCGGCCTCGGCGCCATCGGCGTCCTGGTGGCCAATAACGCTGTGGACCTCGGCATGAAGGTCATCGGCTATGATCCCTTCCTTTCCGTGGGCTCCGCGCTTCACTTAAATCCCCGGGTCCGCGTGGTCACCAACGTGGATGATCTCTATGCGGATTCCGATTACATCACGATCCATGTCCCGATGAACGATTCCACCAAGGGAATGCTGAACGGCGAGGCCATGGAAAAGATGAAGGACGGCGTAGCCATCCTGAACTTCGCCCGGGACGGCCTGGTGTGCGATGCCTGCCTGACCAAGTACCTGGCAAACGGCAAGGTGCGCAAGTACGTCACCGACCTGCCCAACTACACCACCGCCAACCTGGACAACGTCATTGCCTTCCCGCATCTGGGCGCTTCCACGGAAGAATCCGAAACCAACTGCGCCATCATGGCTGCGGAAGAACTGACGGATTTCCTGGAGAACGGCAACATCACCAACTCCGTGAATTTCCCGAATATCTCTCTTGGCGCTGCCACAAAGCCCATGCGGCTCTGTGTCGCCCATGCGAATGTTCCGAACGTCATCTCCCAGCTGACCACCATCCTGGGCGCTTCAAATGCGAACATTTCCGATATGGTCTCCAAATCCAGAGGCGATTATGCCTTCGCTCTCTTTGATCTGGACCACAAGCTGGAGGAAGAAGAACTGGAAAAGGTCAAAAAAGTACCGGGCGTCATCCGGGTCAATGTGATCGAAAAATAATACACTCCCATAGTATAAAGCCGGGCTTTAAAAGAGCCCGGTTTTTTTATGATTGCGGCAGATTACGGCCGCCTAACCTCCCGAATGCTTTGCTGTCTGCTGGCCGTCTCAAAGGCTTTCAACTGGGTTTTCTCAGGCTTCCTGCAAGTCTTGACATCCTACGGCAGTTATTCTAAACTTTAATAATGCACAATTAGCTGTTATGATCCATTGAGACGGCTGCTCAGATCCATACAGTCAGCCGCTTTGATCCCATACGGACGGCTGTTCTCCATGCAGTCAGCTGTTCTGATTCATAAAGACAGCTGTTCTGATCTACACATATGGCTGTTCTTTCCGGCTGGGATCAGAATACCTTTTACCTTCTGACGTCTTATAACTGTGTTTTCGGGAGTTTGATATGAAAAGAAATCATCTTCTTATTTCCCTGTTTCTGCTGATCTGTTTTGCCGCGCCTCTCCTGCAGGCCTGCGCTTCCCGGACCGGACAGTATAAATGTCTGAAGTTTGCCGAAAGCTCCCCGGAAAGCATTGTTTCTTCCCTGACCCTGGAACAGCGCATTGCCCAGATGCTCATGCCGGCGGTATATCATCTGGAAGAAGGCATGATGAAAAAGAATTGCTATGGGGCTGTACTCTCCAAAAAAGATACCCTGACCGCCTCTGAATGGAAAGCTTTATCAGACAGCCTCCAGAAGGAAGCGGTTCTGTCGGACGCAGGCATTCCCCTGCTGTACGGCCAGGACGATGTTCACGGGGTGAATTACTGTAAAGGTGCCGTCATCTTTCCCCACAATATCGGTCTGGGCGCTGCCGATGATCCGGCGCTCACGAAGGAAGCCGCGCGGCTTACGGCGCTTCAGGCAAGGGCCTGCGGCCTTCTCTGGAATTACGCTCCCGAATCAGGGGTTTCCGCGGATCCCCGCTGGGGCAGGACCTACGAGTGCTTCGGAGAAGATACGGAACTGGTCACAAGATTAAGCCGGGCCTGTACCGAAGGATTCGTGGAAAACGGACTTATTGCCTGTGCCAAGCATTATCTGGCGGACGGCAATACCCTTTTCGGGACCGGTGAACAGTATTACAAGGGCCGCCGCCCCATTGACCGGGGCGACGCCATTCTTTCCGAAGAGGAGATCGATGCATCAGAAAAGCCGGGATACCGCCTGTGCACTTGTGGAAAAATCCCTGGTCCTTCTGAAGAATGAAAACAGGCTGCTGCCCATCCGGCCCGGCACAAAGATCTATGTTGCCGGCCCTGCCGCGGACAATGCGGGAGTCCAGGGCGGCGGCTGGACTGTGGAATGGCAGGGCGTCCGGGACACCTCCATCCCGGGTTTTACCACCCTTCTCGAAGGACTCCGGCTCTGTGAAGACCGTTACGGGCTTACGATCATTACAGCCCTTGAAAAGGCCGCCGAGGCCGATGTGGTCCTGCTGGCCCTGGGGGAAGTTCCCTATGCCGAATACCAGGGCGACAGCTATGATCCGGACCTCCTGGGAAAGCATGGTCTTTCAGGAAATCAGGAAGCTATGCAGGAGGCTCAGGCGTTGAAAAAACCTGTCATCACGTGCATCATGGCAGGACGACAGGTTTTCATAGCCGATCATATGGATCAATGGGACAGTGTGGTCATGTGCTACCTTCCGGGTTCCGAAGGCCAGGGCATTGCCCGGGTCCTTCTGGGAGAAACTGATTTTACCGGAAAACTCCCTTCCCCCTGGTATGCATCCGTCAAAGATCTGGAAGCCGGAAAGCCCTGGCTGGAAACAGGATACGGACTCAGCATGAAATGATAAAAAGGTCTGCGGTTTTCACCTCTCCATTTCATGCATAAACAGTCCTGACCGGAGTTTCGGTTCAAACCAGGTGCTCTTCGGCGGCATGAGTTCTCCTTTATCCGCAGCGGCGAAAAGCTCCTGAAGAGAGGTCGGATACATCACGAAAGCCGCGCTGTTTTCGTTAATGCTCCGCTCTTCCAGCTCCGATACCGGGCGGATGCCGCCCACAAAATCGATCCGTTCATCTGTCTTGGGATCCTGTATGCCGAAGACCGGCTCCAGGATGTACCGCTGCAGCAGAGAAACGTCCAGACCGTCTACCGGATCATCGGAAAGGATCTCTTCACGGGCTTTCATGCGGTACCGCTTTCCCTTAAGGAACAGCAGGATCTCTCCTTTCTGTTCCGGTTTTCGGATTTTCCTCTTCTGTTCATTCCGTCCGGTTTTCCTGATCTCCGTCGGATCTGTCACGTCTTCAGGCCCGCCGCTTTCGGCTGTTTCCGGGGCGATCTCAAAATATGCTCCGATCCGGTCAAGAATCTCTTTTTCATCCATCCCCTCAGGGATCTTCACCAGCCGGTTATAATCCAGGATCTTCAGTTCTTCATCGGGGAAGAGCACCGTCAGAAACCGGTTGAATTCTTCGGATCCGTCAAAGCCGGGATGGGCTTTCCGCCGCATCTCACAGACTCTGACCGCCGAAGCTGCCCGGTGATGGCCGTCCGCGATATAGGTGTTCGGCACTTTCAAAAATGCTTCCGTTACCGCGGATATCAGCTCGGGACGGCTGATCCGGATCAGTTTGTGGCGTATGCCGTCCGGAGATACAAAATCATACAGCGTTTCCTGCTTCTCTGCTTCATCCACCAGGGCTTTCAGATCAGCCTGCTGACGATAGGCCAGGAAGATCGGTCCTGTCTGCATGGACGTCACGTCAATATGCCGGACCCGGTCTTCTTCCTTATCCCGGCGGGTATTTTCATGTCTCTTAATGGCTCCCGAGAGATAATCGTCCACGTCGGAAACACAGACCAGGCCCCGCTGGCACCGGCCGTCCATCGTAAGCTCGTAGAGGTAATAACAGGGGGCTGCTTCCCGCAGGAGGATCCCTTCGGAAAGCCAGTTATGAAGCAGTTCCGCGGCTTTTTCGTACACTTCCGGCGCGTACATGTCCTGACCTTCCGGAAACGCGGTCTCCGGCCGGTCGGCGCTGAGAAAGGTCAGGGGGTCTTTTGAAACCGCTTCCCTGGCCTCTGCTTCGGAAAAAACATCGTAGGGAAGGGCCGCAAAGCGAGCGGCCTCTTCCGGAACGGGCCTTACGGCCCGGAAAGGACTTATTTTCATAAGATCTCCTTCAGAATATCAGCCAGATCTTCAAACCCGGTAAGCTTCCAGGACCAGTTGTCTTCGGAGATGGTTCCCGGAGAATTGATGCGTGCTTCGTTGGTATAGCCCAGAATATCCTGGACCGGGACGATGGCGTAATCTGTCGGAAAAGCATAACAGTATTTCGCGAAAACGATTCCCGTCTTTCTGCCTGAAGTCCTTGCGGAGGCCTTCATCTTTGCCAATGCCAGCTTCCGTTCTTTCATGGTCAGAGATTCAAACCAGCTCCTGACCGTCTCGTTGTCATGGGTCCCGGTATAGGTCACCATGTTCTTCCGGACCTCCTTCTCATTTTTATTAAGGAGGGTAAATTCCAGTACGTTCATGCCCGGGAAATCATAGCGGTCCCGGAGCACATAGACCTCCGGCCGCATATCGCCGAGGTCCTCGGCGATGATCTTCGCCCCGGTGAATTCCGGCAGGAACTCATCGAAAAAGGCCTGTCCCGGCGCTTCGATCCATTCTCCTTCGACTGCTGTCGGACAGGAGGCCGGGATCTTCCAGTAGGTATCAAAGGCCCGGAAATGGTCGATACGGATCAGATCGTAAAGGGCTGCCGACGCAAGCATCCGCTCTTTCCAGAAGGCATAATGATCCGCCTGCATCCTTTCCCAGTTATAGATGGGATTGCCCCAGCGCTGGCCGAGTTCGCTGAAATAGTCCGGAGGCACGCCTGCCACATGGGTGGGATAGCCGTCCGGATCCAGCAGGAACTGGTCCTGGTTCATCCACACGTCCAGAGAATCCTGGCCCACATAAAAAGGCAGGTCACCCATCAGCAGGATGCCGTTTTCCCCGGCATAAGCCCGGATCCGGTTCCACTGGCGATAGAAGATGAACTGGAGGAACATCTCATAGCGGATCTCTTCCCGGTAAGGGGCCAGAAAAGCTTCGTCCCGTTCCCTGATCCAGTTTCTGTCGGCTTCTTCCCATTCATTCCAGGCTTTTCCGCCGTTCTTATCCTTCAGGACCCGGAAGATACCGTAGAGCCGTACCCATTCCTGCCGGGCAAAAGCACGGTATTCATCGTCTTCCCGGAAATTCAGGAAGGCTTCCCGGAAATACTTTTCCT
>JAFRVX010000028.1 GCA_017438305.1 Lachnospiraceae bacterium | reverse complement strand
GAGGGCTATGTGACCTCGGAAAACATGAGAAGCGCCATTAAAGAAGCCCTGGAGGGGACCAGCGAGCCTTTGACCGAGGCGGTCATCGCCTTTCCGGAAATCCTGCTGGAGATCGATGCGACGCTGCTGGAGATCCTGCAGAAGTGGGACCAGGTCAAAATCCATGAAGGCTACGTCCGGGCGGATACCAAGAGGCTCATTTCCCTCTGCCAGGCCATCAGCGGCTTTTCGGACGACAAGGAGCTTCTGTACCGTCTTATCACGCTGACCTTTGATGAGAAGAACGGGACGCTCTATGCCCACTGGCTGAAGATGTGCGAAGCCGAGACCGGCGGGAAGCCCTATCATTTGCGGAATAATATTCCCTCAAAACGCTATATCGAATCTGTGAAGGAAAGCCTGGATGAACAGGAAGGGCTCTTCCGGCTCTGCGATCTTTTATATAATTATTGCGACCGGTTTGAGCACGAAGAATATATACAGGAACTGATGCGAAAAAAACAGCAGATCTCCGCGAATATCGTCGATCTGCTGGCCAGGCAGAAGCTGAAGGCCAGGACCTGCCGCTTCTGCGGAAAAAAACTAAGTTGGAATTATCCCTACGGGATCTGCGAGAGCTGCTTCCGGAGGAAGGTGAACTACAGGAGGTAAGAGGGACTTCATCAGTCTGCCTGGGGCAGACAGCGTATTGCCTTCCCCCTTGGGGAAGGGGGACCGCCGAAGGCGGTGGATGAGGTCAGAGGGCCTCATCAGTCACCTTCGGTGACAGCTTCCCCAGAGGGGAAGCCGGGGGTCAGATCTCGTAGACGGTGGGGGTCAGGAAGCGAAAACTAAGGCTTTTCCGGATCTCCGTCAGGTCTTCGGAGATCAGCCGGTTCCGCTTTTCGGCTTCTTTGGAGAAATCAAATTCCCAGTCCCGGGAGAAATAGTTCCGGGTGAATTCCCGGGAGGAATACCCGTCCATTCCGGCGATCGTAACTTCCCGGACGCCGACAGCGGACAAAAGCCTTAAGAGCATCAGTCCGGAGTTGTCCAGGATCTCCCGGTTTTTGGAAGCAAAGGAAGAGAAATTCACCACGAAATCCTTCTGGGTGGCTTCCTTCATGTTTGAGGTAATGATGCATTTAGCGGGTGTCCGGCCCTGGATCTTGACAAAGCGGCGCATATTGGGACTGAAGATATAATCGATGTTCCAGTCGGGGGAATAGAAACTGACCGCTATGGTCACCGTATCGGGCAGCTGCTGAAGCGCCAGGATCTTTTCCCGGTAATCGTTCAGGCTCTTACCCGGCGCCAGGAGCACCACATGCTTCCGGGAGAGCAGGGCAGAGAGCTTTTCCAGATCCTCCCGGTCGTCCAGGAAGGTTTCCATGTACTGAAGGAAATAGTGTTCGGCCTTCTCTTTGGAGAAGATCTGCTTGTCCTCGTCCGAAATGCTTTTCAGGATCTCGTTGAACATTTTTTCCGTCAGGGTCCCTTTTTCCGCGAGATAGGTGCCGTAATTGGGATGGCAGCCCAGACTGGCGGTGAGATAGAAGGGCAGGGCATAGCCCCAGAATTTCCGGTTGTAGAATTCCGTCAGGTACTCGTCCATGATCTCCAGCATGGGCTGGATCCGGTACCGGGTACCGAAGTTTTCGTTCATATATTCGGCAAAAAGCTCCAGACACAGGTTGCCTGCGCCTCTTCCCATGCCGAATACACAGGCATCGATGCAGAGATCCCTGTCCAGGTTCAGATCGATCAGGGCTTCCGCGTTTCCGAAGGCCTGCTGCAGATTATTATGGGCATGGTAGCAGAGCATGATCCCGGGCGCCATGGTCTTATCAAAAACGTCCACCAGGTGCAGGAAGGTCTTCCGTTTGATCATGCCGAAGGTATCCACGATGGTCATGCCGTCGGGGGACAGCGTTTCATACCGGCGGATGCCGGAGATCAGTTCTTCGTCCGAATACTGATCTGTGGAGACGAAATTGACATAGAGCTCATAGCCCATTTTTTTGATATGCTCACAGTAGGGCCAGGCTTCTTCCAGCCGGTTCTTCTTGAAGATCACCCGGATGCCGTCCAGGCCTCCGGGTTTTCTTTCCGTAATGCAGCTCATCTCCACCGGAGCGGAAATGTCCAGCATGGCGACGTAGCGCACCCCGGGATCTCTTTCCCGAAGGATATTGTCGCAGGAACGGGTATCCGGAAACAGGGAAATGTCCGGATCCGATACGGTGCCCTTCAGAAAACCCATTTCGATCATTTCGATGCCGGTATTGGCCAGTTTTTTCAGAATACCCTTAATGCCGTCCTCAGAAAACTGCCAGTTATTGATATACCCGCCGT
>JAFRVX010000027.1 GCA_017438305.1 Lachnospiraceae bacterium | reverse complement strand
TGAGGAGATAACAAAAATCCCGAAACCCTTTTAATACAAGGATTTCAGGACTCCTAACGAATGCCGGCGACCGGGATCGAACCGGTACGTGGGTCACCCCACACGGGATTTTAAGTCCCGGGCGTCTGCCAGTTCCGCCACGCCGGCGGGTCAGAAAGATGGGCGGAGGTGGATTCGAACCACCGAAGCAATTTGCAGCAGATTTACAGTCTGTCCCCTTTGGCCACTCGGGAATCCGCCCTCAATGCCTGACAAGGAAGTATGATATCACAATGCCTTCCAAAATGCAAGCACTTTTTTTATTATTTTTCCGTCTCTTACGGAAGCCCTGACTGACCAGGCTGATGACTGGTTTTCCCGGAAAGTGAGTCTCAGATTTTACAGGTCTTCCGGCTGTATTTCCATAAAATGAGTCCCGGACCCATCAGATTTGACAATCGTTTTCTCAAATAATGAGCCCTGGAATCATCAGGTGCGATACCTGGTTATTCGGAAAATATGCCGAAACAGGCCTCTCTGCTCATCCCGGTCCGCACGGCATGGCATCGATCGAAGCCAGAAAGATCAGCTTCTTGAATTGAACTACTCCAACCCGTGATTTTTCCGGAATTCCGGCAGCTTCCGCTGTCCTTCCGGGGTAACGGGTTTGACCCATTTTCCGGAGTACATCCGCCGCTGCATCAAAAAGAGCCGGATGGGATCATCGATATAGGAGCAGGCGTAGACCAGAAGGAACGGCCAGTGAAAGACAAAGGCGCCCAGATACATGATGGGAAGCACCATGAGATACATGAAGGATATCTCCAGGATCGTGCCATAGGCTGTCTCTCCTGCCGACCGGAAGGTGTCGTTCTGGACCCAGTTATGCATACGAATATAGGATCCCACACAAAGCACTATAAACATCCGGGAGCCTATGGCATAGGATTCCCCGGAAAGCCCCATGAGGGAAAGCAGCCTTCCCCGGAACAGGAAGACACCTGTTACCACCAGGAGAATGCAGGCGCCGCAGAGATAGACCAGCCGTTTGGCTCTTTCGTAAGCATCCTCCAGTTCGCCGGCGCCGACGGATTTTCCCACCAGGATAGAGGCCGCGGTGGAGAAGCCGGAGAAGAAGCCGATGATAAAGCCGTCCATGACCTTGCAGACTGCTGTCGCCGCGATCACAGCCTCCGCCTGGCGGCCGTAGATCATATTGATCAGGGTCGCGGATACGCCCATGGCCACCTCGTTCAGCAGGATGGCGAAGCATTTCTTAAAATAGATCCGGATATGGAAGATCCGGTAGGCAAACATCTTTCTGAAGCGGAAAAGATAGGGAAAACGCGTGCAGACAGCCAGCACCAGGCACAGGGCCAGGTTGACGATATTGGCTGCCACCGTCGCCAGGGCAGCGCCTTTTATGCCCAGGGCCGGAAAACCCAGTCTTCCGGTGATCAGTACCCAGTTCAGGAAGATATTCACAAACACCGATGCAATGGACGAAAACAAGGGGATTTTGACCCGCTCCGTGGCTCTTAAGAATGCCGACACACAAAGGGTCGCCACCATGAAAGGATAGCCGATGCCCATGGTCTTCAGGTATTCCATGCCGTTCTGCTTCACCACTGCCTTGTTGGTATAAATGTCCATGACAGCCGAGGGGAACAGCGAGGCCAGAAGGCCGAAGAGCACGCCGATGACCATGCACAAAGTCAGCATGATGCCGTAATACCGGCACATATTGTCTTCATCTTTAGCGCCCCAGTACTGGGCGATGAACAGGCTGCCGCCGCCGATAAAACCATATACGGAGGAAACGCCGAGATAGGAGAAGCTGGAGCAGAGCCCCACCGCGCCTACGGCATTCTCTCCTATGGCGGACAGCATCATGGTATCTACCATGGAACCGGTGGTGGTAAGCAGCTGCTGCAGCGCCACCGGTATGGCAATGATCATGACCCGCTTCAAAAAATCGTTCCAGTTGAATTTCTTTTTCATATTAATCGTTCACGCCTGACGGATCACTCAGGATCCGCGGTCCATAAATAACTGATCTATTCAATTCTGCCTGCACCGCCTGATTATTGCATATCCGGAATTCGTGCTCCCTGCGGCTTATTTCTCCGACAGGAACCTGGCGTCGGGATCCGTGGCCGTGAGTTTCCCGTCTTCCGTAAAGATGGCAAAGATCCCCTCCTGCCGAAGCGCCTTCAAAAGGTCTGCGTCCTTTCCCTGAAGGACCGCCGGAAGGGAGGCTGCCAGAAGATCCGTACAGTCTGTTTCATGGCTGTAGACCACCACTTCTTCCTTCTCCAGATGGCCTTCCCCGTCCTCCGGGTCGATATAGCCGTTTATCAGGCGTCCGTCCCGGAAGATATAGTAAATATCGGTCGTGGTGTCCTGCAGCGGGAATCCCCGGTAGATCACGAAGGTAGAGGGCCCTGTATAGGTAAGGACCGTGGGGCTCACCGGCTGGCCGTTATTCCAGGATGTTAAAGGAAGGTAGTAATCTTCCTGCTTGTCAAAGCAGCGGATGAAGCCGTCTTTCGCGATAAGATATCCGCGGTTCACTCCGGCCTTTATCAGTTTATCCGTCAGATAATCCGCAAGAAACGCATTTCTGAACCAATAGGTGTCCAGATAGACGCCGCAGTTCTCCTCCTCGAAAAAGGCCTGATATTCGGCCGATACCGCAAGCTTTGCCTTGTACCCGTCATAAAACTCCAGAGAAACGGCGTCAGGATCGTTGGCATAGGCTGAGGCTTTTTTGATAAAGTCCCGGACGGTCTCATTTACTGCAGGATCGAACTCGGCAGTCTCTGCATCGTCAAGGCACAGGAACAGACCGCGCCAGGCCTCATAGACCGGCCCCAGATACAGCACTCTCAGACCGCTTTCATCAAACTTTTTCAAAAAGTCATAGAGCGCCGGATCCAGCTCCACTTCCTCGTTGGGATGTTCATTGAGAAGGGCCAGATTGCCGACGCCTTCATACGTCGTCTCCGCGTCGATGATCCGATAGGCCTTCCGGCTTTCCTCGGAATACAGTGCCGAAAGCTGCTTCCCGCTCTGGTCCATAAAGCCGCCCTTCAGGTAGACGTTCAGACTGAAATCTCCGGCCGCATTTTCATTATCGGTTCCCACATAGGACACCTCCTGCCAGCCGGTTTTTGTGCTCAGCAGGCCGGTGATGCCATATCCCAGGGAAACCGCGGCGATCACGATCAGTCCGATCACCAGGGCGATCCTGAGCTTGGGGTGCTTAATATCAATTTCAATATCCTCTCTCGGAGGTCTGAATAAATTCATTATTCTTCTCTTTTCTCTTTCCCGGCTGCTGTTTCATCATAAACGGTTACCATTTCGCCATGGGCGATTATCGTTTCACCATAGGTGGTTACTGTTTCGCCGTAGGTGGTTACCGTTTCGCCGTAGGTGGTTACTGTTTCGCCGTAGGTGGTTACTGTTTCACCGTAGGTGCTTACCGTTTCACCATGGATCGGTCTTATGTTAAGATTCAGTCCAGTGTTAAGATTCAGTCCTGTATTAAGATCAGGTTCTATGTTAAGGTCAAGTTCTATGTTGGGATTCAGTACAGCTTAAAAATATGGCGTCCTTTACTTTGCCTATGATGAGCCATAAAGGCAGACACTCCCCCGGCAGCCGCCGTACCGGTGGTCAGTCTCTGTCCGGCAGTGATCATTTATCAGTCATTCGGTAACGTATCATAACATACTTTAAGACTCCGGTAAAGTACCGGGAGGGAAATAGTCTCCTCGCACAGGGAGGAAAAAGCCTCCATGCAGGATGGAAACAGTTTCCATCCCGGCAGAAACAGTTCCCTGTGAGAGAAGAATTTCCCTGCGGGGGATATTAACCGCCTAAGGAGAAAGATAACCGTCCCCGCACCGGCGGAAAAGACAAAGTCCCGGAAAGATCACAAGAAAAATCATGGCTGATATGGGTCAGTCTTTTTCCGAAAAAAGAACGCTTCCGGGGGAATTACCCCTGAAAGCGTTCTATTTTCTGATGGCAGAACCTCAGGCTCCGCCATCGCTGCAGATCCTACAAGTGGGCGATGCCCAGGAAGATCAGATAGAGGATGACGATGACTGCCAGAAGGATCAGGCATACCAGGGCTCCTTTTCTGCACTTCTTGTAGTTTCTGATATAGTTTTTGCTCTTGAAGACCGCTGCCGCGATCAGGCCGAAAATAGGCAGGATGAAGGAGAAGATCGTCAGCCATACGGATCCGGTGTCGTGAATGGGACGGTCCAGGATCTCGTTGCTTCCGGTAAGGGTCGCGTCGGCGGCTGAAAGCCGTTTCTGTCTTTCCTCTTCTTCCCGTTTGGCCATTTCTTCCGGAGAAAGAATGGTAACGGACTTGATGGGCTCGTTCTTTTCACGAAGGGCTTTGTACTCTTCGATCTCCTTCTTGTTGCCGTATACCCAGTGATCGTGGCCGATGTTTACAAGCTCCGGTTTGTCGGTGCTGTAATCGTGAATGGAGGGATCATAGGTGTAGAGCACCTTGTTCTTCTCCAGCCGTGAATCCGGAATGGGAACGGCCGACATCAGGGAATGGGTGTAGGGATGCAGCGGGAAATTGAACAGCTCATCCGTCTCCGCGATCTCCACGATGTCGCCCTTATAGATAACGGCGATCCTGTCCGAAATGAACCGGACAATGGAGAGGTCGTGGGCGATAAACAGGTAGGATACGCCCCGCTCCTGCTGGAACTGCTCCAGGAGGTTCAGCACCTGGGCACGGATGGAAACGTCCAGGGCGGAAATGGGTTCGTCGGCGATGACCAGCTCGGGCTCCATGACCATGGCGCGGGCCAGGCCGATACGCTGCCGCTGTCCGCCGGAGAACTCGTGGGGATAACGGGTCAGATGCTCGGGAAGAAGACCGACCTCTTCGATCATCTTTTCAACCTTCGCCACACGGTCCGCTTCGTTCTCGTAAAGATGGAAGTTGTACAGGCCTTCGGAAATGATGTAGTCTACCGTGGCCCGCTCATTCAGGGACGACGCGGGATCCTGGAAGACCATCTGGATGTTCCTGATGACTTCACGGTCCAGGGAACGGGGGATCTTTCCGGAGATGCGGACGCCCTTATAGAGGATCTCGCCGGCGGCGCAGGGGTTGACGCGGATGACGGCACGGCCGATGGTGGTCTTGCCGGAACCGGATTCGCCTACCAGGGAGAAGGTCTCGCCCTTGTAAATGTCAAAGCTGGCATTTTTGACGGCCCGTACGGCATTGTCGCCCTTGCCGAAGGTGATGTCCACGTTTCTGACCTGAAGAAGGATCTCTCTGCCGTTTTCGTCCAGTACGCCGTGTTCCGGCAGATGGGCGCTGGTATTATTCAGGGTATTGTCACTCATTTTACGCCCCTCCTTCCACGTTCAGGGATTTCATCAGTTTTTCGTGAATGTTCTGGATGATCTCCGGTTTTTCCACCTTGGGCGCTCTGGGATCCAGCATCCAGGTCTTGGCGAAATGGGTCTTCGTCACCTGGAACATGGGCGGCTCGGCCAGGGTGTCGATCTTTAAGCAGTAGGGATTACGGGGCGCAAAAGCGTCGCCGGTAATCTTGTTGTACAGTGAAGGAGGCGTGCCCGTGATGGAATAGAGCTTTGTACCTCTTTCCGCAAGCTGCGGCAGGGAGCTTAACAGCGCCCAGGTATAGGGATGACGCGGATCGTAGAAGATCTCTTCCACGGTGCCCAGCTCCACCATCTGTCCGGCATATAAGACCGCCACGCGCTCGGCGATGTTCGCGACAACGCCCAGGTCATGGGTAATGAAGACGATGGTGTAGGAGTATTCCTTCTGCAGATCCTTCAGAAGCTGCAGAATCTGGGCCTGGATGGTCACGTCAAGGGCTGTCGTAGGCTCGTCGCAGATCAGGATCTTCGGCTGGCAGGACAAAGCGATGGCGATAACGATACGCTGCCTCATGCCGCCGGAATACTGGAAGGGATAATCGTCAAACCGGTTTTCCGCGTTCGGAATACCGACCTGCTTCATAAGCTTCAGGGCTCTGGCCCGGGCTTCCACCTCAGAACACTTCTGGTGTTTGATAATAACGGAAGTGATCTGCTTGCCGATGGTAATGATCGGGTTCAGGGACGTCATGGGGTCCTGGAATACGGTCGCGATCTTGCTTCCGCGGATCTGGGTCCAGTCGTCCGGGTTGGAGATGTTGGCGACGTTTAAGACCACGTTGCCGTGCAGCATTTCTTCCGTCTCATCGGTCAGCTGCACCCGTAAGGCTGTGGTTCCGAAAACCTGTTCACGGACCTCGGCTTTGGAAATATCTTCACCCAGCACCAGAGCATCCTTAAAGGATCTCATCAGTCTGTTGACCGTGCGGGTCCTTCTTACCGGATTGTACCGTCCGACGGAAAGATAGATCTCCTTCGCGACTTCCAGGTTCCTTTCGGAGATCTCCGGGGTGATCTCCCTGGAGGTCTCGCTCTTATACTGCTCTTTCAGTTTTGCCATCTCGGTGCTGTACTGCTGCAGATACGCGGTATCCGCCGCAACAGCTGCCTTATGATGCTTGATCAGGTCTTCCCGTTCCTTCTCGACAGCCTTGATCTCTGCTTCATAGCCGTTGATCTGATCGGTGATCTTCCGGATCTCTTCCTTCTCATGTTTGGGATCCAGGGTCTGTTTCAGGTTGCCGGCTTCCGTCAGCTGGAAACGAAGTTCATTCAGCTTTTCGTTGTATTTCTCGTCATCCTCGTCCGACAGCGTCTCTTTGGCTTTTTTCTCGCTTTGTAATTCGAGCATCCGCTTCCAGGTGTCCGCGCCGAATTCCTTTCTGGAATACTGGTTCAGCCTGTTATGGATCCGTTTGATGGAGGATTTCGCGGCTGAATTCAGCGAAACTTTGGTATCCGCCAGTTCATCATCGTTGAAGATGATGGATCCGTTGGAAATGAAGCCGTTGGTATCCAGCATGCCGGCAAAGGTCTTCGTGAAAACGGATTTGCCGGAACCGGACTCGCCCACGATGGCGATGGATTCATTTTCGTAGATATCCAGTGAAATGCCGCGGATAGCCGTCAGGATACGGCCGCGGACCCGGAACTTGACTTCCAGATCCTTTACGGATAATAATACTTTTCTGTTTTCCATACCGCTGCCCCCTTACATATGCGTTCTGGGATCGGATGCGTCACCCAGATTCTGTCCGATAACGAACAGCACAATGGAAATGATGGCCGAAACCGCAACCGGGCTCCAGAATTCAAATCCCCAGCCGGGCGTCAGCATGGCGCTCTGGGATTCGGAGATCATCCGGCCCAGGGACATGTCCGAAACACCCATGCCGATGTAGGACAGGAACACTTCCATACCGATGTAGGAAGGGATCTCCAGCGCCGCGTAGGTCACGATAACGGAGGTCATGAAGGGCAGGATGTTTTTGGTGGCGATCCTTATGATGGACGTACCCAGACACTTGGAAGCCAGGTTGTAATCCCGGTCACGGATGATGATGACCTGGGTCCTGATGAAGTAGGCCACAGCCAGCCAGCCGGTTATGGTCAGCGCAAAGACCATGGTCCAGAAGCTGGGGCTGAAGATCAGCACCAGGACGGAGATCAGCAGTTCGTAAGGCACGTTGCCGACAATGTTGTAGACCTCCATCATGAACATATCGATCTTCTTGGAGAAACCCCAGATGGAGCCCAGGAAGATACCGATGACCATATTGATCACCGCTACGATAAAGGCCAGGGAAACGGAGATCTGGGAGCCATTCCAGACAGCGTCAAAGGTAAATTCACCGGAGGAACCGGTACCCAGGATGGTATGGATGCTGGCGCCGAAGTACTTGAAAGCCTTGGCGGGATTCAGGTGCTTGGCCAGGGGATCCGCAATCCTCGCAAACCGGTCATATTCGATAAACTGCGGATAGACGTAGGTGAAGAACAGCAGCAGGGCCATAACGACCAGCATGACGATATTGATCTTCTTCCGGAAGAAAACACGGAACACGGATTTCCAGTAGGAATACCGGGGCGCCGTGATCTTTTCGGATTCCAGATCATTGTGATCCACATGGGCGAAAAGCTCGTCATTGGAAAGGCCGTATTCAGACAGATCCACAAGATTTTTCTGTTCCATGACTTACCTCGCTTTCGCTGTAAAGTTGATCCGGGGATCAACCACACTCATCAGGACGTCACCCAGGATAATGGACGTAATGGACAGCACCGCATAGAACAGGGTGACGCCGACGATAACGCCGTTATCATAGTTGTTGATGGCCTGGATCAGCAGTCCGCCGACACCGGGAACCACGTAGACACGCTCGGTGATCAGCGCGCCGACCATGGAGAACAGGATGGATCCGGGGATGCCGTGAATGATCGGAATAGCCGCGTTCTTTAAAATGTGGTTCCGGAAGATCTCGCTTTCGGAAAGACCGCCGGAACGGGCAAACTTGACGTAATCCGAATTCTGCTGGTCGACCATGTACCGTCTTAACCATCTCATCAGGCTGGCAATGGGCCTTAAGGAGAGGGAAATGATCGGCAGGATATACATAAGCCACGTGGGCCGCTGCAGATCAAAGGTGGTGGGAAGTCCCGTCCGGTAGCCTATGGCCTTAACCAGGAAAATGTAGGCCAGGGAAGGAATGGCGGTGATGAAGACCACGTAGACAGAACCGATCTTATCGACGGTCTTGCCTTCCTTCTGAGCCATCCAGATGCCAACGGGAATACCGATAAGATAAGACAGCAGCACGGAAATGATGCCGATAATGAAGGAATATGCCATACGGGACAGGCCGTTGTTGACGGACATCACGTTGGTATAGTCATCCACATAATACTGCCTGTTCAGATCGCTGGCTTCCCGGGAACCTTCCACGTATTTCGCGGAGTGCAGGTCCGCGGAACCTTCGGCCACCAGACCGGAGGGATAGGTAATGGTCCTCAGCACATAGGAGCCCTGGGTCTGGGTCATGGTCTGGAAAACGTCTATGCCCTTATTGACGACATAAGAGGTTCCCAGCCTGATCGTAGCCAGGTTCTGATGGATATAGGGGAATTTGTCATCGGTGTAAAGCAGATATTTATATGACGTTCCGTTTCCGATAATGGCGGGTGAAAACTTCTGTCCGCCATAGACCGGGTCGTGAAGCGTAAACGTAATGCCGCGCTTCCCCTGAACATTCTCGGCATTATGGATATTGTCAATGGTAATAAGATGAGAGAAATAGTCAACGAGCCGTTTGTACAAGGGTCTGTCACGGTAGGCAAAAAGCTGCGCCTGACCGCCCTGCTGCACGGTCTTCTTGTTTTTCATGACCGCATCCATGCGAACGACGGAATATCCCTGACTTTCGTAATAGTCTCTGAATTTCTTTACATATTCAGCGGTCTCTTCGGAATCGGAGCTTTCCTTCCTTCCGATGGTGGCAACCGCATCACGGGTCTCCTGATCGATCTCGCCGTTCTTCAGCAGATTATTGATATAAGTGGAATAGGGAACATAGTCCATATAGCCGTATGTGCTCCACATCCTGTACTTATACACTGTCTTTGCATTGGAATACTGCTTTGTATAGTTGGTATCATTGGCAAAGATCAGGTCCCGGTTCATCAGAGAGTAGATCAGGATCATGACCACTGCCACAACAACGATTACCGAAAAAATGCCGTGAAGGATTCTTCTTATTAAATATTTAGTCATAATGATCCCCGCATTTCACGTTTTAACAAAAAAGAAGGGGGATGAGAGCCTTTGACGTGCACCATCCCCCCATCATTTTAAATTAGTTCAGATTTACTTTATAAAACCGGTAAACTGAATATTAATAGATACCGCAGGACTTGATCATACCGCCCTGAACATCAGGCTGCAGGGTAGCAAGGTAAGTCTGAGGATCACCATAGTCAGGACCCCAGCCGGATACATTGTTGTATGTACCGTTGAAATCATAACCATAGTCCGGATAGTAACCGGCATACAGCCAGCCTTCCTGATCTCCGGTGGGAACAAGGTTAACGATGACCTTGCCTTCAAGAGCGGTCTCGATGGACTGCTTCAGGGCATTGGCTTCGTTAGCATAGGTGGTATTGGCATCAAAGTAAGGATCGTCGATGTAGATCGGATTCTCTTTGCTGATCTCAACACCTTCCTTGGCAAGCTCTTCAATAGCCAGGCTCAGCTCTTCAAGAGCGTACTCGGGATTGTACCAGCCGTCATAGCCGTCGCCGGAACCGAGTTCTTTGTCCCAAACCTTGATGGAAACGCCGTCAGCATCGATCTGGGCCTGCATGATCTCACCGTAGTAAGTGCCGGCTTCGAAGGTGGTGTCGGTGCCGTTGATGTCGATGGTGACATCTTCTTCAAGGGAAACGAAGTTTGCGGGGGTGTAGCTGTTTCTTAAGTTGTTGAGCTTAAGTTCTTCGCCGTAACGCTGAGCATTGATGGTAGCTCTGTCGATGGCGGCGGTGATGGCATGTCTGAAGTGCAGGTTCTTCATGGCTGCGTTGGAACGGTCAGCATCGGTAACAGTCATCGGAGAAACAGCAACAGTGTCATCATTAAAGTTGGCGTAGCGGTTACGCTGGATAACCATGAAACCGACATAAGTGGTAGCATTGGTATCGGAAACGTAAGCGTAATCATCAAAGATACCGTCGCTCTTAGCCTTGACGGTGGTCTCGGTGTTCAGAGAAGCACCAGCGATATCACCGGCGATAGCATCGTTGTAGCTCTTGGTGGTATCGGTACCATCGTTGTACTTGAAGGTGATGGAATCAAGGTTGATCTTGTCTTTGTTCCAGTAAGTCGGGTTAGCCGTATAAACAATGGAGTTGTTCTCAACAACAGAGGTGATGAGATACGGTCCGTTGTAGGCGATATCCTGGTAGGTCTTGCCGTAGGTGTAGCTTTCGGATTCCTTGGCTTCCTGATAAGCATCCTGGCCGAACTTGCCGCCCTTTGACTCGTAGAACGCACGGTTCAGAGGAGCAAACGGGTTGTAGCCGAAAATGGTCAGGAAGTAAGAGCAGGGCTCTTCCAGGGTGTACTCAAGGGTATATTCATCAACAGCCTTGACACCGACCTGGGAGAAGTCTGTCAGATCGCCGTTGATATAATCATCAGCATTGACGATGGTGAACGCGTCGCCGGCAACCAGAGCGCCGGTGCCTTGCTCAGCAGCGTCAAGAACGTGCTGCATGCCGGCTACGAAGTCGTCGGCGGTAACTTCCGCCAGCTCGGTGCCTTCGTAGTTGACCCACTTAACGCCCTTGCGGAGATGGAAGGTATAGGTCAGGCCGTCATCGGAAACATCGTAGCTTTCAGCCAGAGCGGGCTGCTGAACATTCTCGATATCGTATTCAAGCAGGCCGTCATAGGTGTTGACGATGTACTCGGTGTCAGCTGCACGGTAGGTGGCCAGAACATCCCACTGCGTAGGACCTGAAGTATATGCAGCAGCATAGTCACGGGTCAGGGTGTAGCCGTTGTCGGTCAGGTACTTCTTGGCAGCTTCTTCATACTTGCCGGTACCCTTAAGGTCTTCCCAGAGATCGATCAGCGCTTTACGGTCGGAAGCCTTGATCAGTTCCGTGGTAACGAGGAGCTGATGCAGTCTGTCGGAATCGGCACCCCACAGAGTGGAGTTGACGGTTCTGGGAGCCACACGGGTGATGGCATAGCTGCCGCCCTGAGTTCTGTTGGGAAGCAGCATGGAAGCTTCCATGAACTTGGCTTCGGCCTTGGCCATCAGAGCCCAGCGCTCGGAATTGTTGTCAGCTGCAAGAGCTTCGTTGTAAAGATCGTAGAATTCGCCGAGGTTCTTGTTGTAAAGTTCTTCGGAAGCAGCATGATACTCTTCCCAATCAACTTCCTCGTTGTAAACATCAGCGGCTTTACGGTCATCAACTTCAATCGGCCCAGCTTCAGATGTTGTGTCTTCTTCGGATTCGCTTTCAGGAGCAGTGGTATCTTCTGCGGGAGCGGTGGTATCCTCTGCAGGAGCAGTGGTATCCTCTGCGGGAGCAGTGGTATCATCTTCCTTGGGAGCAGTAGTGCTTTCCTGTCCTGAAGGAGAAGCCGTAGTGCTTTCGGGCGTCGTGCCGCCGCAGGCTGCAAGAGAAGCGACCAGGGCGAGAGCCAGAAGCAGACTTAAGACTTTCTTCATGTTTTTCTCTCCTTTTTTATTTTTCTTATCAATACCGCATGCGGGCACAGAGCGGGTACACGATAAAGATAATAACCTATGATAGTACAAATCCTCTGAAAATGCAAGCCAAAACTGGATTTTATTGATTCTTGTGAATATAGTCAAAAAGAGACAGCTTATCAGGCCGTCTCTTTACAAGAATAACCAATGAATAATCTTCATTCTTCAGCTCCAGAGCGCCAGCATGAGAAGGATGATGATCCCGCCCGCCGCTATAAAAAGAAGCACCAGCAGAAGTCCCGCGGACAGGGTCCCCAGAACATACCAGAGCGTTTCCTTTTTATCGGCACTGCTGCTGTTTTCCCAGGGGCGCCTCCGGTTTATTTCCTCAGGATCAGAGATCAGACCGTCCTGATCGATCACGGAAACGGGTGTGTGGGAATCGGTCTTTTTCTCCGGAAGATCTTCATTCTGATCTGTCGGAATTCCCTCAGAACTTGCCGGAGATACTTCAGAATCTGCGGCAGAGACTTCCGGACCTTCCGAAGGCTCCGCAGGGTTTGCCGGGGAGGTTTCCGCGCCTCTCTCCTCTTCCTCTTCCCGTTCCTTCAGTTCTTCCGGGAACGGACGGGGGATCAGGAGGTTCCGCCGGGTGATCCCGGACATATCGGCGATCGTACGGCCGTCATCCACCCATTCTTCCTTTTTATTCTTTCTTTTCATGCGGGCCTCCTGCCTTTCATGCTGCTCTTCTGCCTTTTCAAGCCGCTCTTCTGCTTTACAGCTTTTCATCCCGAATCCCCGGAAGCGGCACAAATGTTTTCCGGTATCTTATGTCTCTGTCAGAACTCCGTGCCCGAATACACTGCGTTTTTTCTCATTATGGTTTGAAAAAGAGCAGCGCCTTCCGGCCGTTTCCGGACCGTTCCGCTGCTCTTTTCTGATATTCAGGCTATTTAAAAAGCCGTTTTTGTTTCCTGACAGTTCACGCCTCCGCCGGCTTTACCGAAGGAACATCGTCATAAAGATGGCAGTTCACAAAATGGCCGGGTTCGATCTCCTTCTGCTCCGGAGCGATCTCCTTGCAGCAGTCCATGCAGTTCCGGCACCGGGTGTGGAACTTGCAGCCCTTCGGCGGATTGGCCGGAGAAGGAATGGAGCCTTCCAGAACGATACGGTTCATCTTCGCCTTCGGATCCGGCACCGGGATCGCCGAGAACAACGCCTGGGTATAAGGATGCAGAGGATTCCGGAAAATGTCTTCCGTCGCGCCGTATTCCACCAGGCTTCCCAGGTACATGACGCCTACCGTGTCGGAAATGTGCTCGACGACGGAAAGGTCGTGGGAAATGAACAGGTAGGTCAGCCCGAAGTCCTTCTGCAGCTGTTAGAGCAGATTGATGATCTGCGCTTGGAT
>JAFRVX010000026.1 GCA_017438305.1 Lachnospiraceae bacterium | reverse complement strand
CCCTGGGCACCCTGTTTTACAGCTTTGCCCTGGCCATCGTGACCACCATCGTCTGCCTGCTGATCGCCTATCCGACGGCCTATCTTCTGGCCACGTCCCGCCTGAAGGCCAAGTCGGTGATCGTCATGATCTTTGTCATGCCCATGTGGATCAACTTTTCCTTAAGGATCACGGCCCTGAAGGAGATCCTGACCCTGATCGAAGGAAATCTGGCTTTTTATCCGTTCCTGAATTCGGTCATCGGCATGACCTACGATTTCCTGCCCTTTATGATCCTGCCGATCTACAACACCATCGTCAAGCTGGACGGCTCCCTTCTGGAAGCCGCAAAGGATCTGGGCGCCAATGATACGAAAGCCTTTTTAAAGGTGACGCTGCCCCTGTCCGTACCCGGCATCGTCAGCGGTATTTCCATGGTGTTCCTGCCGGCCATGACCAACTACGTGGTCCTGGATATGCTGTACAACAGCACCTATATCATGGGCAGCCTGATCGGCAGCTTCTTCTCGGCCTACAACTGGCACGGAGGCTCCATGATCGCGCTGATCCTTCTTGCCATCATCTGTATCTTCACGCTGCTGACAAGCGGCCTTGAAGAGGAAGACGCCAGAACGGGAGGTGCTTTATTATGATGAAAAAATCCATAAGACTCCTGATCCCGGTGCTGGTGCTGATCTTCCTTTACGCGCCTATCCTGATCCTGGCGCTGTACAGTTTCACGGATGCCACCCAGATCGGGGCCATCCGGGGCTTTACCTTTAAAAACTATGTGACGCTGTTTACCACAGAGGAACTCCGGGACATGATCATCGGAACCATTCTGCTGGCCCTGGGCTCTGCGGTCCTGGCCACGATCCTGGGGACCCTGGGCGCGGTGGGCTCTTTCTATTCAAAGAAGCGGACCTCGGCGGCCATGGGGACGGTGAACCAGATCCCGGTCATCAATGCCGACGTGGTCACCGGCTTTTCCATCTGCATCCTGCTGGTGGTGGTTTTCGGCATCAGCAAAGACACCTTTATCCCCCTGGTCATCGGCCATGTGGTCTTAAGCGCGCCCTTTGTTTATCTGTCTGTAACACCCAAATTAAAACAGATGGATTCCAGCCTCTATGAAGCGGCGCTGGACCTGGGCGCGACTCCGGCGGCGGCTTTGTTCCGGGTGGTGATCCCTCAGATCTTTTCCGGCATCATTTCCGGATTTTCCCTGGCCATCACCCTGTCCCTGGATGACTACTTTATCGCGACCTATACGAAGCCTGCGACTTTTGATACCATCAGCACCTACGTGGTCAATGCCACCAAGGGCTCCCAGACCACGATCAAGACCGCGCTCTGGGCCCTTTCCACGGTCATTTTCCTGCTGGTGATCCTGATCGTGGTCTTTATGAACGTGAAGGCAGGAAGCCAGAAAGCTGCCGGAAAGGAGAAGGCATGATGAAAAAAACAGGCGTCCGCCTTCTTTCGGGCATCCTCGCAGCTATTCTGGCGCTGTCAGCGCCTTCCTTTTTCCTGTCTTCGGATACGGTGAAGGCAGCTCAGCATGACGACGATGAGATCGTCCTCCGGGTCTGCAGCTGGGAAGAATATATCGACCTGGGCGGCTGGGAAGAGGATGAAGTCATCGATCTGGAAAGCGGAGATATCTTCGGCGAAAACGACATGGTCTCCGACTTCGAAGACTGGTATGAAGAAACCTACGGGAAAAAGATCCGGGTGGAATATTCCACCTTCGGCACCAACGAGGATCTTTACAATATGCTGACCCTGGGAGACGTCTACGACCTGGTGTGTCCCTCTGAGTACATGATCATGAAGCTCATGGCTGAGGACCGGGTGGAGATGCTCTCCGATGAGTTTTTCGATACGGGAAACGAGCTGAATTATTATATCAACGGCGTTTCTCCCTACATCCGGAACATTTTCGAGACCCATGACATCAACGGGATCTCCTGGGACAAATGCGCCGCGGGCTTCATGTGGGGCATCACCGGCTTTGTCTATAATCCCGACGTGGTCCCGGAGGAAGACGCCGCCACCTGGCATCTTCTGGAGAATACGGATTACCGCCGGCAGATCACCGTCAAGGACAACGTCCGGGACACCTATTTCGCGGCGGTAGGGGCGCTGAAGTCAGACCTGCTGACGTCGGAAGATTTCCGGAATGATCCGGATTATGCCGAAAAACTGCAGGAGGAGATGAACGATACCTCCCAGGCGACCGTCGACAAAGCCCAGGCGTATCTCCAGGGCATCAAGGACAATCTGTATTCCTTCGAGACCGATTCCGGAAAAGCGGATATGATCACCGGAAAAGTGGTGGCCAATTATCAGTGGTCCGGAGACGCGGTCTATACGATGGACCAGGCGGAAGAGGATGATTATTACCTTAATTTTGCTGTGCCCGAAGAATCCACCAACATCTATTTTGACGGCTGGGTGATGCTGAAGAGCGGCATTTCGGAAGGCGCGGAGAAGAAACAGGCGGCGGAAGCCTTCATCAACTTCCTGTCCCGGCCGGACAACGTCATCCGGAATATGTACTACATCGGCTATACTTCCTGCATCTCCGGCGGAGAAGATGAGCGCATCTTCGAATATCTGGACTGGACTTACGGGGCGGAAGAGGATGAAGAAGAAACGGAAGAGTATTCCGTCAGCTATTTCTTCACCGAGGACGAAGAGGCGGCTGAAGACTATGTGCTCACGGTTCCGGCGGAGCAGCTGAACCGCCAGCTCTGTGCCCAGTATCCTTCGGAAGAGGTGATCGACCGGGCGTCCATCATGGTCTATTTCAATGAACAACAGAGCGAAGTCATCAACCGCATGTGGATCAGGATCCGCTGCTTCAATATCAACCAGGTGCCGGTCTGGCTGTGGATCGGGCTGGTTCTGATACTGGCTGCCGCGGCGGTATTCTTCATCAGAAACAGAAAGCTTAAGAATTATGCGTAAGATCAGACTGCTGGCCCTGGATCTGGACGGGACCCTGACAAAAAGCGATAAGACGGTCTCCGAAGGGAATAAGGAAGCCCTGCGCCTGGCACAGGAAAAGGGTGTGACGATCGTCCTGGCTTCCGGCCGGCCGGTGCTGGGGGTCGCCCATGTGGCGGATGAGCTGGGCCTCGATAAGACCGGAGGCTACGTGATCGCCTGCACCGGCGCCCGGATCATAGACTGGAAGACCAAGGAGGAGATCGTGAAAGAGGTCTTCTCCGGAAAATACGTCCCGGAGATCATTGAAGCCGGAAAACGGACCGGCATCAGCATCCTTTCCTACAACGATATCGGGGTGATCTCGGAAAATACCGAGGACCGGTATGTGCAGCTGGAGGGACATAACAACGGCATCCCGGTCATCCGGGTGGAAGACCTGGAGGCAGAGATCCGGGAGGATCCGGTCAATATGATGGCAGTGGGAGAGCCTGAAAAGCTCCTGGAAGCCTTTGAGACCGTCTTTTATCCGGAACTGGGCGATAAGCTCATGGTCTTCCGATCGGAACCCTGCTTTGTGGAGATCCTGGCCCAGGGCTGCGGAAAAGATACGGCGCTGGCAAAACTCTGCGCCATGCTGGACATCCTGCCGGAAGAAGTCATGGCCTGCGGCGACGGCCTGAACGATATCCCGATGCTTTCCTTTGCCGGGATCGGCGTCGCCATGGAAAACGGCCGGGAGGAGGCAAAGGCTGCCGCTGACTATATCGCCCCCGGCAATGATGACGACGGCGTTGCGGAGGCCATAAGGAAGTTCATCCTGGATGCTTGAAAATGGCAGGGGCGTTTCGGGCGTTATAACAGTACTCTGCTCAAAAATAGAATATAAAAGATGATGACTGCTGTACGGACTTTCCTGTGCAGCAGTTTTTTTGTTTTTTTTAGAATGACAGCATAAAAAAAATTGACAACGGGATACAGATTCGTTACAATATTAAAGACACAATATGTGACAGAATAAGAGAGGGAAGACATGGACAGAAAGGTGATCGGCGAAAGACTGGCCAGACTGAGAGGCAGAAGAAGCCAGATGGAAGTGGCAAAAGAGCTTGGCATCAGTGATTCCGCGCTCTCCGCCTATGAAAACGGCGAAAGGACGCCGCGGGATGAGGTGAAGGTCAGGATAGCGGAATTTTATAAGACCACGGTCCAGGCTATTTTTTTTGACCCCTGACTGACACAATCCGTGACAGCATCCCGGAAGAAGGCAGTGGTTGCTGTCTTTGTTTCTGTTGCTGAGAAAATGTCCGAATACAGATGACAGGACGGGGAGCAGAACAGACCGTGGAGATGAAAAGAACGGAGAGATGAGAAAGACCGGTCAGGATGCTGGGAACAGCCGGCAGATTATCACAGGAATTTACTGGTTAGATAAACAGGAAATCAAAAAACAATAAAAAAACAGGAGAACAACGACAGTCTCCTGTTTTTTGTGTCTCATAATGAGGATAGGGCTTTTTTGAGCTGTTTGAGAGAGGGGGGATCAGAGCTCTCCCTGGAAAAGCACCGCTCTGCCTACAATAAAGACGTCCTGGACAGCCTGGTCTTTAAATTCCAGATCCGGGAAGTCAGGGTTTTCCGCACGAAGCACCAGCAGCTTACGATCTTTATAGAAAAAGATGCGCCGGACAAGGGCTTCCCGGCCGACTACGACACAGGCGATCTTTCCGTTTTCGACAGCCGGCATTTTTTTGATAAAGACGTAAAAATCCTTCCGGATTCCGGCGTTCAGCATGGCATCGTCGGGCATTTTAAGCACAAAATCGCAGTCCGGGTCCAGGTCCCGGGAAAAAAAGGACGTCAGCATTTCTTCGGAATAATCCGGGAAACCGCTTTTTACGCAGCCAGCGACGGGATAGCCAGCTTTTTCCATAACAAAAACATTGTCATTGTCTGACAAACGATAGATGTGGCCGGTCTTCCGGCCGAAAAGATAATCCAGATCAACATTGAAATAATCGGCGATTTTCTCCTGGATATCCGGTTTGGGCTGACGGTCGCCGGATTCGTACATGCCCAGCCGGCTCCTGGTGATCCCCAGCGCTCCGGCCAGCTGTTCCTGGGTCAGGTGCCGGGACTTTCGAAGTTCTTTCAACTTGTCTTTGAAACTCATGAATAACCCCCCAAAAAGTTAATAGTACTTGTTACTATACCACAAAATGTGGATGAGTCAAGAAGCCTGTCTCATTTTGTGGTAAAGATAAGCAGCTCATTGTACTAAAGATAAGTGTCCCATTCTGTGGTAAAGATACGATCAGGCCTGCGAACAGAATTACGGTTTTACATGATTCTTTGTAAGGAGCATGGTTTGCAGACCTGCCCCGGGGATATATTACTTCCCGTAATGAACAGTTCTTCAGGGTAAGAAACAAGGTTTTTCTTGCTCTTAAGACGATTTTGTTGTATACTGCCTAAGATTGGAGGTTTATGGGTATTTCGTATAAAACCGTCAAAATTGAGGGCTTCGGGACCTATGAAGAAAAGAAGTCCAGATTTCTGGGATATTCCCGGCACACAGAGAGCGAAGAGGAAGTGAATGCTTTCCTTACGGAGATCCGTAAAAAGTATTACGATGCTTCGCATCATTGTTATGCCTTCGTGTCGGGGAAAAACGGCGAAACAGCCCGGTCTTCCGATGACCGGGAGCCCTCCGGAACCGCCGGACATCCTATTCTTTCCGTGATACAGAAAGCCGGCCTTACGGATACCACGGTGATCGTGGTGCGCTATTTCGGGGGCACGCTTCTGGGAACGGGAGGGCTGGTCCGGTCCTATACGAAAGCCGCCCAGGAAGCCCTCCGGGCATCCCTGGTCATCGAAAAGTATGAAGCAGAGATGCTGACCGTGGTGCTGGATTACAGTCTGTACGGTACCGTGCAGGCCTTTCTGGCAGCCGAAAAGATGGATCCGGCGTCCTCCGAATTTACGGATGTCGTTACGATCCGTCTTCCGGTACCCCTGGAGGAGGCATCGGGAATTACCGCAAAACTGACAGACCTGACTCAGGGCCGGGCAAAAATTGAGAGGAATGAAAAACATTTATGGTTAGAGAAGACGTCAGAAATATCGCTATAATCGCCCACGTAGACCACGGCAAGACCACCCTGGTGGACCAGCTGCTTAAACAGAGCGGCGTATTCCGGGAAAACCAGGAAGTCCAGGAACGGGTCATGGATTCCAATGATATCGAACGTGAGCGGGGCATTACCATTCTATCAAAGAATACCGCGGTTTCTTACAAGGGAGTCAAGATCAACATCGTAGACACGCCCGGTCATGCGGATTTCGGCGGAGAAGTGGAGCGTGTCCTGAAGATGGTCGACGGCGTCATCCTGGTGGTGGACGCCTTTGAAGGCCCCATGCCCCAGACCAAGTTTGTCTTAAGAAAAGCCCTGGAGCTGGATCTTTCCGTCATCACCTGCATCAACAAGGTGGACCGGCCGGAAGCCAGACCGGAGGAAGTGGTGGACGAAGTCCTGGAACTTCTGATGGACCTGAACGCCAACGAGAAGCAGCTGGACTGCCCCTTTGTCTATGCTTCCGCCAAGGGCGGCTTCGCGGTGAAGGACCTTAGTGACCCCAAAGAGAATATGGTCCCGTTGTTTGAAACCATCATCGAGTCGATCCCGGCGCCTGTCGGGGATGAGGAAAAACCCCTCCAGGTGCTGATCTCCACCATCGACTATAATGAATACGTGGGACGGATCGGCGTCGGCAAGATCGAAAACGGCAGCATCCATGTGAATCAGGAATGCGTGCTGGTCAATGCCCACGACCTGTCGAAACGTGAAAAAATAAAGATATCCAAACTGTATCAGTTTGACGGCCTGGCCCGGGTGGAGGTCAAAGATGCCGCCATCGGCGATATCGTGGCCATTTCCGGCATTTCTGACGTCGCCATCGGCGATACCATCTGCGGCGATCCCGCGAATCCGGAGCCCATTCCGTTCCAGAAGATCTCCGAGCCCACCATCGCCATGCAGTTCATGGTCAATGACAGCCCCCTGGCGGGTACGGAAGGAAGATATGTCACTTCCCGCCATATCCGGGACCGGCTTTTCCGTGAGCTGAATACCGACGTTTCCTTAAGAGTCGAGGAAACGGAAAATACCGACTGCTTCAAGGTCTCCGGAAGGGGCGAACTGCATCTTTCCGTCCTGATCGAGAACATGCGCCGGGAAGGCTATGAATTCGCGGTTTCCAAGGCGGAGGTCATTACAAAGAAAGATGAACGGGGCCGGACCCTGGAACCCATGGAGCAGGTGTTTATCGACGTGCCGGAGGAATTTTCCGGCGCCGTCATCCAGAAACTGGCCCAGAGAAAGGGCGAGCTTCTGGGCATGGGAAACGCCCAGGGCGGCTATACCAGGCTTGAGTTCCAGATCCCTTCCCGGGGGCTCATCGGCTACCGGGGAGAATTCATGACGGACACCAAGGGCAACGGCATCATGAATACCATCTTCGACGGCTATGACGTCTGGAAGGGCGAGATCTCCTACCGCCGCCAGGGTTCCATCATTTCCTTTGAAAGCGGGGAATCCATCACCTACGGCCTGTTCAACGCCCAGGAAAGAGGCATCCTCTTTATCGGCGCCGGAGAAAAGGTCTATGCCGGCGAGGTCATCGGCCAGACCGGAAAGACGGAGGACGTGGAAGTGAACGTCTGCAAGACCAAAAAGCTGACCAATACCCGTTCTTCCGGTTCCGACGAAGCCTTAAGGCTCGTGGCGCCCAAGATCATGTCTTTAGAGCAGTGCATGGATTTCATCGATACGGATGAGCTGCTGGAGGTCACGCCGGAGCACTTAAGGATCCGGAAAAAGATCCTGGATCCGACCCTCAGAAAACGGGCCCAGTTCAAGAAGAGCTGAGAAAGATAAAGACTGTAGACAGGTTCAGGCTGCCAAAGTCCTGCTGCTGACAGATATAGAAGCTTTTTTTGGTATAGCTGGGAGAACGGAATACAGTATGGCGGTTTCACTTGAGAATTACCGATTGTATGGATATCATCCGAGAATAACCAACTGTACGGATATCACCTGAGAATAGCTAACTGTACAGATATCACCTGAAGATACCCGACTTTATGGAATAAATTACTCATCAACAGGCGCTGGCCTGCAGCGCCCTTAACGACAGTAAAGGAGCAGTTCGGAATGGATACTGTGAAGATTCTGATGGTCGATGATGAAGACCGTATGAGGAAGCTGGTTCATGATTATTTAAGCCGGGAAGGCTATACGGTGGTGGAAGCCGCCGACGGCGAACAGGCCCTGAAGGTGTTCTTTGACAATAAGGACATCGCCCTGGTGATCCTGGACGTCATGATGCCGAAGCTTGACGGGTGGGAAGTCCTGAAGGAGATCCGCCAGTATTCCCAGGTACCGGTCATGATGCTCACGGCAAAGTCTGAGGAAAAGGATGAGCTTCAGGGCTTCAAGCTGGGCGTGGATGAGTATATCTCCAAGCCCTTTTCCCCGAAGGTCCTGGTGGCCCGGGTCACGGCGCTTCTGAAGCGGAACCGCACGGTGACGGATGATAAGCTGGAGGCCGGCGGCATCGTTATCGACAAGCAGGCCCATACCGTTACGATAGACGGAAACCCTGTGGAGCTTTCCTTTAAGGAATTCGAGCTTCTCCAGTATTTTATCGAAAATCAGGGGATCGCCCTTTCCCGGGAAAAGATCCTGAACAACGTCTGGAATTACGATTATTTCGGAGACGCCAGGACCATCGACACCCACGTGAAAAAGCTTCGCTCCAAGATGGGTGATAGGGAATCCTATATTCATACCGTCTGGGGGATCGGCTATAAATTCGAGGTGGAGTGATCGTGAAGCGCGCAGTTTCCTTAAGGACCAAGGTGGTGCTGATCTTTATCGGCATCGTGGTTTTTGTCACCGTAGCGTTCCTGCTTCTGAATATCTTCCTGGGCGGCCGTACGGCGGTGCTGCAGAACCAGAGAGAGCTGAAAAACGTTTATGTGAAGCTGGCGGAAATGGTGGCCGATGAAAAGACCACCACGGCGGATATGGGGTCCTATATATCGTCGCTGAAAAACGATATGAACGTGACCTTCGTGCTCCTGGATACCAATGACTGGCGGGCCATCACCATTTCCCAGGATACAGTCTCCAAAAGAGACGTGGAGTTTCTGGTGCAGCGGCTTCAGAGCAACATGCTGGTCAATGATGCCGACGGCGTGAAGATCATCGAAAAAACATCGGACTACACCCTGCAGCGGGTCACGCTGGAGGATGACGCCTCCTTCCTGGAGTGCTACGGCTATATGACGGACGCGGCGGGCAATGCGCGGAAATTCATCATTTCCATGCCGCTTCAGTTTGTCCGGAATACTTTTGATGCTTCCCGGAAATATCTGTTCCTGTTCAGCCTGGTCTGCATCCTGGCCGGCGGCGTGATGGCCTTTCTCGTCACCAACCGGATGACAAAGCCCATCCTGCAGCTTTCCGATATTTCCAAAAGAATGTCGCATCTGGATTTTTCCGCCCGCTTTGAAGGAAATCAGCTGGATGAGATCGGCGTCCTGGGCAACAACATGAACGAGATGTCGTCCCAGCTGGAGCGTACGATCCGGCAGCTCAGGATGTCCAATGAGCAGCTGCAGAAGGAGATCGAAGAGAAGAACCATGTGGACGACATGCGGAAGGATTTTATCTCCAACGTCTCCCATGAACTGAAGACCCCCATCGCTCTGATCCAGGGTTATGCGGAAGGCCTCAGGGATTTCGGCAAAGAGGATCCCGACCAGATGGAATATTACTGCGAGGTGATCATGGACGAGGCCGAAAAGATGAACCGGCTGGTGAAAAAGCTTTCCACGCTGAACCAGCTGGAATTCGGCGAAGACGGCCTCGAGGAGACCACCTTCGATATTATGGAGATGATCCGGGAGACGGTTTCCAATTCCCGGAAGCTGATCGAAGACCATCAGGCGGACGTGGAGATCGAAGGCCCGGAAAACTGCCTGGTGACGGGAGACACCTTCAAGATAGAAGAGGTCATCAACAATTATTATTCCAATGCCTTCAACCATCTGAAGGAACCGAATAAGATACGGTTTTCCTTTGATGATCTGGGGCCGAATATCCGGATCTCCGTTCACAACACCGGGGATCCCATTCCGGAGGAAGATCTGGAGAAGGTCTGGATCAAGTTTTATAAAGTGGATAAGGCCAGGACCCGCGCCTACGGCGGTTCCGGGATCGGCCTGTCCATCGTCAAGGCGATCATGGACGCCCATCATCATGAATACGGCGTCTATAATACCGAAGACGGCGTAACCTTCTGGTTTGAACTGTCCAAAGCCCGGACAGCGTATGAGGAGGAAACATGGCAGCATTGACAGGGGAATGGGAACAAGCCCTGGCTCCGGAATTCAAAAAGGCTTATTACCGGAAACTGTATTATGCCATTAAGGAAGAATACCGGACCCTTGGGGTCTCTCCGCCTTCGGGAGAGATCCTGACGGCCTTTCATCTGACGCCGCTGGAAAAGGTGAAGGTAGTGATCCTGGGACAGGATCCCTACCATGAGCCCGGTCAGGCTCAGGGACTGGCCTTTTCCGTGAGGAAGGGGGTCCAGGTGCCGCCTTCCCTGGTAAATATCTAT
>JAFRVX010000025.1 GCA_017438305.1 Lachnospiraceae bacterium | reverse complement strand
GTTCCTTCATCACGAAGGGCTTGAACAGCTCGATGGCCATTTCCTTCGGCAGGCCGCACTGATAGATCTTCAGTTCGGGACCGACAACGATAACGGAACGGCCGGAATAGTCGACACGCTTGCCCAGAAGGTTCTGACGGAAACGGCCCTGCTTTCCTTTCAGCATATCGGAAAGAGACTTCAGGGCGCGGTTGCCGGCGCCGGTAACGGGACGGCCGCGGCGGCCGTTGTCGATCAGCGCGTCAACAGCTTCCTGCAGCATTCTCTTTTCGTTTCTGACGATGATCTCCGGAGCGCCCAGTTCAAGAAGCTTCTCCAGACGGTTGTTCCGGTTGATGATACGGCGGTACAGGTCGTTTAAGTCGGATGTCGCAAAACGGCCGCCGTCCAGCTGTACCATGGGACGGAGATCCGGAGGAATGACCGGGACCACGTCCAGGATCATCCATTCGGGTTTGTTGCCCGACCGATAGAGGGTATCGATGACTTCCAGGCGCTTGATCAGCTTGGAACGCTTCTGGCCGCTCTTTTCGTTTTCCAGCTCGGCTCTGAGCTCGCCGGAAAGCTTCTCCAGGTCGATATCCTGCAGCAGCTTTTTGACGGCTTCCGCGCCCATGTCGGCCTTAAAGGAACCGGCGCCGAATTCTTCCACTTTCGCGCGGTATTCGGCCTCTGTCAGGATCTGCTTATAAGCCAGGTTGGTCGTTCCGGGATCCAGGACGATGTAGGAAGCAAAATAGAGCACCTTGTCCAGATCTCTGGGAGACATATCCAGGGCCTGGCCGATCCGGCTGGGGATCCCTTTGAAATACCAGATATGGGAAACCGGAGAAGCGAGCTCGATATGGCCCATTCTCTCACGGCGGACGGATGCCTTGGTCACTTCGACGCCGCATCTGTCGCAGATCACGCCTTTATAGCGGATCTTCTTATACTTGCCGCAGTGGCATTCCCAGTCCTTGGAGGGTCCGAAGATCCTCTCGCAGAACAGGCCGTCCTTTTCGGGCTTCAGGGTCCTGTAGTTGATGGTCTCCGGCTTGGTGACCACGCCGTGGGACCACTCTCTGATCTTTTCCGGGGATGCCAGGCCGATTCGTATTGCATCGAACGTAAGCGGCTCGTATGTTTCATTCATTGTCTCTGCCATGTATTGCTTCTCCCTTCATCAATCGTCGTAGTCGTCGGAGCCATCGGTGAAATCATCATCCGTGGGCTCTTCCTCTTCCACTTCCTGAAGTTCCCCGTCCACAAATTCCTGGGTCTGGTAACCGGCGGAAGCGAACTGCCTGCGGTTTTCGTACTGATGCGTATCTTCGTTCATGATGGCGTTGAAGTCCGTTGCGCCGTAATCCACGTTTTCGGTGATCTCCACTTCCGTATTGTCATCTCTCAGCACGCGGATATCCAGCGCCAGGGACTGGAGTTCCTTAATGAGCACCTTGAAGGACTCGGGAACGCCGGCCTTGGGAATATTGTCGCCCTTGATGATGGCTTCATAGGTCTTGACACGGCCGATGACGTCATCAGACTTGACAGTCAGGATCTCCTGAAGCGTATAGGACGCCCCGTAAGCCTCCAGGGCCCAGACTTCCATTTCACCGAAACGCTGCCCGCCGAACTGGGCCTTGCCGCCCAGGGGCTGCTGGGTAACCAGGGAATAGGGGCCTGTGGAACGGGCATGGATCTTATCATCTACCAGATGATGCAGCTTCAGGTAATGCATGTGGCCGATGGTTACCGGGGAATCGAAGAATTCGCCGGTACGGCCGTCTCTTAAGCGGACCTTGCCGTCCCGGGAGATCGGAACGCCGGCCCATTCTTTCCTGTGATCCAGATGCGCTTCCAGATACTCCAGAACGTCGTCGGAAAGCGTATCCTTGTATTTCTCGCGGAATTCTTCAAATTCCGTATTGACATAATCGTTGGCGATCTCCAGCATTTCAGAGATGTCCTTCTCTGTCGCGCCGGCAAAAATGGGCGTGGAGATGTCAAAGCCCAGAGCCTTCGCGGCAAGGCTTAAGTGGATCTCCAGGACCTGCCCGATATTCATACGGGACGGAACGCCCAGGGGGTTCAGGACGATATCCAGCGGTCTTCCGTTCGGCAGGAACGGCATATCTTCCACCGGAAGCACTCTTGAGACGACGCCCTTGTTTCCGTGACGGCCGGCCATCTTGTCGCCGACGGAGATCTTTCTCTTCTGGGCGATGTAGACGCGGACGGACTTGGAAACGCCGGGGGCCAGCTCTTCATTGTTTTCACGGGTGAATACCTTGGCATCCACCACAGTGCCGTAGGCGCCGTGAGGCACTTTGAGGGAGGTATCCCTGACTTCACGGGCCTTTTCGCCGAAGATGGCCCGGAGCAGGCGCTCCTCTGCGTTCAGTTCGGTCTCGCCCTTGGGGGTGACCTTGCCGACCAGGATATCGCCGGCACGGACTTCCGCGCCGATACGGATCACGCCGGATTCATCCAGATCCTTTAAAGCGTCGTCGCCGACACCGGGGACGTCGCGGGTGATCTCTTCCGGACCGAGCTTGGTTTCCCGGGCTTCTACTTCATACTCTTCAATATGGATGGAGGTATAGACATCCTCCTGGACCAGCCGCTCGGAAAGCAGGACGGCGTCCTCATAGTTGTAGCCTTCCCAGGTCATGAAGCCGATCAGCGGGTTCTTGCCCAGGGCGATCTCACCGTTATGGGTAGAGGGACCGTCTGCGATGACCTGGCCCTTCTCCACATGTTCGCCCTTGTTGACGATGGGCTTCTGGTTGTAGGAGTTGGACTGGTTGGAGCGGTCGAATTTGGACAGCTTATAGGTGATGCGGGTGCCGTCATCGTTTTTGACGATGATCTCATCTGAAGCGGAACGTTCGATGATGCCGGGCTCTTTGGCAACGACAGTCACGCCGGAGTCAACGGCTACCTTGTCGGCAAGTCCCGTATCCACGACAGGGGCTTCCGTGATCATAAGGGGAACGGCCTGACGCTGCATGTTGGAACCCATCAGGGCCCGGTTCGCATCGTCATTTTCCAGGAACGGGATCATGGAGGTCGCCACAGAGAAGACCATCTTCGGAGAAACGTCCATGAAATCGATCAGGTTCCGGCTGAATTCAGCCATGTCGTCACGGTAACGGCCGGAAACCCGGACGTTGACGAAATGACCGTCCTGGTCCAGCGGCTCGTTAGCCTGGGCAACGTGGTAATCATCCTCTTCGTCCGCGGTCATATAGACGACTTCTTCCGTGACCACGGGGTTCATGGGATCGGTCTTATCCACCCTGCGGTAGGGCGCTTCGATAAAACCGTATTTATTGACCCGGGCATAGGAAGCCAGGGAGTTGATCAGACCGATGTTGGGGCCTTCAGGCGTCTCAATGGGACACATGCGGCCGTAATGGGTATAATGTACGTCACGGACTTCGAAACCGGCTCTCTCACGGCTTAAGCCGCCGGGACCCAGGGCGGAAAGACGCCGCTTATGGGTCAGCTCGGAAAGCGGATTGTTCTGATCCATGAACTGGGACAGCTGGGAGGAACCGAAGAATTCCTTGACAGCAGCGGTAACAGGCTTGATGTTGATCAGGGACTGGGCGGTAACGCTGTCGGAATCCTGGGCAGCGGTGGCCATACGCTCTCTCACCACCCGTTCCATACGGCTCATACCGATACGGTACTGGTTCTGCAGCAGTTCGCCGACGGCGCGGATGCGGCGGTTGCCCAGATGATCGATGTCATCCCGGGTGCCGATGCCGTATTCCAGGCCCAGCAGGAAGCTGATGGAAGCAATGATCTCTTCCTTCATGATATGGACGGGAACCAGATCCTTCAGATGCTTTTTAAGTTCTTCCTTCAGGGCCTCCCCTTCCAGTTTTTTGTCCAGGATCTCCATGAGAGCGGGATAATAGACCATCTCTTTGATGCCGGCTTCTTCCGGATCAAAATCCAGATAGGCGGAAGCCTCCACCATCCGGCTGGAGATCATCTTGAAACGGTGATCGTTCTTTAAAACATAGACGTATTCAACGCCGGTATTCTGGATCCTCTGACCCATTTCCCGGTCCAGAAGCATTCCGGCTTCCGCCACGATCTCGCCGGTGGCGGGATCCACCACGTCGTCCGCCAGGGTCTGGCCCGCCAGACGGAACTTGAAGTTCAGCTTCTTATTGAATTTATAGCGGCCTACGTGAGCCAGATCGTACCGGCGGCCGTCAAACAGCATGCCGTTGATCAGGGATTCGGCGGAATCCGTGGAAAGGGGCTCGCCGGGCCGGATCTTCTTATAGAGTTCCAGAAGACCATCGCGGTAGCTGGCAGCCTTATCTTTCTGGAAAGTGGCCACGATCTTCGGCTCCTCGCCGAAGAGATCCAGGATCTCCTGGTTCGTGCCGTAGCCGAGGGCGCGGATCAGAACAGTGACCGGCACCTTGCCGATCCGGTCGACTCTGACCCAGAATACATCATTGGAGTCGGTCTCGTATTCCAGCCAGGCGCCGCGGTTGGGGATGATCTGGCTGGAAAAGAGTTCCTTGCCGAGCTTATCTTTTTCGATATCGAAATAAACGCCGGGAGAACGGACGATCTGGGAGACGATAACACGCTCTGCGCCGTTGATAACAAAAGAACCGGTATCTGTCATAAGGGGCAGATCTCCCATGAAGATCTGGTAATCCTTGATTTCGCCGCTGGCTTTGTTGAACAGGCGGACGATACATTTCAAGGGAGCCGCATATGTGGCATCTCTTTCCTTGCACTCTTCTATGGTATATTTGATGTCTTCTTTCGCAAGATGGAAGTCGATGAATTCCAATGAAAGGTTTGAGAAGTTTTCGCCGATAGGCGAGATATCATCAAACACTTCCTTCAGACCTTCTGTCAGAAACCATTCATAAGACCTTTTCTGCACTTCGATCAGGTTGGGCATTTCCAGGACATCTTTCTGACGGGAAAAACTCATACGAATATTCTTCCCGGAAGTAATTGCATGGATGCTGTTTTTTTCCATTGACGATTCTCCTGTTCTTTTTTGGCAGCACTGCCTGCGATTGAAAAAACGCGAAAAAACCCCAAACCCCCGGTGTTTCGCGGGGGAAATTCGGACTTTTTGGGCATTTTAACCTATTATGGCATATTATAGCATCGTCAAGAGTACCACAAAAGGAAACCGGTGTCAACTTCTTTTTTAAAAAAGTTGGCACCGGCCTGTTAATATACTTGAAAAATCCGTTCAGAACAGTGCCGCCGGACACCTGGAGCCAGACGGCTGCCGGCCGCTGAAATAACGATACGGATCAGACGCCCAGAACGTCCTTCATATAGATCCGGGAGACTTCCGCCGAATGGAAATTGCTGACCTCGGGACGGTCCAGTTCCACGCAGAGGATGCCGTCATAGCCCTGCTCTTCCAGCGCTGCCTTGACAGCCTTGAAATCCACGGTGCCGTGGCCCAGGGCCCTGAACGTTGACATTTTCGCGGGGCCTTCCAGGGACTTCAGTTCGAAGGTATCCACGTCCTTCAGATGCATGAACTGCACTCTCTTTCCCAGTTTCCGGATAAGAGCCGCGGGATCCATGCCCGCCAGGGTCGTATGGGCGGTGTCCACGCAGAAGGACACATACTCCGGATCCGTATTGGCCGCAAAGTAATCGATGTCGGATTCCGAGAAAACGCAGGTGCCGTAATGGGGATGGAAGGTCAGGGTGACGCCCTTCTCCTTCGCGTATTTTCCCACTTCATTGGCGATACGGCACATGGCGTCCACCATCTTCGTATCCGTGGGCCGCTCAGAGGGGCCGCCGTCTCCGAAGCCGCCGTTCTGGCAGTTGAACCATTTGCCGCCGATGGCCGCCAGGAAATCGATCTGCTTTTTGGCGTTGGCGATCATGGCCTCTTCATCGAAATTGAAATGGCCGTACAGGTTGCAGAGATTCAGATCATACTTTTTCAGAATGTCGATGAGTTCCTGGGGGGATTCAAAGAAATCCGCTATGAAGGCGAAGTTCTCCACATAATCGTATCCCAGGAATTTAAGCTCCCGGAAAGAATCCTCCAGCATGGCGACAGCGCCCTGCTTGTCTCTTGATTTGATCCAGGTCCAGCCGGTATAACAGGCTTTCATTGATGCGATCTCCTTTCTTCTTAATGATATACGTTTCAGTCCAGGATGCCATGCATGGGATTGTTCTGCATGGGTGCCTGCCGTTCAAAGTGCGTTTTCAGTTCATAGACGCGGCCGCTCTCGGAAGCTTTTGAAAAGCCGGTCATGATCTCCAGCACATGGTGCTGCTGTTTATAATTGGCTCTCCAGGGCCGGCCGGTTTCGATGGCCTTGCACATATCCGCCAGTCCCAGGGCCCGGGAATTTTCCTTGTAATCGAACATCAGCGGGATCTCCTTGAAGTTCGGATAAGGATTCTTCTCAGACGGCCTCAGCGCCGGATCCGCCGTGGGTCCGAAGGTGTCGTCCTCCGGCCGGTACAGATAAATGGGTCCGCCGAAGACATTGGGATCCGGAACCACCAGGGTCCCCTTTGTGCCATAGACTTCAAAGTGCGCCTGCTGCTTGTAATAGACGTCAAAAGTCGTAAAGATGGAAGCAATGGCGCCGTTGGAGAAAAGGATATTTCCCATGAGGTAGGTATCCACATCAACGTCCACCACTTCCCCGTAATGAGGCTTTGACGTAATGGTCCGCTGGGGGAACGTCTTTTTGGTCATGCCGGTAAGGGCTTTGGCTTCCCCGAGCAGGTTGACCAGCGCCGTCACATAATAGGGACCCATGTCCAGCATGGGGCCGCCGCCCCGCTTATAATAAAAATCCGGGTCCGGATGCCAGGTCTCATGACCGTGGCAGATCATCGCCACATTTGCGCCGATCACATCGCCGATGACGCCGTCGTCGATCAGCTTCCGGCAGGTCTGGATGCCGGCGCCCAGGAAGGTATCCGGCGCGCCGCCGAGATACAGCTTCTTCTCTTCTGCCAGGGCCACCAGTTCGTCCGCTTCATCCATATCCACCGCCAGGGGTTTTTCGGAATAAACGTTCTTTCCCGCAAGCAGGCCCATCTTGGTTACGCCGTAATGCTGATAGGGCCGCGTCAGGTTCAGGATGACGTCCACTTCCGGATCCGCCGCCGCGTCTTCCGCCTTTTCATAGATCTTCGGCACGGGCGCATCAGCGCCTTTTTCAACTTCTCCGGCGACATAATCCCGCGCCTTCTGCGCTTTCTGGGGGATCAGGTCGCAGACACCGATAAGGCTGACTTCCTTAAAGGTATGGGTGAGGTTTTTCAGGTAAATACCGGAAATATCGCCGCACCCGATCATGGCAATTCTGATCATACATTCTCCTTCCTTTTTGGTATTTCGGTAAAAAGTTAACTACAGTATATCATAGTTTTTCTCCAAATCAAGCCGGAAAAAAAGCCCGGGCGGAATTCGGGCGTCAGCACCGTAATTGTGATAACGCGCTTATTCTTCCCTGTGTTCAGCTGCAATGTATCATTTGCAGATCAGCTGTTCAAGAGGCCGCTGTCGCCCGTTTTTGCTTCCCGAGGGCAACAAAAAAGGCCGGGAATCAAATCCCAGCCTTACTATGTATCGGAGCGACAAGAATCGAACTTGCGGCCTCTTGAACCCCATTCAAGCGCTCTACCAAACTGAGCCACGCCCCGGTCACCACGATATAATAGCAGAAACTCATTCGATTTGCAAGCACTTTTTTTATTTTCTTGGTCCTGTTCCTTTCCCGGGATCTTTCCTTTGCCATTCGGCTTATTTCCCGGATTCCGGCAGGTTTTCCTTAAAATCCTGGTAATCCGTGATGCCTTCCCCGGTATTCGGCACATAGTGGGAATAGATCAGGTCGGCGGTAAACAGCATCAGAAGTCCGATGCAGATAGGGATCAGGACCTTCCTTCTCAAGCGGCTCACGACGGCATCCACCGCCGGCACCAGATAATAGACAGCTCCCATGCCGCCCAGGGCAAAGACAGACAGCCCCTCGGCACAGATCCTCCCGTTTAGGTTCAGGAAATAACCGGTATAGTCCCACCATCTCATGCCGCGGCTCAGCTCCATAAAGTACGAAGTGAAATATTCCACCGCGCCGCACAGGACGATGATGGCCAGAAGCTCGGCCAGCGGTTTTTTTCTGAACCGCTTCAGCAGCACCACGATCATGGCCACGCCGCCGCCGTATATGGGCAGCCAAGGGCCGTGAAGCGCTCCCCGGTTGACAAAAACACCGTCCTTGATCAGATGAAGGCTGACTTCCCACATCCACCCGATAAAGCCGAAGGCAAAAAAGATCATGACAATGGACCAGATCGTATAGACGTTCATGTAGTTGACGGTCTTGTCGATATCGTCGCTCTGCCCGGTCCACAGAGGATTCATCCGCTGGGGATAGGCTCTCTGTTCCAGGGCATCCTCTTCCGCTTCGATCTGCTTTCTGCGGCTTTCATTATCATTGTATATCTTCCGGTCGATGTAGCCGCCGAGCCAAATGCCGAAATTGTCCGCAAAGAACGCCTGCAGCTTCGACAGCTTCAGCGGCTGGTTCATGACCACCATCTGGTTGTACTGAACCTGCTGATAGACTGTGCTCAGGTCTCTGCGTCTGGCAAACTCATAAAGGTAAAGATCATTGAAGACCTCTGTGCCCTGAAGCTGTTTTTCGATGGCTTCCATGCGGATCTTTTTAAAATATTCCGCATGAACGGCCATTTTATACGGGATCCCCCAGAACACGTCCGAAATGCCAAAAGTAATGATCCCCAGAAGCGTCCAGCCGAACAGGGAAAGATCCAGCCGGAAGCACTCCCACTTATGGCCATGCATCATTCTGACCGACAGCTTTAACGCGTCCCGGGCCTTGACGTCCGGATTCTCCGCGGCAATATAAGGCACCATGAAATAAGCATAATGCTTGATGGGCCAGCCGATGATGGTGAGGCTCCATAAGCTTTCGAAGAGGTAGGCATAGAACATCGTCCAGGCGGTTTTGGCCCATCTTCCCACAGAGCGGAAATACAGCAGATGGCCCACGGGAACCTTTTCATAGGTTCCCGCCTCCAGAACAGCCCGTCTTGAAACAGCCTTGATCATGTTTTTGCCGAAGATCCAGAATGCGCCGTAAAGACACAAGCTCCCCAGGATCATCAGGATCGTTGTCAATGAAGAAGAATGGACGACGGAATTGATGGCTTCCGCGATCTTCATTTCCAGCTTCCCCGAGGAGATGCTGTTGACGATGCCTGCCAGAATGCCCTTCCGGCGTCCCAGGATCGCATTGCCGGCTTCTTCCCGGCTGTTCTCCCGACTGCCTTCCTTTCCGGCTTCCCCGCTGTCCTTCTTCTCATCGGCCTTATCGGCTTCCTGTCCGGTTTCTTTCTGACTGTTTTCGCCGCTGTCTTTCCGGTCTTTGCCCGCCTTCAGCGCCTCCGCAGCCGCATTTGTCAGAAGCCCGGTCCCGGTACTGTTGGAAACTGCCTTCAGCGCGTTTCCGCCGATATCCGTTTCGCGGCCTGTGACCGTATTATAAAGCGACTGGGCGTTGGACAGCCGGTCGTTGAATTCCGTTCCGATAAAGATCGATAAGACCGCCAGCAGCACCAGCAGGAAATAGTGGTTTCTGACCGTTTTTCTGGCTGTCTTTTTCAGTTCACTTCTGTTCATTATCCTGATTTCCTTTTACGTTTATCACCATGATCTCGCTGTTCGTCCCGATCCTTAAGGGCGGACCGTAATAGCCGACGCCGGAAGAAACCAGGGTGTCCGTTTCATAGAGCGTTTTATGTCCGTAAGCGTTTTCGGCCATGAGCCGGACCAGCAGGTTTCCCGGAAAGATCTGGCCGTTGTGGGTGTGCCCGCTGATAATCAGGTCCGCCCCGTTTTCCGAAAGGGCCCGGTACTCCACAGGTTCATGTTCCAGCACCAGTACCGGCTTTGCCCTGTCAGCCTTTTCAAGCAGGGCTTCTGGGCTCAGATGGTCCCGGGTCCCGTCGCCCGCCTTCTCCAGATCCTTCCGGCCGAAAAGCTGCAGCCCGCAGATCTCCGCCATTTCATCCTCCAGGATGCGGAAACCGCTGTCTTCGAAAAAAGCCGTGATCTCCGGACTTCGGAAAGCCTTTGAAGGCGGAGAGACCGCAAACCCGCAGAGAAGCGTCTCTTCCACATCATGATTTCCGAAAACGGCAAATACCCCCTCGCGGCTCCGGATCCCCCTAAGAGTTTCGGCATAGGCTTGCGGATCCTTCAGCGCCTGATAGGAACTGGTAAAAACGTCGCCGCCCACCAGCACCAGGTCCGCCTCCTGTTCATTGATCAGCTTGACTATCCGTTCGATCAGGGGCAGATTGGAATTGACGCTTAAATGCAGGTCCGACACAAAGACGATCCGCGTATCGGACAGCGGCTTGTCCAGCGTTATCTCATAAGTCTTTACGACGGTCTTCTGCGCATGGGACAGACCGTAAAGATTCAGAACAAGGGATATCGCGGCCGAAGCGAGGATCAGGCCGCCGAAACGGAAAGCTTTTCGGGCTGCTTTGTTTACGATCAGCAGTATGATCGTGAACGCCAGCAGCAGCCCGCCATAGTACATCAGGAAGCCCATGCCGATATTTCCGGCGGCCTGGAGGAAGAATTTGACCCTCCCATCCTTCAGAAAAGCGCCCATAAGAGGCATGATAAGCGCCAGCGCAAAAAGCGTGCGGCAGACCGTCCGGCAGATCCTCCGGCCCGCCTGCCGTCTGAAACCGCTGTGAAGTATGCAGAATTCCGTAAGGCCGATGACACATCCCTGAAGAAGCAGATAGCTGCCCACCCAGATCGCCAGTCTCAAAGATTTGTCCTCCTGTTGAATGACAGAACTGCCCTGTTGAATAACAGTTCTGTCCTGTGGAATGAAAGCTCTGTCCTTTTCCGAATCTTATCAGCGGCAGCCGTCTATATCCTGCCGCTTTCAGGCTTCGTTTTCTTTTCCGGTCAATAGAGCCAGGCTCTTCCTTCCTCTTCTTCCGTATCCTTCGGGACGGATGCCGTCAGGATGCCGGATTTCGGTCCGTAGGTCCTGATGAGGTCAAGAAGCTTCGTATCCGCGTCCTTCACGCAGACAGAGGTCCTGTCAAAGATCATGGTTTCCGGGTCTTCCTCGGTAAAGGGCTTCCAGAGAGGCATTTCGCAGTGATTCACGTCTCCGGTCCGGGCAAGCGCCAGAAGCGCACCCGTCATTTCCGCTTCCAGTTTGTCCGTAACGCCTTCGATATTGGCGCTGGGCACCCGGTCGATATTGCGGAAAACAAAGGGGATATCCGCGCAGTGCCAGGCGCCGGTCCCGTCGTTGATGTCGAATACCAGCGCGAACTGATAGTTCCAGGCCGGGGTTTCCGGATGGCTTTCCGCACGTTTTTTCATATAGGCAACGGCGCCGGGCCTTACCCAGGTATCCAGCCGTTCCAGATAAGCCAGGTCCTTTCCGGGATAGGCTTCCCGGAAGGCTTCGATCACCTCATCCCCGTGGCCGTTGTACATCTCATTGATCCGGGCTCTTTTCTCTTCTTCAGGCGTCTTTTCCGTATGGCCGGGACGCATCGCAAAGAATTCGTTGATGACGGTCCCCACCACCGTCGGCACCTTTTTCGCATATTCCCAGACGCCGCTGTCCAGCGGATGGCCCAGATAATACTCATTCGCCACAGGCCCCCAGTTAATGCCCACCTGAAGATGATTGCAGGCCCGGATATAGGCCTTCATCAGCAGACGGTAGGGGATCTTTTCAAGCTTTTCCACCTCTTCTTCAGGGATATTAAGGACCTTCAGCATCTCCCGGACGATGGGTCCGTGAGGCGCATCTTTTTCCCGGTAGAAATTATCGGTGCCGGACATGATGAAAGCCTTGTGATACAGGCCGTCCGCCGAAGGCGTCTGTAAGAGCGTCGCTACTTTTCCGCCGCCTCCGGACTGCCCGAAGATAGTCACATTGTCCGGATCGCCGCCAAAGCCGGCAATGTTGGCTTTGACCCACTTCAGGGCCATGACCAGATCCGTCACGCCGGCATTCACGGAATTGGCATATTTTTCACCGAAGGACGACATATCCAGATAACCCAGGATGTTCAGGCGGTGATTCAGGGTCACCACGACGACATCGTCGGAGCCGGCCAGAGAAGCCCCGTCGTAGGCTTCCTGTTCCAGAGACGAGCCGTTGGAAAAGCCGCCCCCGTGGAACCAGACCAGGACCGGCATCTTCGCTTCCCGATCCAGGGCTTTTGTCCAGATATTCAGGTACTGGCAGTCTTCGTTTTCCGGCCAGTAACGATGGGGCACCATCAGTTCGCCGGAGGGAATGGGATCGCCGTAAGTGGGCGCCGTAGGCCCGTAATTGGTCGCATCTTTCAGGCCGTCCCAGGAATCTGGCTCTTCCGCAGGCTGGAACCGTTTTGCCTTTGCATAACGGATCCCCCTGAAAATAAACAGGCCGTCCAGAAAGAAGCCTTTGAGTCTTCCGTATACCGTATCCACTGCAGGATAATCAGATGTTGAGATAAATTTACGCATGATCTTTCCTTTCACTAGTCTGCAGTTTCGTCATAAGGCCGGGAGCATCCGCACCGGGAAGGAGATCCATTAACCGGCCGGCCGGCAGTTTCTGCAGAATCCGTACCGCCGTTTTATCTTCTCAAAGCCTTTTTGCTGTTTCAGAATATGCCTGAAGATCTTTTATCAGCATATCATATGATATGGTCGCCAAAAGTAGATTCCGGATGGTTCCGTGCTTCGCACTCCCACCATCCTCCCTCATTCCGCACTCTCGTGGAGTAAAAACTCCACTTCGTGCTTCATGAGGGGCACGCCAAGAAGTCTTTCCTCCAC